>NZ_JBHTBJ010000016.1:0-162022 GCF_042664765.1 Paractinoplanes rhizophilus | reverse complement strand
CAGGCGGCGGCGCGGGCGCGGGCTCGGCTGTGGGTGGCGGCGCGGGCGTGGCTGCGGACGGCGTTTCGGCGGTTGCTACGGGCGGCGGCGCGAGCGCGAGCGCGGGCGTGGCTGCGGACGGCAGCGCCGGTGTGGCTGCGGACGGCGCGCCGGCGATCGCGGCCGAGAGCGGCGCCACCCGGACTTCCTAACCGCGCAGAGGACGGCCAGCCACGGGTGCGGGCGTCAGCGCCAGACACAACACCAGACATAACAAGGGCGGCCCCGGCTCGTCGCGCACAGCGCGAGCCAAGGCCGCCCCAACAAACCCCTACGCGCGAGCTACCGCCCGCGAAACAAGCGTCGCCAGGATCTGCCCCAGATCCATCCCCGCCGCCTGCACCGCCAGCGGCAGCAGCGAAGTCTCCGTCATCCCGGGCGACACGTTGATGCCGAGGACCTGCGGCGACCCGTCCTCCGCGACGATCAGATCGACCCGCGACAGATCCCGCAACCCCAGCGCCTTGTGCGCCGCCAGCGCCGTCTCCGACACCCGGGCCGCCGTCTCCGTGTCCAGCCGCGCCGGGGTGTGCCACGTCGTCAGCCCGGCCGTGTAGCGGGCCGCGTAGTCGTACACGCCGTCGCGAGGAACGATCTCGACGATCGGCAGCGCCTGCGGGCCCGAACCCAGGTCGACGATCGACACCGCCACGTCCTTGCCGGGGACGAACTTCTCGACGAGTGCCGTGGAGTCGTACGCGAAACAACCCACCATCGCGGCCGGCAGGTCCGCGTCCTCCCGGACCACCGCGGCGCCGAGGCCCGAACCGCCCTGGGCCGGCTTGACCATCAGCGGCAACCCCAGACGCTCGACGATCCGGTCGAGCACCGCCACCGCGCCCAGCTCGGAGAACCGATCGTGCGGCAACGCCACCCCGTCCGGCGTCGGAATGCCGGCCTCGCGCAGCATCGACTTGGCGGACGGCTTGTCCCACGCCAGGCGGGAGGCCTGGGCGTCACAGCCCACGTAGGGCACGCCGCACAGGTCGAGCACGCCGCGCAGCGAACCGTCCTCGCCGGTCGCGCCGTGCAGGGCGATGATCACCGCGTCGGGCGGGTCTTCCCGCAGGGCCGGCAGCAGCGTCACGTCCGCGTCGTGCATCTCGGCGTGGACGCCCACCGCCCGCAGCGCGTCGAGGACCCGGCGGCCGGAGCGCAGCGACACGTCCCTCTCGTAGGAGAGCCCACCCGCCAGAACCATTACGCGCACGTCTTCTCCGGATGCGACAGAAGCGACAGGATCGACCGAAGCCATGGGACTGATCATGCCAAGTCGGGGCCGGGAGCGTCGGCGGCGGCCGCGCCCCGGCGACGGTGGTGGTGCGCCGCGGCGGCGGGACCGAAGACCGCCCGCATCGCGAGCTCCTGCTCCATCACCCCGGCCAGCCGCCGGATGCCCTCACGGAGGCGCTCGGGCGACGCGTACGAGAAATTGAGCCGCATGTTGCTCGTGCCGGTGCCGTCCGCATAGAAGCCCGTGCCCGGCACGTAAGCGACGCGCGCCGCGATGGCGCGCGGCATCATCGCCTTGGAGTCCAGACCCTCGGGGAGGGTCGCCCAGACGAACAGGCCGCCGGTGGGATGGGTCCACGTGGTGCCGGCCGGCATCAGGTCGCGCATCGCGGTCAGCAGGATGTCGCGACGCTCGCGGTAGATCTCGCGATACGACTTGATCTGCTCGCGCCACGGCATGGCCGTCAGGTATTGCGTGACCGCCGCCTGGGCGAACGCGCTCGGGCACAGCACGTTCGCCTCGCTCATCATCACGAGTTTTTCGCGGACCGCGTGCGGCGCCAGGATCCAGCCGACCCGCAGGCCGGGCGCGAAAGTCTTGGAGAAGGTGCTGACGTAGAAGACGCCCTCGCGCCGGCGGGCACGCAACGGCAACGGCGCGTCACCCTCGAAGGACAACATTCCGTACGGGTCGTCCTCCACCACCAGCAGCCCGGCCCGTGCACAGATGTCGAGGATCTGCTCGCGCCTCTCCTCGGAGAGCGTCACGCCGGCCGGATTTTGGAAGGTCGGGATCGTGTAGAGGAACTTCGCCCGGCGTCCCGACCGCGCCACCGAGGCGATGGCCTCCTCGAGCGCCGACGGGATCAGCCCGTCGTCGTCCATCGCCACGTGGTGCACCTGTGCCTGGGCGGCCTGGAAGACCCCGAGTGCGCCGACGTAACTCGGCCCCTCGGCGAGCACCACGTCGCCCGGGTCCAGGAAGAGGCGGGCGAGCAGGTCGATCGCCTGCTGGCCGCCGACCGTGACCACCACGTCGTCGGGGGAGGCGCCGTGGATGCCGGAGAGCGCCATCACCTCGCAGATGCGCTCGCGGAGCTCGATCGTGCCCTGGCCGATGCCGTACTGAAGGCTGACCGCGCCCTGGTCGGCGGCGAGGCTGCCGAGCATTTCGCCGACGGCGTCGAGGGGGAGGGCGGCGATGAACGGTGAGCCGCCTGCCAGCGACACCACCTCCGGACGACTGGCGACGGCGAACAGGGCGCGGATCTCGGAGGTGGTCATCCCGCGCACGCGTCGCGCGTACACATCGGTGTAATCGTCCTGGGTGGTGCCGGTCATCTGTGCCCTCCCTAAGGCATGCCGGAACCCCAAATGGTAGACGGCGGCCGCTGCAAAGGCCCTCGGTTAACCGGCCGGATGCCCGACCTGGTCCCGTTCATGGATTTTGCGGCGTAGGATCCTCGCGGGGGCGCGGGGTAGGCACGGGACAGGAGCGGAGCGCCGCCCGGAAAGAGGGGGATTGCAGTGTCGCGGCGCCTGGTCAACCTCACCCTGGACACGCTTGAGGATCTTCCTCGTCCCTGCCGGGAGTGCGTCTTCTGGGAGCTCGACCCGGTGTCCGCCGAGCGGGCCTGCGCCACCGGCGATCCCGGCCTCGAAAAGGAGGCGTGGGTTTCGCAGACGCTGCTGGAGTGGGGCGCGTGCGGCAAGCTGGCGTACGTCGACGGCATGCCGGCCGGCTTTGTGATGTACGCCCCACCGGCGTACGTCCCGCGCTCGATGGCCTTCCCCACCTCGCCGGTGAGCGCGGACGCCGCATTGCTGATGACCGCGCACGTGGTGGCCGCGTTCGCCGGCGGCGGCCTGGGACGCATGCTCGTGCAGGGCGTGGCCCGCGATCTCACCAAGCGGGGCGTGAAGGCGATCGAGGCGTTCGGCGACGCGAAGTTCGGCGAGGCGGACGAGGAGAAGCAGGCTGGCTGCGTCGCGCCGGTCGATTTCTTCCTCTCCGTCGGCTTCAAGACGGTTCGCCCGCATCCGCGCTATCCGCGACTGCGCCTCGAGTTGCGCACGGCCCTGTCGTGGAAGTCCGACGTCGAGTACGCGCTCGAGAAGCTGCTCGGCTCGATGAGCCCCGAGACCTTGCTGCGCCCGGTGCGGCCGGCGACCGCGACACGCAGCGTCGAGAATTAAGAGCCGGCGCCGAGCGCCACCCGCAGCTGTCGCACGTCGATCGACCCGGTCGGCACATCGATCTCGACCGGGTAGTACATGCGCTGCACCGCGGCGAGGATCGCCTCCACGATCTGCTCGCGGAAGAGCGGGTTGACCAAGCGGTCCCGGTCGATCGGCGACGTCAGATAACCCAGATCCACGCGTACGGCGGGCATGCGCGTCAACCGCAGCAGCTCCCACGTCTTCGAGTGGATCCGGCAGTCGCGCATGCCGGTCCGCACCACGATCTCGCGCTGCACCAGGTTGGCCAGCCGCTCGCCGACCGTCGAGCTGAGGCCGTTGCCGGTGCCGTAGTGGTACGTCGCCACGCCGTGGGCCGCCTCGCTGTGGTGGCCGTCGAGGTGCAACGAGATGAGCAGGTCGGCCCCCAGGCTGTTGGCGAGCGTGGCCCGCTCGGCGCCGGTCATCGGCTGGGCCGGGTGCGGGCCGCGGGTCAGGTGCACCCGCATGCCGGCCGCCGCGAGCCGCCCCTCGAGCCGCGCGGCCAGGTCGAAGACCAGATCGGCCTCGGTCCAGCGCAGCGGACCCTCCGGGACCACCACGCCGAGATCCTCGCCGCCGCCGTGGCCCGGGTCGATCACGATGGTCTTGCCCATCAGGTTGGTGCCGGCCTGGCGGAAGGCCTCGGCCTCGCGCAGCCACTGCGGCCGGCCCCCGACGACCTTGCGGCCGAGCCGGCGCAGCGCCTTCATGGTCTGCGGACCGCAGGAGCCGTCCTGGGTGAGACCCACCTCGCGCTGGAACTGCGCGACCGCACGAGCCGTGCGCGGCCCGTAGATCGAGTCGGCGCGTCCGGTGTCGTACCCCATCTCGAGCAGCCGCTCCTGGAGCGTCCGCACGTCCTCACCGACCAGGGCGTTGGGCACCGAGTGGAACAGGGTGCGCGCGCCGAGCCGCCAGCGGGCCGCGTCCAGCGCGCCCCACGTCTCGTCACCGACCAGGCCGTCCACCCCGATTCCGCGGCTCTGCTGGAATGCCCGCACCGCGTGGTCGGTGGCGTCGTCGAAGACCTCCGATCCCTCCTCGGAAAGCAGCTCCAGGCCGACCAGGATGGATCGGATCTCGGCAACGGCCGGGCCGCTGTCTCCACGTCGGATGGAACGCACGCGCGACTCCCTTGAATGAGGTCCGAGGGAAAAGGAAGAACGACTCGGAGCGTACTCCGGTGACGCCGCCCCCACCGGACGGCAACGCCCCGCATCCCAGGGGATGCGGGGCGTGACGGATTGGCCTAGAGAGCCGACTCGATGAAGTTGACCAGGGCACTCTTCGGCTTGGCGCCGGTGACCGAATTGACGGGCTCGCCGCCCTTGAAGATGGTCAGCGTGGGCACCGACATCACCCGGTAGGCGCGCGTGGTCTCCGGGTTCTCGTCGATGTTGATGCTGACGATCTCCACCTTGTCGCCCATTTCCTTGGCGATCTCACCGAGCAGCGGGTCGACCTTCTTGCAGGGCATGCACCACTCCGCCCAGAAATCCACCAGCACCGGCTTGTCCGACTGCAACACGTCGCTTGTGAACGTGGCGTCGGTCACGGGCTTGCCTGCTCCCACGACGACCTCCCTTTACAGCTCTACGAATGAGGCGATGAAACGCTCGGCGTCGAGCGCCGCGGCACAACCCGTGCCGGCCGCCGTGATGGCCTGACGATAGGTGTGGTCGACGAGGTCGCCGGCGGCGAACACGCCCTGGATGTTGGTGCGGGTGGACGGCGAGTCGACCTTCACGTAGCCCTCGTCGTCGAGCTCGATCTGGCCCTTGAACAGCTCGCTGCGCGGGTCGTGGCCGATCGCCACGAAGACGCCGGTCACGTCGAGGACCTTGCTCTCGCCGGACTTGACGTTCTTCAGCCGGACGCCGGTGACCTTCCCATCCTCGCCGAGGATCTCCTCGACCACCGAGTTCCACTCGACCTTGATCTTCGGGTTGTTCATCGCCCGCACCTGCATGACCTTGCTGGCCCGGAACGTGTCGCGGCGGTGCACGATCGTGACCGTCTCGGCGAAGCGGGTCAGGAAGGTCGCCTCCTCCATCGCCGAGTCGCCGCCGCCGACCACCACGATGTGCTGGTTGCGGAAGAAGAAGCCGTCACAGGTGGCACAGGAGGAGACGCCGTGGCCGAGCAGCTCCTGCTCGCCGGGCACACCGATCGGGCGCCACGCGGAGCCCGTCGCGAGGATCACGGCGCGGGCGAAGTATTCCTTGTCGTGCACCCAGACCGTCTTGAGGCCCTCGGTGCCGGCCTCGGTCGGCTTGTCGGTGAGCTCGACGCGGGACACGTCGTCCGTGATGAACTCGGCGCCGAACTTCTCGGCCTGCGCGCGCATGTTGTCCATGAGCTCGGGGCCCAGGATGCCGTCGCGGTGACCCGGGAAGTTTTCCACCTCGGTGGTGGTCATCAGCGCGCCACCGGACTGGACGCCTTCGATCACGAGCGGCTTGAGATTCGCCCGGGCCGCGTACAGCGCCGCGGTGTAGCCGGACGGCCCCGAACCGATGATGATCAGATTGCGGACCTCGTCCACTGCCGACTCCCTGTCGTCTGAAATCGCCGGGTGAAGGCCCGGCGACACTGCACGCTAGAACGCCATGCTAGGCACACACCATTCCCCCCTCGCGCGGGCCGTGGCCCACCTCACCGGGGGGTGTCGCTCAGCGTACCGGGACCTTGGCCAGGGTGTCCGCGTGGCCGCTCACCGTGCCGCAGGACGGGCCGCTGGCCCAGGCCCAGGCGCCGTTGCCGGCGGTGAAACGCACCACGATCGCGGGCTTGCCTTCGAACTTCGCGTAGTCCACCGTCTCGGTGGTGATCGGACCGGCGCCGTTCGCCGCGGCGATCAGGTCGAGGCACTGCTGCAGCGTGGCCGTGGCGTTCAGCCGGGCCAGCGGCGCCGGAGCGGCGGCGGAGCGGCTGGACAGGATCTGGGCCGGCGCGAGGGCCAGCGTCTGTGCCGAGTAGTTCGTGCCGGTTGCCAGGATCTGTGGCGGCCGGGGGGCCTCGCCCTTTCCGGCGACGGCGGCTCCGGGTCCCGACTCGGCCCGCGCCGGGGCCGGCGCGTTGTTGTCCCGGCGGGCCGCCGAATCGGCCGCGCCGCCGGCGGTGGTGGCGGCTTTGTCAGCCGAGGAGGTGTCGCGGCCGGCGAGATAGTCGAGGCCGAACCCGACAAAGGCCACGGCCCCGGCGGCCACGGCGATCGGGGTGACCCAGCGCAGCCGACGACCCGCCCGGCGCTTCGCCAGATCAAATTCCTTTTCCCGTACGGCGTCGGCAGCGTCGCCCGCGTCCCGCACCAGGGTCATTCGCGGGGCGGCGAACGCCTCCTCCAGCCGCGCCGCCACGTCGTCGGGCATCGGCTCGGGCTCGAACTGGCCCAGCTCGGCCTGGACCGCCGCCATGCCGCCGCTGAGCGACTCGTAGGCGTCCCGCCAGGCGGGGTCGTCGGCGATCAGGGTGGCGACCACGGACTCGTCGGGCGTGCCGGCCAGGGCGCCGCCGATGTAGTCGGCCAGCAGGTCGATGTCGACCCCGCGGAACTCGGCCCCGGTCACCTCTCGTCCCTCCCCTCGCCCGACGTGGGCAGCGGTCGGCCCGCACCCGGTCCGGATGAGACGGCCTGGGCGGCCTGCTGGTTCCCCTCGGCGGCGTGACCCCGATCTCCCCGCGCCGCCGGCTCGTGGCCGCGCAGGCTGCTCAAGGCCAGTGCCATGCGGGCCCGGCCGCGGGCGCAGCGGCTCTTGATCGTGCCCTCGGCCACGCCGAGCATCGCGGCGGCCTCGGCCACCGGGTAGCCCTGGATGTCGACCAGCACGATCGCGGCCCGCTGCTCGGCCGGCAGATCGGCCAGCGCCTGCCGCACCACCAGCGCGGTGTCGTGATCCTCGGCCGGGGCGGCCGGCTCGGGAGCGGACGGGCGGTCGTCGCCGCGGTTGCCGTCGGGCAGGGGCACGGTCGGGTGGGCCTGCCGCCGCCGGATCCGGTCGAGGCAGGCGTTCACCACGATGCGGTGCAGCCAGGTGGTGACGGCCGCGTCGCCGCGGAACTTCGCCGCGTTGCGGTGCGCCGACAGCAGCGCGTCCTGCACCGCGTCGGCGGCCTCCTCGCGGTCGCCGATCGTGCGCAAGGCGACCGCCCAGAGCCGGTCACGATGGCGGCGGACCAGCACGGCGAACGCCCGCGCGTCGCCGTCGAGATGCGCGCGCAGAAGATCGGCGTCGCTCGCGCCACCCTGCGGATCCACGCTGACAAGCTATCGGAGTCGCGAACGGCCCGGCGACCCTGCCGATCAGTAGCCGTACACCTCGATCTTGTTGACCGCGACCTTGAAGCCGCCGTTGCCGTCGTCGGCCGGCGGCAGGTCGGTGAGAAAGACCAGGACGTACTGGTATTTCTGGTCGGGGTTGAACGCGGAGAAGACCCGGTTGGTGCCGTCGGTCTTGCCCTCGGCGTCGTCCTCGAGCTTCTTGTACGTCTTGACGATCTTGTCGTCACCCGAGGACGTGTCGCCCGGGTCGGTCGTGCCCGTCCGGATGTCCATCGTCACGCCCGGGGTGGACATCTCGACCCGCACCTCGGCCAGCGAGCGCGGGGCGCCCAGGTTGATCAGCACGCCCATGCCCGGCTTGCGGGTGCCGAAGTTGGACTGCTTGAAGCGCTGGGTCACCCAGGCGGTGTCGGGGTCGTTGTCGACCGTGTTCGCCGCCTGGCCGGTGTCCATCCGGTCGCCGTGCGGCGGGTCGACGATGCGCACCATGTCGGCGGTCAGCGGGATCTTCTTCGGGTTGGCCACCGGAGCCTGGGACGCGGTCGACGAGTCGCCGTTCGGCGTGCCGCCCACCTGGGCCGTGGTCGTCTTGCCACCCGAGGAGTTGGAGCTGGTGATCGCGCGGATGCCGAAGACCAGGCCGACGATCGCGATGACGACCAGCGCCGCGACCCCG
Organism: Paractinoplanes rhizophilus; assembly: GCF_042664765.1. NCBI lineage: Bacteria > Bacillati > Actinomycetota > Actinomycetes > Micromonosporales > Micromonosporaceae > Paractinoplanes > Paractinoplanes rhizophilus. The sequence goes on along the minus strand of NZ_JBHTBJ010000016.1, from coordinate 153,572 downwards.
ACCACGATCTTCGAATTGTTGCGCGCCGGCTCGGACGTCGCGTTGCCCTGGGTGAAGCGCAGCGGGCCGACGTCCTCGTAGTCGTCGTCGGCGGCCGCGTCGAGCCGGGCCAGCTCGGCCGCGAGCGCGTCGGCCGCGGGCGCCGCGACCCGCCGGTCGAGCAGATCCATCGTCAGGTCGTCGAGGTAGGCCGGGACGCCGGCGCGGATCTGGCGCGGGGCGGCCGGGTTGCCGGACGTGTCGCGGGTGGCGTCGGGCAGCGCCGAGTGGCTCACCTCGGTCTGCGGCCAGTGCGCGGTCAGCGCGTAGTAAAGAAGGCCGCCCACGGCCCGGATGTCGCCCTCGGTGCTGTCGGCCGAATCGGCCCGCGCGTCGGCGAGCACCACCCGGCCGTCGTCGGCGATCAGCGTGGTGCCGGGGTGCACGTTGCCGTGGACCATGCCGGTGGCGTGCACCGCGGCGAGCGCGTCGGCGATCGAGTGGGCGATCGCGGTCGCCCGGGCCGGGTCCAGCGGACCCTCCTCGGAGACCATCTCGCGCAGCGACTCGCCATCGACCCACTCGCGCACCACATACGCCCGGGCGCCCTCGTCGATCGCGTCGTAGACGCCGACCAGGTTGGGGTGGATCACCCGGCTCGCGTCGACGGCGGCCTGCAGCATCTCGGTGGCGGAGTCGCCACCGGGATAACGCAAGACCACCGCGACGGGCCGCCGCAGCACGACATCGACGCCGCGCCAGACCTGCCGGCCCGCGCTGTCGTCGTTCACGTGCTCCTGGAGCTCGTAGCGCTCGGCCAGGATCTCACCGACGGTGGGTGCACCGAAGGTCATGACCGGCCCGTCCGCATCGGCCGCGGTCTCGTGGCCTTCGCCGACCTGGGTCACCCGTCCTCCCTCGGTGCTCGCAGCGCGGTTTCCCACGCTGGCGCAAAAGGCTGTGCATGCCGACACCGACCATACCCGCCCACGGCCACCGTACGGCAGGTCGTCCCCCCGGCGCGGCACCTCGGATTCTGCGGCCGGATGGCGGGCACTTCCGCCTCAACGGCGGAAAAACCGCAGCTCAGCGGCCGAGCTTGCGCCGCACCATGCCCATCACCTGGCTCACTTCTCGCACCCGGAGCAAAGTCGCGGCCGCGAGGTAGACGATCAGGATGACCGCGCCCCCGGCGAGCAGCTGCACGAAAGCCTCGCCGCGGCCGGACGGCGCGCCGGCGCCGGGCAGGAAGTGCACGACCAGCAGGCCCAGCGCGGCGGCGACCGCGGCGGCGATCAGCACCTTCATCAGGGCCGCGGCGACTGAGCCGAGGTTGAGCCGGCCGATCCGGCGGCGCAGCACGGCCAGCGAGATCAGCGCCGAGACGAGATAGGAGAGCGCGTTGCCGGCGGTCATCCCGGCGGCCGAGTGCGCCTTGCTGAGAACCGCGGCGAAGACCAGATAGGCCCCGATCCGCACCGCCACCACCGGCAGATTGATCAACGCGGCGGTCTTGTTGCCCTGCAGGGAGTAGAACGCGTACGTGCACAGGTAGCTGATCGAGAGCGGGATGACCGCGAACGCGGCCACGGCGAGCACCGTGCCGGTGGCGAGCGCGTTGGCGTTGGTGTACTTGCCGCCCTGGAAGAGCATCACCGCGATGGGTGCGGCGAGGACGCCGTACACGACCGCGATCGGCGCCAGCGCGGTGGCGGTCAGCCGGATGCCGCGGCTCAGGTCGGCGCTGACATCGGCGTACCGGCCGTCGGCGGCGGCCGCGCTCATCTTCGGCAGCAGCGCGGTCATCACCGACACGCCGATGATGCCGTGCGCCATCATCGTCAGCAGGAAGACGTTGTTGAATGCCAGCACGCTCGCGCTGTCCCCGTCGGCCACCCGGTTGAGGATGCGCACCACGACGAAGACGGCGACCTGGTTGGCGGCGACGTAGCAGAGCATCCAGCCGGCCAACCGGCCGATCTCGCCGAGGCCGAGCGAGCGCGGATCCCAGCGCCACTTCCAGCGGAAACCGACCTTGCGCAGCGCCGGGAGCAGGCCGATCGCCTGCACCACCATGCCGAGCAGGGTGCCGAGGCCCATCAGCAGGATCGCGCCGCCGCTGATCGTCTCTTCGGTGAGGTTGTCCTTGCTGAAGAACATGATGAACACGCCGCAGGTCGCGATCACCACGAGGTTGTTCAGGATCGGCGCCCAGGTCGGGGCGGCGAAGTGCCCGCGCACGTTGAGCACCGCGCCGATCAGCGCGGACAGGCCGGTGAAGAAGATGATCGGCAGGATCAGGTACGCGAAGTGGGTGACCAGATCCCGGTAGGCGGCGTTGTTGTCGCTGCTGGCCTGAATCGCGGTGATCAGCGGGGCGGCCGCCACCACCAGGATCGTCGCGATGCCGAGCGACACGATCGCGAAGGTGAGCAGCTTGCGGGTGAATTCGAGTCCGCCGTCCGGGTCACTCTTGCGCCGCCGCACCAGCAGCGGGATCAGCACGCTGGAGAGGATGCCGCCGAGCAACAGTTCGTAGATCTGCCCCGGCAGGAACTGGGCGCTGGTGTACGCGTCGCCGATGCCCGCGCCGAGGGTGATGCCGATCAGCGCGTTGCGCACGAAGCCGATGAGCCGGCTGACCAGGCTGCCGGCCGCCATGATCGCGGAATTGCCGGCCGTTCCGCCGTCGCCGTCCGCGTGCAGCTCTTCCGGTGGCAGCGCCTGCTCCTGACCGATGACTCCGGAGTCCACCGAGATCAGGGTGACGCCGTCCTCGGCGACCGGGCGCACACCATCCGGCGTGGCGTGCGCGCTGCGGTACAGGCCGCCGTTCACCCGAGCCTCCCGACTTGTCCCGACAATTGAGGGTTATTCACGACTCTCCGTGAGTTCGCAGCAAGAGCGAGGTTGGCGGCTTGGTCTCCACCGTCGTGAATAGCCCTCACCGGAGTCACCATAAAGGGGTACGTCATACCCGGCGGCGCAGGAGGGTGCCGGGTTCGGCGCCGGCCAGGGTCTCCACCATCCAGCAGGCCTCGACCGGGACCAGCGGCTCGCTCAGCGCGTCCAGCACCGTCGGATGATCGCAACCGGCCTCGGTGAGCGCGCCGAGCAGGGCCGGAACGGGTGCCAGGTCACCGGTGTCGAGGATCTCCCGGGTCAGCGGACGGGTGACCGGGTGCCAGGGCTCGTCCGGCAGCCGGGCCAGGCGGGCGGACGCCAGGCGTACGAGATGGGCCAGCTCCTCACCCGGGAAGCGCGACCCATGACGTACCTCGGAGAAGCGGAACGTCGGACGGGTGATCTCCGCGATCGTGGCCTCGTCGAGCACCTGCGGCGAAGCCGCGGGTGGAGACGGCCACCAGTCGTCGCCCGCGAAGAGCGGAAGGGGAGCCTGCTCCGGACCGTGGGGCGGGGCGGGCGGCACATCGCGGCGCAGCGACCGGTACGCGGCCTCGCGCATCGCGCCGATAGTGGCCCCGTCGTCGTCCGGGGTCGCCGGCGCGAACGGGGAGAGCAGCGCCACCACCAGGCCCGGATGCGGCAGGGTCGGGTCCTCGAGGGCGGTCACCCGGGCGCAGAGATCGAGCTCCCACCATCGCAGGGCGGCCGGATACGGGCCCTCGGCGGGCGCCCAGGCCAGCTGGATCGGCTCCGAGGAGGCGGGGACGCGCAGGCCGAGGGCGCGCTCGCCGGACGGCAGGCCGATGTCGAGGACCAGAGCGTATCCGCCGGTGACCGGGAAGGTCACCCGGAGCTCGCGCGGGTCGGGGTCGTCGGTGGTCGCGCCGGCGCCGGTCCAGAACCCAGGGTTCTCGCTCAGGCTTCGCAGCGCCTCGGAAACGGGCACGCCGTCAATCCTGCCCGCTGAAATTCGGTCGTGCCACGCCCTCCATCCAACCGCCCCGCCCACCACCCAAGACCGGACTGAAGGCCAGCCATCCAACCGCCCCGCCCACCACCCAAGACCGGACTGAAGGCCAGCTAGGCTTGTAACCCCATGTCTGTGTTGAATGCCGCCCAGCGCAAGGCCGTCGCCGAGCTGCTCCGAGTTTCCCCCGTCGCCGACGAGCTGGGGCGCCGGTTCGAGTCCGCGGGCCATGAGTTGCACCTGGTCGGCGGGTCGGTGCGGGACGCGCTGCTCGGCGCCCTCGGCGACGATCTCGACTTCTGCACCGACGCCACGCCCGAGCAGACCCTCGCGGTCGTGCAGGGCTGGGCCGACGCGATCTGGGAGACCGGCCGCGAGTTCGGCACCATCGGCGTGCAGAAGAACGGCCTCCGGCTGGAGATCACGACGTTCCGGGCCGAGGCGTACGACGGGGTGTCGCGCAATCCGGTCGTGGTCTATGGGAAGTCGCTGCTCGACGATCTCGAGCGGCGGGACTTCACGATCAACGCGATGGCGGTGTCGCTGCCCGGGCACGTCTTCACCGATCCGTACGGCGGGCTGGCCGACCTCGCGGCGCGAGTGATCCGCACACCGGCCGCGCCATCGGTGTCGTTCGGCGATGATCCACTTCGGATGCTGCGCGCTGCCCGGTTTGCCGCGAAGCTCCGGTTTACAGTGGACGAAGCGGTCATTTCGGCTATGTCGCGCATGGCCGCCGATCTCGACCGGATCACCGCCGAGCGGATCCGGGACGAGTTCACCAAGCTGCTGTGCGCCGCCGACCCGATCACCGGGCTGCGGCTGCTCGTCGACACCGGGCTGGCCGACCGGTTCCTGCCCGAGGTCTCCGGGCTCAAGCTCGAGATCGACGAGCACGCCCAGCACAAGGACGTCTACGAGCACACCCTGATCGTCGTGCAGAACGCGATCCGCCTCGAAGGGTCTGCCGAGCCCGACTTCGTGCTGCGGATGGCCGCGCTGATGCACGACGTCGGCAAGCCGGCCACCAAGGCGGTCGGCCGCGACGGCCGGGTCAGCTTCCACCACCACGAGATCGTCGGCGCGCGGCTCACCAAGCAGCGGATGAAAGCCCTGAAATACCCCAAGGACGTCATCTCGGATGTGGTCGAGCTGGTCGCCCTGCATCTCCGGTTCTACGGGTACGGCCGGGGCGAGTGGACCGATTCGGCGGTGCGCCGCTACGTGACCGACGCCGGACCGCTGCTGCCGCGCCTGCACAAGCTCACCCGCTCGGACGTCACGACGCGCAACAAGCGCAAGGCGGCCAACCTCGCCGCCGACTACGACGCGCTCGAGGAGCGGATCACCCGGCTCGAGGCCGAGGAGGACCTCGCCCGGGTGCGCCCCGACCTCGACGGCAACGCCATCATGGAGCTGCTCGGCGTCCCACCCGGCCCGATCGTCGGCCAGGCGTGGCGCTATCTGAAGGAGCTGCGCCTCGACCGCGGGCCGCTCAGCCGGGACGAGGCCGAGGCCGAGCTCTTCAAGTGGGCCCGCGACAACGGCCACCTTCCGTCGTAGCGGTCTTGTCGTACCCCCGGGGCAGAATCGGGGCCATGTTCGTCGTCGACTCACCCATCGGCCCGCTCGGCGTGGTCGTCGCCGGAGACGCGGTGATCAACGTGCGCTTCGGCGCCGCGCCCGGCCCGTCCGCCGACCATCCCGCCGCGGCGCAACTGGTGTCGTATTTCGCCGGCGAGCTGACCGACTTCACCGTGCCGTTCGAGCTGCGCGGCGGTTCCGAGTTCGAGCGCGCCGTCTGGGCCGAGATCGCCAAGATTCCGTATGGCGAGATGGTCACCTACGGCTCGATCGCCACGGCGCTCGGCGACCCGGGCGCCGCCCGGGCCGTCGGCACCGCCTGCAACCACAATCCCGTCCCGGTCATCGTCCCCTGCCACCGCGTCGTCGGCGCCGGCGGCAAGATGGTCGGCTTCGGCGGCGGCCTCGACCGCAAGCGGCGGCTGCTCGAGCTGGAGGCCGGGGTCGCGTTGGCACGCGCTTGGGGTTGACGCACGCTAATAGGCGAGAGAACACTTGTTCTATGACTACCCAAGACATGCAGCCGTCGACGGACGAGGACTTGGACAGAGCCGTCGAGCGCCTGCAATACGCACTCGGGTGTGAGCCCGAGTTCGCCAGGGCGATCTTGACGAGAGACCCCGAGGGGCTCAAGCAGATCAGAGAATTCGTCCGCCGTGACGAGGTGGAGAATGCGGACTTCTACCGTGCGCTGGGCAACCGATGACTCGGCGAATCGATGCCGAGGAGCTGCTTGCATTCACCGGTGAGTCCACCGCCCCGTACACGCGGGTGCGGGACGCCGGCATCCTTTACTCAGCGGCCGCGCGACCGCACTCCGCCATCATGACGAGACAGACTTACGAGTCAGTTCCTGAGCGGACGGCTGCGCTCCTTCACGCGATCATCCGCTGGGAGCCATTGGACATGTGGAACGCAAGCTTCGGCTGGGCTGCCGCCGGGTTTTTCGCCGAGACGAGCGGCGCCGATCTTGCCATGTCTCCGCTCGATCGGATGGTGCTCACGAGCGAGATCCTCGACGGACGAGTGGACGATGTCGGCGAGATCGCGAAACGGCTCGCGCCGTTCATGCGTACCGAATGAAGGGACGGAGAAGGCCGGGTCGCCTCGGCGGCCCGGCCTTTCTCGATGATCGCGGCGGTCAGCGCTCGATCTCGCCGCGGATGAAGGCCTCGACGGCCTCCTTCGCGTCGTGGTCGTTGTACTGGACCGGCGGGGACTTCATGAAGTACGACGACGCCGAGAGGATCGGGCCGCCGATGCCGCGGTCCTTGGCGATCTTCGCGGCGCGGACGGCGTCGATGATGACGCCGGCCGAGTTCGGGGAGTCCCACACCTCGAGCTTGAGCTCGGCGTTCAGCGGGGTGTCACCGAAGGAGCGGCCCTCCAGGCGGATGTAGGCCCACTTGCGGTCGTCGAGCCACGGCACGTGGTCGGACGGGCCGATGTGCACGTCGCTCTTGACCATCTCGTGCGGGATCTGGCTGGTCACCGACTGGGTCTTCGAGATCTTCTTGGAGACCAGGCGGTTGCGCTCCAGCATGTTCATGAAGTCCATGTTGCCGCCGAAGTTGAGCTGGTACGTGCGCAGCAGCTCGACGCCGCGGTCCTCGAACAGCTTGGCGAGCGCGCGGTGCACGATCGTGGCGCCGACCTGGCTCTTGATGTCGTCGCCGACGATCGGGAGGCCCGCGTCGGTGAACTTCTGCGCCCACTCCGGGTTGGAGGCGATGAAGACGGGGAGCGCGTTGACGAACGCGCAGCCGGCGTCGATCGCGGCCTGGGCGTAGAACTTGTCGGCCTGCTCCGAGCCCACCGGCAGGTAGGAGACGACCACGTCGACCTGCGCGTCGCGCAGCGCCTGGGCCACGTCGACCGCCTCGGCCGCCGACTCCTCGATGATCTCGCGGTAGTAGGTGCCCAGACCGTCGAACGTCGGTCCACGCTGGACGGTGACGCCGGTCGGCGGCACGTCGGTCAGCTTGATCGTGTTGTTCTCGCTGGCGACGATCGCCTCGGCCAGGTCCATGCCGACCTTCTTGGCGTCCACATCGAACGCCGCGACGAACTGCACGTCAGATACGTGGTAGTCGCCGAAGGTCACGTGCATGAGACCCGGGACGCGGTCGTTGGGGTCGGCGTTCTTGTAGTACTCCACGCCCTGTACCAGGGACGAGGCGCAGTTACCCACACCGACGATGGCGACGCGGACGGAGCCCATCGCGTTTGCCTCCTTGTTGTTCATCACGGCCGGTCCTCGTGCGGACGCGGGGATTCGGGGGGTGCGTCCCCAGACAGGTCGTCGGGGAAGCCGAGAGTGCCGGGGGTGGCCGGCGCACGGCCGGAGCGCTCGTTGGTGATGAGCTCCTCCAGCCAGCGGACCTCGCGCTCGCAGGCGTCGAGTCCGTGGCGTTGCAGTTCCAGCGTGTAGGCGTCGAGTCGCTCGCCGGCCCGGGAGAGAACCTCGCGCAGGCCCTCGCGGCGCTCCTCGATCCGCCGCCGGCGGCCCTCGAGGATCCGCAGCCGGGTGGCGCGATCGGTGCGGGAGAAGAAGGCGAAGTGCACGCCGAAGCCGGCATCGTCGTACGTCTCGGGGCCGGCCTGGGCGAGCAGATCGGCGAAGCGCTCCTTGCCCTCCGCAGTGATCTTGTAGACAACCCGGCCGCGTTTGCTCGTCATCGGCGGGATGATCGAGGGATCCGACGCCGACTCGGTGATCCAGCCGGCGGTCTGGAGCCGCTTCAAGGTCGGATACAGGGTGCCGTAGCTGATGGCCGCCCGGATCGTGCCCAGCTTGGTCGCGAGCTCCTTGCGCAGCTCGTACCCGTGCATCGGGGTCTCCTGCAGGAGACCGAGGATCGCCAACTCCAACATCGGCCACCCCCTCCTCGTACCCCGATGTATCGGCCCGATACATCGCAACCGTAGATCGCCGCGGTGAAGGACGCAAGAAGAACCCGTTAACGCGACCGCCACGCCACGCTGAGTGATGGCTGTCGCCGCGCACGCGCGGACCGCGTACTCTCTTCGCCATGCGCACGCAGCGGCAGGTCGTCGACTACTCGCTACAGAAGCGGGCAGTGCTGCGTGACGTGCACAACGGTCGAGTCGCGACGCTCGAGGTCTGCGACGCGTCCCCGTACTTGAAAAACGCAGCTCGGTTCCACGGCGAGCCGACCGACGACCGCTGTCCGGTCTGCCGCCGCGACAATCTCACCCTCGTGCATTACATCTACGGCGATGAACTCAAGCAGTCCGCCGGGCAGGCCCGAAAGCTGGCCGAGCTCCCCATCCTGGCGATGACTCTGCGTGAGTTCCAGGTGTTCGTCGTGGAGGTGTGCCGCTCTTGCGCGTGGAATCACCTGGCCCAGCAGTACGTGCTCGGCCGGGACGCGCTGACCGCCGACGAGCTTGATCAGGACGAGGCGGTTGCCTCGTCCCCCGCGGGCCGCCACCGCGGGCCAGGGTCGTCGCCGCAACGCCGGGAGGGCCGCCGATGAGGTGGTTCCATCCGGATACCGTGTGCACGACCCCGACCGACTCGGGCATCCAGCGCCGCAATCGGTCATTCATGACATCCGACAGGGCGGCTGCCGGTTTGCAGCCCAAATCGTCCGCGCGTGGCGTCTTCGGCGGGGGCCCCTCCAGGGCTCCTTCGTCGTGCGCCCCCGTGACCGAGGTGTGACCGCATGAACTCGTACGGCGAATCGCAGTCTCCGCGTGCCCGGGCCAGCGTGCCCGGGTCCGGTGCCTCCGCGCCTGACGACGTGTCCGACGGCCGATATTCGGCCGCGGCACGCCCCGCGCCCGACGCGTACCGCCGTGGTACCGGCGGGCGTGCGTCTGTGGGTGCCGCCAAGGTGGGTGCCGCGTCCGTGCCGGGCCGGGCGTCGGTGGGCAGCGCGTCCGTCGGCGGCCCGCCCGTGGGTGGGACCACCGGTTCCGCCCGGGTGGGCGCCCGCGCCTCGGTCGGCGCGGGAACCGGCTCGGTGGGCGCCCGAGCGTCGGTCGCCCGCGCGGCGGTCCGGCCCAACCCGGGATTGGACGCGCCCGGTGGCCCCGGCACTCCCGGCAACGGCAAGGACAAGTCGAAGGCGGCCAAGCGCCGCCGGCGCACCAACATCCTCACCGCCGCGGCCGCCGTGGTGGTCATCCTGCTGGGTGCCGGCGTGGTCGGCGGCACCTACTTCTTCGACGACGTGGCGCTGCCCCCGCCGAAAAGCGAGGACCAGTCCAATGTGATCAAGTACGCGAACGGCGCCGTGCTTGCCAACATGGGCGAGCAGAACCGCACGGTGGTGCCCGAGGAAAAGATCAACAAGGTCGTCGAGCACGCCGTGGCGGCCGCCGAGGACAAGAACTTCTACTCGCACCACGGCATCGACATGAAGGGCATCGTCCGGGCCGCGTGGAACAACTTCACCGGCGGGGCCACCCAGGGCGCGTCGACGATCACCCAGCAGTACGCGCGGCACGCGGCCGACCTGAAGGCCATCAGCATCAACCGCAAGCTGCGCGAGGCGGTCATCGCCCGCAAGCTCGAGTCGCAGTACAACAAAGACCAGATCATGGGCATGTACCTGAACTACATCGACCTCGGTGAGGGCAGGTACGGCATCGAGGCCGCGGCGCAGGGCTACTTCGGCAAGTCGGTGACCACACCGGCCGGTCAGAAGAACGCGATCACGCCGTACGAGGCCGCGGTGCTCGCCTCGATCATCAAGCAGCCCTACCCGAACGCGGCGCACAAGGGCTTCGATCCGAACTACAACCTCCCGGCCGCCAAGGAGCGGTGGGAGTACACGATGAAGAACATGCTGGAGATGGGCTGGATCACCCCAGAGGTCTACAACGCCCGGAAGTACCCGGCGGTCCGCAAGCCCTCCGCGACCGCCTGCAAGACCTGCGCCGCCAACAAGCCGGTCGGCATGATCCTGCGGCACGTCAAGGCCGAGCTCGCCCAGATGGGCATCAGCGAGGCCGAGTTCGAGCAGGGCGGCCTGACCGTCACCACGACGATCGACCCCGAGGTGCAGAAGGCCGCCGAGGAAGCCGGCTCGGCCACCAGCAAGGACTCCCCCATGCACGGCCTGCCGAAGTCGTACCAGGCGGCCGTGATCGGCATCGATCCGAACACCGGGCGGGTGCTCGGCTACTTCGGCGGCGACAACCCGAACGGCACCGACTACGGCGGCTACATGGCCGGCGACGGCTCCGGCATCGTCGGCGGCCAGTCCCCCGGCTCGACGTTCAAGATCTACACGCTCGCCGCCGGTCTCCAGGAGGACCTGTCCTTCGACAGCATCTGGGACAGCACCAAGCTGCGCCCCAACGGCAAGCCGATCAACAACGCCGGCGCGGACCCGGGCACGATCTGCAAGAACAAGCCGAAGAACTGTGACCTCGAGACGGCGACGATCAAGTCGTACAACTTCCCGTTCTACTGGATCGCCGACACGATCGGCCGTTCCAAGGTCATCGCGGCGGCCAAGGCGGCCGGCATTAAGCACATGTACACCGACGGCAACAAGCAGTTCCCGAACGGCAAGCTGGTCGACCTCACCAAGACCGACAAGTCGACCTGGGAGAAGTTGGGCTACTTCGACAACGAGGTCGCGTTCGGCCAGTACCGGGTGGTGCCGCTCGAGCACGCCGAGGGCGTCGCGACGATCGTGAGTGGCGGCGTGCACCACAACGCGCACTTCATCCGACAGGTGAAGCGGGTCAACCCGGAGGACGGCAAGGTCGAGGTGATCAACGCGGAGAAGACCGCGGGCACCCGGGTCTTCGACGCCGACAAGATGGCCAACCTCCAGGGCGTGATGAAGAAGATCGTCCAGGTCGACAATCGCGACCTGCGCAACGGCCGGGAGAGCATCGCCAAGTCCGGCACCTGGGAGTACAACGACGGCAAGGACAAGCACACCGGCTCCGGTGACTGTTGGTTCGTCGGCGGCATCCCCCAGCTCGCGGCGACCGTCTGGGTCGGCGGCAAGAACAACAAGGTCGAGCTGCACGATCCGAACAGCAGCAGCAGGTTCAAGGACATGTTCGGCGCGGGCGTGCCGTCGAGGATCTGGAGGCAGTTCCTCGACTCGGTCACCAAGGCGCTCGAGTGGAAGCAGGCCGACTTCCCGCAGCGCGTCAACACCGGTGACCCGGAGAAGTTCGGCAACGGCATCAAGCCCGTCGAGCCGCCGAACCCCGGCAACTGCGCGCTCACGCTGATCGGCCTGACCTGCGACGGCAACGGCGGGAACAACAACGGTGGCAACGGCCCCGGCGGCCCGGGTGGTGGCAACGGCGGCCCGGGCGGTGGCAACAACAACGGCGGCAACGGTCCCGGCGGCGGCAACGTCACGAACCCGTTCAACCAAGAGACAACCGCGGGGGCAGATGGCGGCGATTAGCGTCTGATCCCGTGCGCGCGGCCGGCGTGCGCCCTCCGGGGCGCGTGTCGGCCGTTGCCGTTTCATCAGGCTTTCTCACATACGCCGGAAGTGGTGTCCGACGATTGCCGCCCGATACGGCATGATGCGTTGTCATGAGCACCCAACCGTCCGAGGACATCGATCGCCCCGAGGCCGAGCCGAGCGCTCCGGCGACCGGCGACTCGTTCGTACGCGGCCTCTCCGAGGCGATCGGCGGCCCGCTCGGCGCGCACGCCGTGCGGCCGGACGCGAAACCCGGACGGTTCTGGACGGCGGCGCGGATCATCATGGCGCTGATGTGCATGACGCTGGCGTTCTCCTGGGTGCAGAAGTCGCCGTGCCAGACCGGCGACTGGCAGAAGAACATCCAGTACACCCGGTTCTGCTACACCGACGTGCTGGCGCTGTATTACGCCGAGGGGCTCAACGAGGGCAAGGTTCCGTACAAGGACCACCCGGTGGAGTACCCGGTCGTCACCGGCTACTTCATGGGGGCGCTGGGCCTGCCGGTGCACGCGTACGGGGTGAAGCACCCCAACATCAACCAGGGCCGGTGGTTCTACAACGCGAACGCGGTGGTGCTCTCGGCGCTGGCCGTGATGACCGCCGCCGTGATCCTGGCGTTGCGCCGGCGACGGCCCTGGGATGCCGCGATCTTCGCGCTGTCCCCGATCATCTTCTTCACCGCCACGGTCAACTGGGACTTCCTGGCGATCGGGCTGGCCGCGGTCGGCATCTACCTGTGGGCCAAACGACATCCGGCGTGGGCCGGCTTGTTCCTGGGGCTGGGTGCGGCGGCCAAGCTGTGGCCGCTGTTCATCCTCGGGCCACTGCTCGTGCTGGCGTTGCGCTCCCGCACGCTGGACAAATGGCTGTGGGCGTTCCTCGCCACCGCCGGCACGTGGATCGTGGTCAACTTCCCGGTCTGGTACCTCTGGCACGACAGCTGGCTGCGTTTCTTCCAGCTCAACAGCGAACGGCCCATCGACTGGGGCACGTTCTGGTACGTCGGCCGCTACCTGGACGGCAAGTGGCACACCGGCGGGGGCGGGGACCAGGGCCCGTTCCAATGGCTCAGCAACCACGTGCCGACGCTCAACATCCTCACGTACGGGTTGTTCGGACTGGCCTGCGTCGCGATCGCGATCCTGGCGCTCGCCGCGCCGAAGCGCCCCCGCATGGCGCAACTGGCCTTCCTGGTCGTCGCGGCCTTCCTGATCTTCAGCAAGGTGTGGTCGCAGCAGTACGTGCTGTGGCTCCTGCCGCTGATCGTGCTGGCCCGCCCGCGTTGGGGCGCGATCCTCGCCTGGACCGTGGCCGAGTTCGGCTACTTCACCGCCTTCTACGCCGAGCTGATGGGCGCCGGGGGCAAGCCGGTGATCCCCGAGGGCACGTTCGTGCTCGCCTCGACCCTGCGCCTGGTCACCGTGGCGGTCCTCTGTGGCCTGGTGATCCGCGAGATCTGGCGGCCCGAGCTCGACGTGGTCCGGCAGACCTACCAGGACGAGGACCCGGACGGCGGCTTCCTCAACCGCCCGGACGCCGGCTGGATCGAAGGCTTCGGCAACGTCTTCCGCCGCAAGCCGAAGCCGGACGCGACGGCCGACGCCGCCGAGCCCGAGCCGCCGGCGTCCGCGGAGCCCGCCCTCATCAGCTGAGCGCTCATCGGTAAACCACAGCAGCCCGGGCGATTCGGCCCGGGCTGCTGTTTGCTTTCGGTTCCTACCGGCCGGCGGCGATCAGCCTCGGTGGTCCACCCGGCTGGGCGTTGAGTGTGGGCCCGCCGGGGAAGGTCGGCACGATGCCGCCGAATCCCGGCTGCGGATTCTCCCCGCGCGGCAGCGTGCCGCTCCCGGGCTGCAAACCCGTGCCCGGATCAGTGCCCACGCCCGGCAGCGTGCCATCCCCCGGCACCGTGCCGTTTCCGGGCACCGTGCCGTTTCCGGGCACCGTGCCCGTGCCCGGCAGCGTGCCCGGCTGGCCGGCCCCGGGCTGGCCCGGCTGCTGACCGGACTGGCCGGGCGGGGTCAGTCGGAAGAGGACCGCGTCATCGAGGTCTTCACGGGTGATGCCCATGCCGTCGACCGGGATGTCGCCGGCCCGCTCCCACGCGGTGCCCGCCACGTAGTCGCGCAGCAGCAGGACCGTGGTGACGCCCTGGGTGCGCAGGTATTGAATGCTGGCCGCGTCGGGGAACGTCTGCACCGACCGGCGCATCTCGGCCTGATGCGCCGCGGCGAAACCACCGGCGCCGTTGGCGATGTGCTGGAAGCGGGTCGTCGACCAGAGCATCACCATCTGATCGGTGAGCTCGGCGGTCGGCAGCACCAGCATCGGACCGGTGACCGTGCGCATCGCCCGCGGCTGGTAGGGCACGACCGGGTGGGCGGTCGAGGCCCAGCCCTCGGCCAGCACCAGGGCCAGCGGGATGAGTGTGGCCAGCCGCAGCCACGGGCCGGGCCACGGCGGGATGCGCTGCTCGGCCCAGTGGTCGGCGCGCCGGACGAACTCGGCAACCGCGCCGGCCGCGAGGATGGCCAGCAGTAGCGTCACCCACAGCATGAGGCGGCCCGGGATCCGGACGCCCAGCCCGGCCGGCAGGTGGCCGAAGAGCGGCAGGTAACTCCAGCGGCCGTCGAAGAAGTTGGTGCCCAGGGCCAGGATGATCGTGGCGGCGAGGCCGGCCAGCAGCAGCAGGCGCTGCCAGAGCGTCCAGATGGAGAAGGCCAGTCCGGCCAGGGCCAGGGCGTAGAGCACGAAGCCCGGCAGCAGCGACATCTCGGCCGGCCAGCTCAGCGAGGAGCGCGGCACCTGGTGCGGGCCGCCCCACAGCCGCGACTCGGCGGGGCCGATCAGCAGGCTGCGCAGCGGCGGCGAGAAGAACTTGATCTCGGCGGTGGCGGTGCTGGTGCCGCCGGCCTTGAAGTACGGAAGGGCGATCAGCGCGGCGACGCCGGCCACGATCAGCGGGCCGATGACGTCGGTGGTCAGCAGGCGCCAGCCCAGCACCGGGCGCTCGGCGGGTCGGCGCAACCAGCGGATCGGCACCCGCACCAGCAGCACGAGCAGGATGATCCCGAGCACGCCGAGGAACGGCAGCCCGAGCGAGAAGCCGAGGCTGACCTGCCAGGCGGCGACCAGCCAGCCCGCCACGGCCCAGCCGGGGCGCCGATGCGTACGCCGGAAGCCGCGCCGCATCGACCAGCCGTGCCCGCGGGCCAGCATGGCCAGCGCGAGCGGGATGCCGCCGGCCGAGACGATGTCGAGGTGGCCCTCCTGCGCGAGGCGCCACGGCGCGTACGCGAAGGCGACCGCGGCCAAAGCGGCGCCGGTGCGGCCGGCGCCGAGCTGCCGGACGAGGGCGTACGCGCCGATCAGCAACAGCGCGTGGGCCAGGACGAAGAGGATGTTGTATCGCAGCGCGGCCGCGAGCGGGCCCTCGCCGATCATCCCGGCCGGGGCGTAGCCGAGCAGGCTGTCGCCGAAGGCGAAGCTGTTGGGCACCGGGAAGAACGCGTTGGCCTGCCACAGCTTGACCGGATCGGTGAGCAGGATGTGCCCGCTCCAGGCGACCTGCCAGGCCTGACGGGCGGGGTCGCCGAGATCCTGCGGCAGGGTGTGCAGGGGGTACTGCAAAGCCGGCCAGGTCATCGCCACGGCCAGCGCCAGCGCGACGTAGACGACCACCGCGTACTCATGGATGAGCGCGCGGCCGAATCTTCGGGTCGCCCGGCGGAAGCGGCCGGGCGGCCGCTCGGGTGTCGTGGCGAAGGCGGTCCAGGGGTCGGGTGGGGCGTCGGCGGGGCGAGCGGTGGGGAGCGGCTCCTTGATCCGCGCGGACGGCGGGGTCTCTTGTGGAGCAACCGTCGCACCAGGCGCGGAATTGGACACATCGGACGGCTGTGCCACCGCGGCGCCCACCGCGACAAGCTCGCGCGCGGGCACCGCCGAGCGTCGCCGTCTGGTGACACTCAGAAACCGCCGCCACCCGGACGGGGCGTCGGCCGAGCGGGCCGCCGGCTCCGCCAACGCGGCCGTCATGCGCGCGGCTCGATCCGCCTCACTCCCCGCGACGCCCGCAGCCGGCGAAGGAACAGGTGGAGCAGCCGGAGCAGCCGACGGAACCGGAGGGCCGGATCCCGCCCCCGGGCCCCCACTCGGCGCCGAAGGGAAACGCGGCGCCGAGGCAGGAGAAGAAGGAGGCGCGGAAGCGGAGGGCGGCGCCGAAGCGGAGGGCGGCGCGGAAGGGGAAAGCGGCCCCGGCGCGGAAGGCGAAGCCGAAGGGCGCGCCGGGGGACCGCCGGGCATGGAGGTGTGCGTCGGCCCGGGTGGCGGAGCCGGGGCAGCGGGGCGCAGGGCCTCGGCCGCCGGGGCGCGGGGCGGGGCCGGCTCGGTGGCCGGCTGCTCCTGCGGCTGCTCGGTGGTCATGGTCCTCCCCAGTACCCCGTGGTCAGCGGCTCGCCCGCGCCCTCAGGAGGGCGATGTCGGCACCCTGACCCTCGGCGCCGCCCGGGGTCTCGACGACCGCCGGAGCGCCGGAGGCCCGGATGGCGGCCACCACCAACTCCGGGTCGATCTTGCCATTGCCGAGGTTGTCGTGCCGGTCCTGGCCGGAATCGAAGCCGCCCTTGGAGTCGTTGGCGTGGATCAGGTCTATCCGGCCGGTGATCGCCTTGACCCGGTCGACGATGCCGGTCAGGTCTTCCCCGCCGGCGAACGCGTGGCAGGTGTCGAGGCAGAACCCCGCACCGAAGCCGCCCACGGCGTCCCACAGCCGGGCGAGGTCGTCGAAGCGGCGGGCACATGCGTTGTCGCCGCCCGCCGTGTTCTCGATCAGGATCGGCAACGGCAGGCCGCCGTCGGACTCCGCGTACTCGAAGGCCTTGCGCCAATTCTCGAAGCCGGCGGCGAGATCGGCGCCCGCGCCGACGTGGCCGCCGTGCACGATCAGGCCTTTCGCGCCCAGCTCGGCGGCGGCCTTGGCGTGCGCCATGAGCAGCTTGCGGCTCGGAATCCGGATGCGGTTGTTGGGCGAGGCGACATTCACGATGTACGGCGCGTGGATGTAGATGTCCACCTCGGACTCACGCAGGGCCGCGGCATCCTCGCGCGGTTTGGGGTTTTTGTAACCCTGCGGGTCGGTCAGGAAGAACTGCACGGCGTCGGCCCCGCGTTCGCGTGCCGCGTGCAGGGGATCGGCCGGATCGACATGGGCTCCGATGCGCATGGGTCGAGCCTACGACGAGGGTCCGACGCTTTCCGCACGCGTCACCGTGTCCGGCCGGGCCTCGTTAGACCCGATCGAAGCAGGACGAACTGGGAGATGGTGCATGTCGCGGCAGTTCCGCTACCGGGTCACAGCGTTCGTGCTCGGCGGTCTGATATTCGGAGCGCCGCTGCTGACGAATGGCACGGCGAGCGCAGAGCAGACCGGTCCGGCTCCGGAGGGCGGCCGGCAAGTGACCTTCGAGGGCGGCGGGATGCTGGATCTCGCCTGCCGTTCCCACCCCGACATCGAGCGCATGACGGTGCCGGCCGACAGCACGGTCCGGGTGATCAACCGCACCGGATACAGCGCGCGCCTGCAGCTCAGCGGCGACACCAAGGGCACGCTGCCGGACGACGCCGCGACCGAGGTGGTGTTCCGCCGGGGCACGACCTCGGTGTTGCTGAGGCCGAACTGCCCGCTCGGCGAGGACGCGGTGCCGGTGCTGGTCACGGCCGCGCCGTCGGCGTCGGCGCAGATGCCGGACCCGATGCCGGCGCCCTCGGACGGCGGCGCGAGCGCCTCGGTCACGGCCGCCACGACCTCGTCGGGTTCGCCGTCCGGTCCGGCGTCGGGATCCACGCTTCCGGATTCGGCGGCGGCGAGTCCGTCGCGGCTGACGCCGGCGACGGGACATTCGAGTGTGCGGGCTCCGGCGACCGCGCGGACCTCGGCGGTGGCGCAGGCCGCGGCGGCAGCGGCGCAGGCCATGCCACAGGGTGGCAGCTCCGGACGAACCAAGATCAAAACATCCACGGGTACGGCGGGAAGCACTGCTCCCGCGTTCGCGGGCATGCCGCCCGGCGATCGGAAGGCGCTTCTTCCCGGCGTACCCCACCTGGATCTGAGCCCGGACACGCGGCAAGCGGCGCACGCGGCACCGCCCGCACCACCCACCGAGGCCGCGGCGACGCAGCCGGCGGCCGAACCGGTGGCCGCGATGGAGCCGGTCGGCGAGACCGGGCCCATCGGGTTGCTGGCGCTGACGGCGGCCGTCTGTGTGATGGGAGTGGGCGCCGCGGCGATCCGGGCGCTCGTGTCGCAACGTGCAAATCGGGCAAAAGTGGCGTAACGTAGTCGTCAACAAGCTCCGCGGGGCGGCCGCGTCCAACCTCATCGGTGTGGTCGTTCCTCCCCAGGTCCCACCCAGCGAAAGCGGAACGGACGCCCCGCGGCTCCCGAACGAAAGAGGACCCCGTCCGTCGACGGGGTCCTCTTTCGTGTGCCGACCTGGATTTGGGCAGCTCCGGCCGGGTGGGTATGCTTGCCCGGTTCGCAGTCTCGGCCGTGGGCTCAAACACCCACGGCTTCTGTTTGCGATCGACACAAGACCTCCTGCCACGGAGAGACCGTGGCCGCTCAGCCCACAGGAGGTGAGAAAGTCTTGCGTCATTACGAACTCATGGTGATCCTCGATCCTTCGCTCGAGGAGCGCACCGTTGGCCCGTCGCTCGATCAGTACCTGAACGTGATCAGGACCGCGGGTGGCTCGGTGGAGAAGCTCGACGTGTGGGGCCGTCGCCGGCTCTCGTTCGAGATCAACAAGAAGGCCGAGGGCATCTACGCCGTCGTCGACCTTCAGGCGACCCCCGAGGCCGTCGCCGAGCTGGACCGTCAGCTGCGGCTGAACGAGAACATCCTGCGTACCAAGGTCATCCGGCCCGAGACCCGCTGAGTTACCCCAGGCGGCTCCGCCGCACTGCAAGGGTAAAACCGCTGGAAGCTCGTTTTTGTCGGGGGGTTCTGAGAACCTCCTACGAACGAGAACAGCGGCGAGGAGTAGATCATGGCAGGAGAAACCGTTATCACGGTCGTCGGTAACCTCACCGATGATCCCGAGCTGCGCTTCACCCCGTCGGGTGCGGCGGTTGCCAAGTTCCGCATCGCGTCCACGCCGCGCACTCTGGACCGGCAGTCGGGCGAGTGGAAAGACGGCGAGCCACTGTTCCTTGCGTGCAACATCTGGCGCGACGCCGCCGAGCACGTCGCCGAGTCGCTGCAGCGCGGCACTCGGGTGATCGTGCAGGGCCGGTTGCGCCAGCGGTCTTACGAGACCCGCGAGGGAGAGAAGCGCACCGTCTACGAGCTCGAGGTCGACGAGATCGGCCCGTCGCTGCGGTACGCCACGGCGAAGGTGCAGCGGATGAGTCGCTCCGGTGGCGGTGGTGGTGGCGGCGGCTTCGGCGCCTCCAACGGCGGCGGTGGCGGCGGCAACCGGCCGCAGTCCAGCGGTGGCGGCGGAGGCAACTTCGACGACCCGTGGGCGACGGCCGCTCCGGCCCAGGGCAGCCGCTCCGGCGGCGGCAGCAGCAGCTCCTCGTTCGACGACGAGCCTCCCTTCTAGCCCTGTCGGGCTGTTAAACGAGTTCAGGAGTAAGAGCAATGGCTAAGGCTGCGGCGCTTCGCAAGCCGAAGAAGAAGGTGAACCCGCTCGACAAGGACGGGATCACCTACATCGACTACAAGGACACCGCCCTGCTGCGGAAGTTCATCTCCGACCGCGGCAAGATCCGCGCTCGCCGGGTGACCGGGGTGACCTCTCAGCAGCAGCGGCAGATCGCACGCGCGGTCAAGAACGCCCGCGAGATGGCGCTCCTGCCGTACACCGCGACGGCTCGCTGAGGAGGATCCGCGACATGAAGATCATCCTCACCCAGGAGGTGTCGGGTCTCGGCACCCCCGGCGACATCGTCGAGGTCAAGAACGGCTACGGCCGCAACTACCTGCTGCCGCAGGGCTTCGCGATCCAGTGGAGCAAGGGCGCCGAGAAGCAGGTCGCCGTCATCAAGCGGGCCCGCGATGCCCGCGAGATCCGCGACCTGGGCCAGGCCAACGAGGTCAAGGCCCAGCTGGCCGGCCTCAAGGTGACGCTGAGCGCGCGCTCCGGCAACGGCGGCCGCCTGTTCGGCTCGATCACCCCGGCCGAGATCGTCGACGCGGTCAAGGCCGCCGGCGGTCCGATGCTCGACCGGCGTCGCCTCGAGCTGCCGGGGCACATCAAGACCACCGGCGCGTACAACGTCCAGGTCAAGCTGCACCCCGAGGTGACCGCGACGTTCCCGGTGAACGTGGTGTCCGCCAAGTAAGACCAAGAAAGAGGCCCTGGTCCACGAATGCCGTGGAGCAGGGCCTCTTTCGCATGCTGTGGGCACCTCCGACGGCGCGCGTTTTGCGTTTCAGCGACAGCCCCGCCGATCGCCCGCGGAGCGAAGCGGAGCCGGTCGGCTGAGCTCAGCTCAGCTCAAGCTGTTGCCGGTGATGGCGGAACTGAGCACTGTGGCCAGTCCGCCGCCCACCACCGCCGCGGCGAGGCCGACGCTGATGGCCTTCCAGGAGCTGCTGAACTTTCGCAGGCCGACCGCCACGATCACGCTCAGGATCAGCGAGATGAGGAACTGCGGGGCCGCCTTCGCGAGGGTGTCGAGGGCGTGTGACTGCGAACCGTTGTTGACCACCAGCATGTAGACGACAAACAGGGCAATGGGCACGCCGTACCAGATCACGGTGTAACCGACCGCGGCGAGGGGACCGCCGGTGTCCTGGTCGTCCTCCTCGTCGTCCGGATCGAGCAGGTTGCTCCTCCGGCTCGTCGGGAAGCCGCCGGTGACCGGGCGGCGCTCGTAGGAGCCGGTGAAACTCTGCTGCAGGCCGTTGCCCGCGCGCTGCGGACGGACCATCGGATCGCGCTGCTCGCGGGGCACCGGCGAGATCAGCGACGTGGACGTCATCGATAGGTTCGAGGATCGCGGGGCCGCTGCCGCCCCGCTCGCCCGAAAGGGCACGAAATCCGAGGTGCCGAAGCGCCGGGACTCACCCTCGGCGAGGTTGCCGTCGGCCAGCCCGCGCCGCCAATCGTCGCCGCCACCCTCGCGATAGGCGGCCGAGCCGAGTCCGCCCCCATCGCTCTCGGCCGGTTCGGCTAGTTCGCTCCGCCAGTCACCGCCGGCCGGTGCTAGTTCGCTCCGCCAGTCGCCGGCGGCTGGTGTGGCGAGTTCGCCTCGCCAGTCGCCCGCGGCGGGTGCGGTCAGCTCGCTCCGCCAGTCGCCGGCCTCGGGTCGCTGCCTCGGGTCGGACGGCGCCCCGCCCGCCCAGGGCGGGCTTTCCGGGGCCGCGCCGAGGGCCCGGCTCTGCCACGAGGGACCGGCGCCGGGGTCGCGACGCCAAGGGTCGGGGCTGGGCGGCTCGTCATAGTCGGCGGCGACACGGCGCCGGCCACCGCCCATCGACGGATCGTCGTCGTCGCGCCGACGGACGCCGGCACGATAGTCGGACGGGGCGCCGTAGGAGGGGCCACCGCCCGGTCGTTCCCCGAACGGCATGCTCCCGCTCGGCCGTTCCCCGAACGGCATGCTTCCGCTAGGCCGCTCGCCGGACGGCATGCTGCTGCGCGGCGCGTTGCCGGGCGGGTCGCCGTAATACCGGTCGTCGCCGGGATCGCCACCGTTACGGAAGTCGGTCCCGTCATCCGGGCGGGCGCGGCCGCTGGGAAGCGCGCGTCGAGCGCTGCCGTAAGCCGGACCGCTCGGGGCGGCGCTGTCATAGGCCGAACCGTTCGCACCGGCGCTGCCGTAGGCCGGCCCGCTCGCCGGTCCACTGGCCGGTCTGCTGCCGTAGGCCGGTCCGCTCGCCGGTCCACTGGCCGGTCCGCCGCCGTAGGCCGGTCCGCTCGCCGGTCCACTGGCCGGTCCGCCGCCGTAGGCCGGTCCGCTCGCCGGGCCGTTGCCGTAGATGGGGCCGCCCGCCAGACCGTTGCCGCCGACGGCGCCTCCCGCCGGGCCGCCGCCGTAGGCCGGTCCGCTCGCGGGACCATTGCCGTAGGCGGCGCCGCTCGCCGGCGCGGCGCCGAATCCGGTGTCGTCGGGGCGCCCTCGGCCGCCCGGGAGCGCCCGGCCGCTGGGAAGCTCGCGCCGGGGAGAACCGTAGGGCGTGCCGCTGCGCGGGGCCGGGCCGGGGTAGCCGGGCTCGTCGTCGGGCCGGTTGCCGTAGGGCGTGGCACTGCGCGGAGCGGGGCCGGGGTAGCCGGGCTCGTCGTCGGGCCGGTTGCCGTAGGGCGTGGCACTGCGCGGAGCGGGGCCGGGGTAGCCGGGCTCGTCGTCGGGCCGGTTCCCGTACGGCGTGGCACTGCGCGGGGCGGCCGACGGCAGGCCGGTGCGGGGTGCGGCAGGCATGGCGCTGCGCGGCGAGCTGGACGGCGGGTTGTGCCATTCGTCGGCGGGGGCCTCGGGCTTCGCGGGGCCGGCCGGAAGCGCGCGGCGCGGCGGGGCGGCTTGGCCCATCGCCTCGCGACGCGCGGCCTCCTCGCGCCAGGCCTGCACCCGCGGGTCGTCCTCGGCGCGGCTCCACTGGCCGGTGTCGGGGTCGCGCACCCAGCTACTGGTGTCGGGCTCGGCCACCCAGGAGCCGGTGTGCTCGCGCCAGTCGTCGTCGTGGCCCTCTTTGTAGCGGGCCTTGCCGCCGGACGGGCGCTGCCGCTCCTCGCCACGACCACGGCGGCCACCGCCGGGCGCCCCGCCGGGGCGGCCGTCGCCGAACGCTCCCGGACCGCTCGACGCCGCGGCCTCGCGAGCGTCATCACCGAAGGCTCCGGGTGCGCCGGGCGCGTTGCGAACATCGTCGCCGAATCGGCCGGGAGCCGCGGCGTCGTCGCGGCCGCGACGACGGCCCGCTCCGGGAGCCGGCTGCTCGGCGGGGTAGGCCGCGCCGCGCCCGAACCCGGTGGTCGGTGCGGCCGCCGGCGGATCCACGCCGCGCCCGAAGCCCGTCGAGGGCTCCGCAACACCCCGCCCGAAGCTGGAGATCGGTGCGCCGGGCGGCGGCTCGGCCAGTCCGGCGCCCCGCCCGAAGCTGGAGGTGGGTGCGGCCGGGGGCCGCTCGCCGCGGCCGAAGCCGGTGGTGGGCGAGGACGACGGCGGCTCGACGGGATAGCCGCCGGCCGCGCCGCGACCGAAGCCCGAACCGGACGGGGCCTCGGGCGGATAGGCGGCGCCGCGGCCGAAGCTCGACGTCGGCGCCGCGGGCGGTGGCTCGGCCGGGCCCGATCCGCGACCGAAGCCCGAGGCGGGCGCGGCCGATGGTGGCTCGGCGTAGGTGCCGCGGGTGAAGGTCGTGGTCGGCGACTCGGTCGCGTACCCGCGCGGGGTCTCGACCGGCGGGGCCTCGTCGGCGTAGCGGCCGCGGCGGGGGCCGGGCGCCGCCGGGTCGGCGGCGTGGCTGCCGCCGGGACGAGTGTCGTAGCTGAGCGGCATCGCGGCCGACGCGGCGCCGCCGGTCGGGCGTGGGCCGGGGTCGGCGACCGGGTCGGTGTGCCGGCTGCGGCGACCGGTTTCGCCGTACGGCGCGGAAGGCGTACCCGGCTCGCCGTACGAGGGCAGCGCTCGGCGGCCCGTGGACCCGTCATGGCGGCCGGCGCCGTCGTCGTGCCGCCGGGCGGCCGGATCGGCACCGGCCCACGTGGGGGTGGTCGGCGCGGCCGGCTCGGCGAAGAGCGGAATGTTGCCCGTGTCGGTGTGCCCGGCCCAGTGGTCGGGATCCGAGCGCGTGGCCCAGCCCGTACCCCCGGATGGTCTTGAAGATCCACCCTCGGGCGCCCGGCGGCGGCCGACCGGCGGTGACCCACCACCCAGCTCCGCATCGCGCCGCCAGGCGGCGCGGTCGTCCTCGCGGACCAGATGGCGCCCGTCGTCGCGCGGCGTCTGCCAGCTGGGCGTCTCGGCCGGATCGTCCATGCGCAGCCAGCTCGACATCGACTCCGGGTCTTTCGTGGAGCTGGTCGCGGCGGCATCGTTCCAGGTCGCGGTGCCCTCGATGGCGTCGCGCTGCCAGGGCTGCCGGGCCGGCTCGGCGGAACCGCCGTCGACGAGCTGGTGCCACGCGTTGCTCTCGGCCGGGGGACGCGGGGCGGGCTGCGGCCGGCTCGGCGCGGACTGCTGCTGCTCCCAGGGTTTCGCCGGCTCGGTGAACTGCTGCCATGCGGGCCGCGGCTCGTCGGCGGCCGAGTCGGGCGAGGACCACGCCGTGCTGGAGATCGCCGGCTGGGAGGTGGGCGTTTCCTCGGCCGGCGGGTAGGAGCTGTTACCGCCGGTCTGCCAGGCCTCGGTGGTGGACCGCCAGCCGTGCGTGCCGGTCGTGGAGCGCCACTCGGTGGTCTGCCGCCAGCGCGCGCCGGTGGCCCGCCACTCGGCCGTCTCGGTGCGCCAGCCGACGCCGTCGGCCGGGAAGGTGGGACGGCCGGTCGCGGCCACGTCGGACCATCTGTTGGCCGGCTCGACCGCCTGGGAGTCGGACTCGGCCTGCTGCGCCCACGCGTCGGCGCGCTCCTGCCAGGCCTGCGCCTCGGGGCTGGGCTGCATGCTGCCCGTGTCGGTCAGCGACGCCCATTTCGGCTCGGGCTCGGCGAAATCGGTACGTTCCGGACTCGGGGACGGCCACGGCTGCGCAGCGCGCCTGTCGCGCGGCATGCGTGTGCCGTAGTCCCATTCCCGTTGGTCCACCCAGAAAGCGTGACGTGCAAGTGGGCGAACCGCAACGCCTCCGGGCGATGGCTTGCTCACGCCGGGCAGCTTTTCTTTTCTCCACAGGTCGTGGATGAGGTTGTTCCTGTTGGAAAGGCACAGGTCATGCCGCCCGCGGCGGTTGTGCACAGGCTGTGCACAGGGCTGTCCCCAGGTTGGGCCGGGATGTCCACAGGTTGTCCAAAGGCTCGTCCACCGGGGTGCTTGGGCAGCCGGTGCCGCTCTTCGTAGAGTGATCCCGCCTCGTGATCGGATCAGTTTTTTGATCATGGGCTGGTTTAGCCGAAAGTGTCATACCCGGGCTGTTGGATCACGACATAGGCGTACGGCGAGCGGAGGAGGTCCGGGTGTCGATCACCGACGACGCGCGGCCGGAGTCGCGGCCACCAGCCCAGCCGTCGGCCGGTGGGCCGCCGCGCGGTGGTGGCGGCGACGGGCCGGGCGGTGGTGGCGGCGGCTTCGACCGCTCCCCGCCGCAGGATGTCGCGGCCGAGCAGGGCGTGCTCGGCGGCATGTTGCTCTCCAAGGACGCGATCGCCGACGTCGTCGAGATCATCAAGGTGCAGGACTTCTATCGTCCGGTGCACGCCACGATCTACGACGTCATCCTCGATCTGTACGGGCGGGGCGAGCCGGCCGACGCGCTGACCGTGGCCGCGGCCCTTTCCGACGCGGGCGACCTGCAGCGCGTCGGCGGCGTGCCGTACCTGCACACCCTGATCGAGAGCGTGCCCACCGCGGCCAACGCCTCCTACTACGCACGCATCGTCTCCGAGCGGGCGATCCTGCGCCGGCTGGTCGAGGCCGGCACCAAGATCGTGCAGCTCGGCTACGGGGCGAACGGCAACGGCGGGCGCGACGTCGACGACATCGTCGACCTGGCCCAGCAGGCCATCTACGACGTCACCGAAAAGAGGGTGAGCGAGGATTTCGCCGCCCTGGGCGACATGCTTCAGCCGACCCTCGACGAGATCGAGGCGGTCGGCGCCTCCGGCGGCGTGATGTCCGGCGTGCCGACCGGCTTCAGCGATCTCGATCGCCTGCTCAACGGCCTGCACCCGGGCCAGCTCATCATCGTGGCCGGCCGCCCGGGTCTCGGTAAGTCCACGGTGAGTATGGACTTCGCCCGTAATGCCGCGATTCGCAGCCAGTGCGCCAGTGCCATCTTCTCGCTCGAAATGAGCAAGATCGAGATGGTCATGCGCCTGCTGTCCGCCGAGGCCCGGGTGCCGCTGCACGTGCTGCGCTCCGGCCAGCTGACCGACGACGACTGGAGCAAGCTCGCCCGCCGCATAGGCGAGATCAGCGAGGCGCCGATCTTCGTCGACGACACCCCGAGCATGAATCTCATGGAGATCCGGGCCAAGGCGCGCCGCCTCAAACAGCGGCACAACCTCAAGCTCCTGGTGATCGACTATCTCCAGCTGATGACGTCGCCGAAACGCACCGAGAGCCGCCAGCAGGAGGTCTCCGAGCTCTCCCGTGGCCTCAAGCTCCTGGCAAAGGAGATCGAGTGTCCGGTGATCGCCGTGTCCCAGCTGAACCGTGGCCCCGAGCAGCGCACCGACAAGCGCCCCCAGTTGTCCGACCTGCGCGAAAGTGGATCAATCGAACAGGACGCGGACGTCGTTATTCTGCTGCACCGCGACGACTACTACGACAAGGAGTCGCCGCGGGCGGGCGAGGCCGATTTCATCGTGGCCAAGCACCGAAACGGCCCCACCGACACCGTGACCGTGGCCGCTCAGCTGCACCTCTCCCGCTTCGTCGACATGGCAATCGTCTAATCGGCCACCGGCCACTGACCGGGCCCGTGGTAGGGCAGCGGCGCCGGTCGGCCGCGCCCGTCCACGACCAGGGCATCCATCGAGACGACGTTGCCGGGCGACGCGGTGCCGCGGTGGTGGTACAACGGCTCGTCCTCCCTCAGCAAGCCCACCTGCGGGTCGAGGAAGAGGATGGTGCCGTTGTGGTTCACCGCCGCCCACGTGTGGCAGCCCCCGCCGGCCAGGTCGGTGAGGATGAGGGCTAGGGCGCCGTGGCCCGAATTGTGCAGGTGGTTCGCGAGGTTCCGCATGGCGGCGTCGACCGCCGGCTTGGCGATCATGGGCCCGGCGTGGCCCAGGAACGGGCACAGGTTCTGAAACGAGGCGCCGGTCGCCTTCTCCATGCGCTGCACGCCCAGCCACTCGCCGCCGATCGGCCGGTCGGGGTCGCCGTGCGCGTAGGAGTCGAAGGTGCGCGGCGCCGCGACCCTCGGGGTGCCGTTCAGATAGGTGTCGTAGAAGGCCAGAACGGCGTCGACGCAGTTGAGGCCGCGGGTCGGGTCGGACTCCGGGCCGCCGCCGTTGAGCAGGCGGAACCAGTCGCCGACGCGCGGATCGGCCCGGCGGGGCGCACCCGGCGGCATCGCCTTCGCCAAGGCTTTCTGATGCACCGCCAGGGGCGCGCGCTGCAGCGGCACGGTGGGCCGCCCGCGGGCGGGGATGACGACCGTCCGCGTCCCGGGCTCCACCAGCTCGGACCGCAGGCGGATCCGCCGGGTGATCTCGGCGCTGGACGGCGGCGACGGGGCACCGCCGAGCCTCGTCGTGAGCCGCCCGGAGATCTCCAGCACGGCGACCCGGGTGGCCGCGGCCAACCCGTCCGCCGCCGCGGTCGCGGCACCCATCGACAGCGCCGCCGCTACTTTCATCCCGGTCAGCTCGATGAGGAACCGGCCGATTTCGATCCACGCCTCGAGCTTCGCCGCCTCGATCGCCCGCCCGCACTCCTCGACGAGCGCTCCCAGCGATGCCGCGATCTCCACCAGCGCGTTCAGCGGCGCCGCGGAATCGCCGGCCAGCCGTTGCCACGCGTCCCGGAATCCTGGGTCGTCGAGCTCTCCCGCGGCGGCCACCGCCTCGTCGCGCCTCGCGCCGAGCGCCCGGGCCACCGCGTACCAGCGATCCGCGACATCCCAGGTCGCCACCTCGTCGCCGGCCGGCCAATCCGGGCCGAGCACCGCGGCGAGCACCTCGGGGCGCACCTCGGGAAGACCGAAGTCGAGCGGGTGCGGAACGGGGCTGGACAGGACCGTCACCGAGCATCGTCCTTGATGGATCGCGACGCCGCCTCGCCGAGGCCCTCGACGTACCTCGCGAGCTGCTCCCACGCGGTCAGGATCTGCGACGCCATCGTCCGGTAACGACCGTCGAAGGCCCGCCCGGCCTCGTCGTCGCCCCACGGCCGCGCGGCCGACGCGGCGGCCACCGCGGCCCCGGCGGACTCCCGCTCGGCGCCGAGCATCCGCCCGGCGTCGCTGATCCGCCGCCCGGGATCATCCCGCGTCATGATGACCCAGCAGCGAACGGAGCTCGTTGTCGCGCAGGAACTTCCGCGTGCCCGACTCGGCCGGCAGATATTCGGCGACCATCTCCTCGATCTGCGCGGCCGACCGCGCCGCCGCCTCCCGCGCGGTCGCGACGATCGTGCGAGCCAGCCGGTCGCTGTCGGCTTCCCGATAGATGCCCCGATCGAGGCTCAGATCGACGAGCTGACCTCGCGGCCCGACCGTCGCGCGCACCAGCCCGTCGTCGGAGACGCAGCTGACCCGCAGCGAGGCGAGCCGTCTCTGCAGATCGTCCAGATCGGACCTGAGCCGCGCATATTGCCCGTAGACCTCGGCCAATCGGGCACGTAATCCCTGGTTGGCATCGCGGTCCGCCGTTTCTGCCACCGTTGCCACTCCGTTCGCCGCCATCGAACTTCGTGACAATACCGGGCTTCGCCACGAAGCGTGGTTCGGTAACTTCATTCCGCACCGAGGAGGCGAAAAACCACGATGATCACGCGGGTGGAGGCCGAGGCGATCGCCGCGCGCTGGGCGCGCGGAGAGGCCGAGCAGCGGGGGTACGGGTGTGAGCCCGCGATCGCCGAATTCGACCTCGGCTGGGTGATCTGGACGCGTCCGCCGCCCGGCGTGCTGCCGCTCCCCGGCGACGGCGCCCGCACGGTGATCGACCGGGAGACCGGCGCGCTTTCGACGTGGCCCGCCATTCCGTACGAGACGATCGCCGCCCTCTATCGCACGCGCCGTCCCCGGCCGTCCGCGACGGTCGATCCCGCGGTGGCGTTGCGCCGCGCGGCTCGGCGCCGTCCCAGCCCGACCACCGCGGCCGAGGTCTTCGTCGAGGGCCGGGTGTTCCGCGCGCAGGGCGCCAAGGGCGATCAGCAGATCAACCTGCATCCGCGGGTGGCCGCCGCGCTGGCCGGGCTGCCGTCCGCGGCACGGGTCCGCGGCGCCGACCGGCACGCCGAGATCATCGCGGTGTCCGACGCGCTGCACGAGACGGGCAAGGTGGGTGGTGGGTTCCGCGCCTTTCGCGTACGCGAGAAGGCCGACCCCGACGCCGGCGGCCCGGCACCACCCTGCGAGACCTGCCGGGCCGTCCTGGTGGATCTCGGCGCGCTGCCGCGGAGCGAGCTGACCTACGCCTCCGAGTGGCGGCCCGCCCCCGACCAGATCGCCGGGCGGTTCCCACCCGATGTCGCGCAGGTGCTCGCCGACGGTGGTTGGCTCGGGGTCGAATCGCCGGACGTGCCGGCCATCGACGCGGCGTCGACGCTATCCGGCCGGCCCGCGTTCCCGGCCGCCCGCCGAGCCCTGGCGGAGTTCGCCGGCGTGCGCTGCGCCCGGCGTGGCCCGGGCCGGCAGCGGGCGATCCGGCCGCTGACCTTCGATCCGCTCCCCGGCGCCGGTCAGGCCGGCGCGCTGGCCGAGTTCGCCGAGGTGCTCGGCGTCCCGGTGTTCCCGCTCGGCGTCGAGGCCGGCGACTCCTACCTGGTGATCGACGAGCCCGGCCGCGTGTTCCTGCTCGACCAGGCGGGCGAGTGGTTCGTGGGCGCCTCGCTCGACGAGGCGGTGGTCGCCCTCCTGACCGGAGACGGGCCGGCGGAACGCCTCCACGACGACGGCACCTGGGCGTCGGCCTGACGCTTGCCTGTCGGGTTGAGGGCTGGGTGCCGGTCTGACGCCAGGCGCCGGGGCAGACTGCGCGCCCGGCGGCTCCAACCGCCAGCGAGACCGAGGACCGAGGCGCCCGCCGGCTTCGCCCGAGAGAGCGGAACCGGCGGGCGCAAGCCCCGTGAGTCGACGAGCAGCCCTGGCCGGGGAGCAGCCCCTCAGCCGAAGCCGACGAGCAGTCCGTCAGTCGAAGAGGTCGTGCAGGAAGCTCTTCCGCCTGCGGTAGTGGCCGTGGTGACCGCCGCGTGCCCGGTAGTGGCCGTGGTAGTGCCCGTGATGGCCGTAGCCCGGCGCCGGATATCCGTGGGCGACCGGCGCGCCGTAGGCCGGCGGCGGGGCCGCGTAGCCGCCGTGAACCGGAGCACCGTGGGCGGGAGGGGGCGGAGGCGGAGAGTATGCCCCGGGCGGCCCGGTCGGCGCCGCGGGGCGGGGCGGGGCCTGCCGCATGTTGAAGTTCGCCTCGGCCTCGAAGAGTTTCTCGAGCTCACCGCGGTCGAGGAAGATGCCGCGGCATTCGGTGCACTGATCCACCGTGACGCCGCTGCGTTCGTACACTCGCATCTCGCCGTGACACTTCGGACAGGTCATCTGCATCTCACCGACGGTACAAGGACGTGTCACCGTCGCGGGCTCTCTGCGGCTGTGTGGTTGCTGAGTGCTCGGTGGGAAACGTCCGACTTCAGCGCCGGCGCCCACGCCAGAAACGCGATCGGATAGAGCAGGTAGCCGAAGCGCGTCGAGGGAATCAGCAGGATCGCCGCGAGCAGTCCCCAGCCGCAGACCAGCGCCGCGCTGGTGGCGTTCCGCGGCGGCCGCCGGACCAGCCGCACGGCGATCACGACGGCGGTCGCAACCAGCAGTCCGGTGGCCAGGAGCCGGCCGCCGGGCAGGTGCTGCGCGATCAGATAACCGGGAAACGGCGACTGCGCCGGGCTGGTGACCAGGCCGTGCCCGAGCGGGAATCGCACGACGTTCTCGAGAAACGCGTCCGCGTTCACCAGGAACGCCGGGATCAACACGAGAATCGGCAGCCCGACGGCGCCCGGCAGGAACGACCGCCATCGCCCGCTGACGATGGCAAGTACCAGCAGCACCGCCACCACCGGAAAGGCGAACGGCTTGCAGGCCGCCGCCGCGCCGACCGCCAGCCCGGCCCATCCCCACCGGCCGGTCGTCGCGAGCGCCAGCGCGAGCAGGCACAACGCCAGCACCGGCAGGTCGTCACCCCCGGTGGCGAGGGTCAGGGCACAGATCGGCACGACCGCGACGGCCTGAACGGCCCGCACCAGGGCCGGCGACATCGGCGTCCCCAGCGGGGAAAGCGGCCCACCCGAGCGACCCGGCAACGACGCAGGCTCGCCGACCGGCATCAGCAGGCGAACCGCCAACGCCAGCGCCCCCACGGTCACCACCGCGAACCACACCCGCGCGTCCGTCCACCAGAAGTCTCCGAAAGCGGCCCGAGGCAGCCCGAAGACCGCCATCCCCGGCTGGTAGGGGCTGTACCCCATCAGCCGCTCGTCGACAGGCAGCGCCGCGATCGCGTCGCGCCCCAGATAGGGCGTGCCGTCGTGCAGCAGCCGCTCGCCCATCCGCTCGACGACCAGCACTTCCTCCTGCGCCCGGCCGGTGCGCCCACCGGCTCGCTGCACCGCCTCGACCACCAGCGGCACCAGCGCCGCCAAAACCCCGGTGGTCCAGGCAAGCGTTCCCCTCCCGCTCAGCGTGCGACGCATGATCTGTGCGACGACCAGCACCGTCGCCGCGGCATACGGCCACAGCGCGATCGCTCCCCACGCCCGGTGCGGCAGCAGCGTGGAGGTGAGCGCCGTGATCAGCGCGAAGGCGGCCGCGATCGCGTACAGGAAAAGGTCGGCCGTGCGGCCACCACCCGCCCGATCGACGCGCTGAAGCAGGCGAACGGCGCGGTCGGTCACGCGCGCCAGTGTGGCAGAGCGATTCAGCCTCGGCGCCGCGGCCGGCTAAGAGAGTGACCGTTGCGCGCGTCGCGGGGTGGACCGCGGCATCGCAGGCACGGGGCGCGGCGCGTGACGAGCCGTGACGCGCGACGGCGTTATGGCCGGCGCATGGGGGCGGCGTGTGTCATGGGCGGCGCGTGGGGCGGCGTGCGTCATGGGCGGCGCGTGGGGCGCCGTGCGTCATGGGCGCCGCGTGGGCTTGGGGTGCGTCGTGGGGTGGGCGGCGCGTGGGTTGGGGTGCGTCGTGGGCCTCGATGGCGCGTGATGTGAGGTTCCGTCGTGAGCGGGTGCGCCACGTGGCGAACGGGCACCGCAGGTGCCGCGAGTGCCGCAGGTGCCGCGAGTGCCGCAGGTGCCCGGCGAGTGGGCGCGGAGCGGTCAGCTGGGCTGGTGCGGCAGGGCGGAACGGCTCGTGCCGGGCGGGCGGCGGCGCGGCAGGCGCACCACCGAGCCGACGTCGTGCAGGGCGGCGGCCAGGGCGCCGGGGCGGCCGCCGGAGCCGCGCTGGAGCGTGCCCAGCAGTCGCGCCGAGGACATCGGCCGGGCGAACAGGTGGCCCTGGCCGGCGGCGCAGCCGAGCTCCCACAGGGCGTGCCGCTGCGGTTCGCTCTCGACGCCCTCGGCGACCACCGTGAGGCGCAGGCTGCGGGCCAGGTCGACGGTCGAGCGGATCACGGCGGCGGCCTCGGACGAGGTCTCGACGGCGGTGACGAAGTCGCGGTCGATCTTCAACTGGTTGATCGGGATGTGCGACAGGACCGAGAGCGACGAGACCCCGGTGCCGAAGTCGTCGAGGGCCAGGCCGACGCCGGCGTCGCGCAGCTCGGTGAGCGCGCGGCCGACCGTGTCGAGCTGGCTGATCGTGAGGGTCTCGGTGAGCTCGAGCACCAGCCGGTCGGCCGGCACGTCGTGGCGGGCCAGGCCGGCGAGCACAGTGGACGGGAAGCGCGCGTCGAGCAGGCTGCGGGGCGACACGTTCACCGCGACGGGCAGGTCGAAGCCGGCCTCCCGCCACACCCCGGAGGCGGCCAGCGCCTGGTCGAGCACCGCCTCGGCGAAGGCCGGCAGCTGGCCGGAGCGCTCCACCGTCTCGAGGAACTGCATGGGCGTGAGGTATCCGTGCTCGGGGTGCTGCCACCGGGCCAGCGCCTCGGCCGAGATGATCTCGCCGCTGCCCAGGTCGACGATCGGCTGGAAGTCGACCACGAACTCCTGCTCGGCCACCGCGCGCTGGAGCTCGCCGCCGAGCATCAGCCGGCCGACGTCGGCGGTGTCGAGCGAGTGCGCGTACGTCGCGGTCGGCTGGCCGGCCCGCTTGGCCTGGTACATCGCGACGTCGGCGCGACGCATCAGCTCGTTGATGCCGCCGCTGCCGGGCGCCAGCGCGATGCCGCCGGCCGCCTCGACGGTGATCTGCATGCCCTCGACCTCGAGGGTCGCCTCGAGCGCGCTGAGCATCTGCTCGGCGCGGTGCGTGGCCAGGGCCGGGGTGGCCAGGTTCACCAGCAGCACGGCGAACTCGTCGCCGCCGAGCCGGGCCACCAGGTCGCCGGGGGCGGCCGAGTCGTCGAGCCGCCGGGCCACCTCGCGCAGCACCGCGTCGCCGGCGCCGTGGCCGAGCGTGTCGTTGACCTCCTTGAAGTGGTTGAGGTCGATGAGCAGCAGCGCCACGATGCCGTCGTCGGTACGGCCCGCGAAGTACTCGATCGCCCGCTCGTACAGCTCGCGGCGGTTGGCCAGCCCGGTCAGCGGATCGTGCGCCGCCTCCCACGCGTTCTGCTCGTTGAGCCGCTGCAACTCCGCGTAGGCGGAGGCGTTGCGAATCGCCGTGCACAGCGCCGACGCGAACGTCTTGAGTTTGTACCGCTCGAACTCGGTGAGTTTGATCTTGCCGTGGAAGTCGAGCACGAGCGCGCCCGCCCGGTAACTGCGGTCGCGGGTTTCCAGATCGGTGGTGATTGCCGTGTCACCGCCGAACTTCCGCGGGCCGGGGCCGTCGTAGGTGACGCCCTCGGCGCGCGCTCGCACCACCCGGTCGACGCCGGTCGCGGCCAGGTCGATCTCCACCTCGTCGGCCGAGAAGAGCCGCGCACCCTGCTCGGCCGCGTGGTAGAGCACCTGGTTGAGGTCGACCGAGCTGAGCTCGTCGGTGGTGTCGGCGAGCCGCCGCCAGGACTCGCGCTCCTCGGCCGTGCGCAGCCGCCGCGAGTGCCAGAGGTGCAGGCAGGCCACCACCAGCGGCACGAAGCCGAGCAGCAGCGGGCTGGCCCCGCTGACCAGCACGCCGACGACGTATACGACGGTGGCCAGCTTGGCCGCGTTGTCGACCAGGTCGGAGACGAGGTCGCGGAAGAAGACCTGGCGGATCGTCGAGTGTGAGGCCACCGCGATGACGGGCAGGAACGCGGCCTGGTCGACGATGTTGAAGGCCAGATAGGCCAGGACGACGGCGCTGATGCTGACCTGCGGGTGGCGCAGGTCGGGCTGCGCGCCGGTGAGGATCAGCACCAGGCCGAACGCGCTGGAGAACAGCACCATCTTGCCGAGCGCATGCCACGTCTTGAGTGGTGGCTGGCGACTCACGATCTTGGCGATGGCCAGGCCGGCCGTGGCGCTCAGCAGCACCCAGGGCATCGGAGCGAGGACCATCCCGATCATGATCGGGATCTCGCTCCAGTTGGTGGCGTTGTGACTGGACTGGACTCGGACATAGATCTTGACGCGTACGCCAAGCCAGACGCCGAAGAAGACCAGCAGCAAGAGAGCGGGCTGTGGCATCGGCGGCCGGGCGTGGATTGCGTACCAGACATTGAGGACAGCGGCGCTGAAAGCCAGAACGACGACGAGACCGATGAGCAGCCGGAGCCGCCGATCGGTCGCGTCGTCGTTGGAGCTTCGCTGTGTTGGCACGGGATGTCCTGTCGCCGAGCTCAACGGGGCAAGTTTCCCCGGGCTCAAGCCTATGCAATTAACGCCGGGTGGCGCACTCGCCTACTCCCAGTCGCGGCTTCGCATGTTCTCTCCTCGCGTCGGAACCCGGCCCAGTCCGGGTCCAAATGATCTTTAAATCGTCGCGACGAGCGAAACGTTATGCGTTGATCCGTGCAGCCGTAACCCTTTTGTGTCGGTATGCGCAGAAAGCGATAATCGGGGGAGCGGTCGTTACTCCCTGCATAAGAAACAAGACTCTGTGCAATGTGATTAGTCGATTTGGACGCAGTGTCCGTATCGCAGAGGGTGCCGTTTGTATAACGCTGCGGATTGACAAAACAAGTGGCTAATCCGTAACGTCGGCAGGCTCCTGAGCAGCGGATAGATCATGAACATTGAACAACTTTCAATGGTGAACCGCATGTCTCGATTGCGCTGGCGGACGGCTTCGGCGAACGTTCTATAAACTCCCGTTATGCCCGAGAAATCGCTGCTCAGTCACGTCGACCAGACCGGCGCCGCGCGGATGGTCGACGTTTCCGCCAAGGCGGTCACCACCCGTCTCGCCGTCGCTGCCGGCCGGGTCGTGACGACCCCCGAAGTGATGGCGTTGTTGCAGGCTGACGGCCTGCCGAAGGGTGATGCGGTGGCCGTCGCGCGGCTCGCGGGCATCATGGGCGCCAAGCGGACGCCCGACCTCATCCCGCTCTGTCACCCGATCGGGCTGCACGGCGTCGTGGTTGATCTCGAGCTGACCGCGAATGCGATCGAGATCACGGCCACCACCAGGACCGCCGACCGCACCGGGGTGGAGATGGAGGCCCTGACGGCGGTCGCGACGGCCGGCCTCGCGATGATCGACATGATCAAGGCGGTGGACCCGGCCGCGAGCATCGAATCGGTCCGTGTGCTGCGCAAAGAGGGCGGCAAGACCGGCGAGTGGGTACGCCCGGAGGACCGGCCGTGAGGGGCCGGGTGATCGTCGCCAGCAACCGCGCCGCGGCCGGCGTCTATCCCGACACCAGCGGCCCGCGCCTGGTCAGCGGCCTGCGCGAGCTGGGCTGCGAGGTGGGCGACCCGGTCGTCGTGCCGGACGGCGATCCGGTCGAGCGCGCCCTGCGCGAGGCGGTGGCCGACGGCGTCGATGTGGTGCTGACCAGCGGCGGAACGGGTGTCACCCCGACCGACCGCACCCCCGAGGCGACCCGCGGCGTGCTCGACTTCGAGGTTCCCGGCATCGCCGAGGCCATCCGGGCGTACAGCCGCGACCGGGTCCCGGCCGCCGCTCTGTCCCGAGGTATTGCGGGAGTAGCGGGACGAACACTTATAGTTAACTTGCCGGGTTCGACCGGAGGCGCCAAGGATGGCCTGGCCGTGCTCGCGCCCCTGCTCAAGCACACGATTGAGCAGATCAACGGCGGGGATCATCCGCAGGCGTAGCCCGCGAGTACTAGACGCGTGGGCGTACGCAGAAAGTCCTAGACACATGCTGCAAAGTCGGACACTGCCCGCCGTCCACATAATGGGAAAAGTGGCGCCCCCATGCCCGCGCACGGCGGGAGACGATCGCGCTGGATAGGCTCGGGCGGTGAGCGAAGAGATCCCGGTCGACTGGGGGCAGGCCCGCGCCCTCGCGTACGAGGCGGGCCGGCGCGCCGCCGGACCGGCCGAGACGATCTCGCTGCCCGACGCCGACGGCCGTACCCTCGCCGAGCCACTCCGCGCGCTCACCGACCTCCCCGCCTTCCCCACCTCGAGCATCGACGGCTGGGCGGTGCGCGGCCCGCAGCCGTGGCGCGTGGTCGGCCGCGTGCTGGCCGGTGGCGTGGCCGATCCGCTCGACGAGGACGGCACGTGCGTCGAGATCGCGACCGGCGCCATGGTGCCGGCCGGCGCCGACGCGCTGATCCGGATAGAGGAGTCCACACGCGACGCCGACGGCCTGGTCAGCGGCGAGCCGCGGGCGGTGCCCGAGTGGCGGCTGCCGGGCGAGGAGGCGCACCAGGGCGAGGAGCTGCTGCCCGCCGGCACGGCCGTGGACCCGGCGGTGATCGGCGTCGCCGCCACGTGCGGATACGAATCGCTCAGCGTGCGCGCACGCCCCCGCGCCGGGCTGCTGGTCTTCGGCGACGAGCTGCTCACCGCGGGGCCGCCCGGGGCCGGCCGCGTGCGCGACTCGCTCGGCCCGCAGGTGCCGGGCTGGCTGCGCCGCTGTGGCGCCGTCGTCGAGCCGGGCGCGATCGCCGGCCCGGTGCGGGACACCCTCGAGGCGCACCTCGAAGCGGTGCGCGGCGCGTTGGCCACTGCCGACCTGGTCTGCACGACCGGCGGCACCATGCACGGCCCGGTCGACCACCTGCACCCGGCGCTGGCCAAGCTCGGCGCCGAGTACGTGGTGAACACCGTCGCCGTCCGCCCCGGCTTCCCGATGCTGCTGGCCCGCGTGCCCGGCCCGGACGGCCGCACCCGGTTCCTGGCCGGGCTGCCCGGCAACCCGCAGTCCGCCGTGATCGCCCTGATCACGCTGGTCGCACCCCTGCTCGCCGGGCTGCAGGGCCGCCCCGCGCCGAGACTCGCCATGGTCGAGGCGTCCGCCCCCGTGCCGGGTCGCGGCGGCTTCACCCACCTGGCGCTCGCCCGGCTCGACCACGATGGACGCTCGGCCGCTCCGGTGGGCCACGTCGGCTCGGCGATGTTGCGCGGCCTCTCCCACGCCCACGGTTTCGTCGTGGTGCGTCCCGGCGCGCAGGCCGCGGCCGGCGATCTCGTGCCGTTCCTTCCGTTGCCACTCGTCGCCGGGGAGCGCCCATGACCGGGGTTGTCGTGATCGCCGAGGTGCGCGATGTGCCGCTCGACCTGACGGCCCATGAGAGGGCGGTGGCCGAGGCCCGGGCCGGGGCGGTGGTCTCCTTCCAGGGCGTCGTCCGCGACCACGACGAGGGGCGCGGCGTGACGCTGCTCGAATACGAGGGCCACCCGACCGCCGAGGCGATTCTGCGAGAGGTGGCGGCGGAGATCGCCGACGACCCCGACGTGTACGCGGTGGCCGTGTCCCACCGGATCGGCGCGCTGGCGATCGGCGACGTCGCGCTGGTGGCCGCCGTGAGCACGGCACACCGGGCGGCCGCGTTCGCCGCCTGCGCCCGCCTGGTCGACGAGGTCAAGGCCCGCCTGCCGATCTGGAAGCGCCAGGTCTTCACCGACGGCACCGACGAGTGGGTCAACTGTCCGTAGGGCGCATCGGGCTGGCAACCTTGATGATTCGGTGCGCGCAGTTAGCGGGAACTCATCAAGGCTCGACCGATGTATTGGCTGCGGCGGGCGGGAGTCACGGGTCGCGGGGGCCAGGGATGGCCAAAGCCCGGGGTATCGGCTGCGGCCGGCGGGAGTCACGGGCCGCACGGGGGGCCGGGGATGGCCAGAACCCGGGGTATCGGCTGCGGCGTCACCGGCCGCGGGGGCCGGGGATGGCCGGCGCTCGGGGTATCGGCCGCGGTCGGCGGCTGAGCATGGCGGGGGCGACGCCCGGTCGCCACGGTAGCGAGTTCAGCAGCAGGATCAGGATGAAGGCGTAGCCGTTCCAGCCGACTAACCATCGTGGAGCCGCCACCAGCGCCAGGTAGGCGATCAGCGCCACGGCCGCGAAACCGGCGCCGGGGAATCGGCGCGACTGCGGTCGGCGGACGGTGACCCAACGGCGGGCGGCGGCTTCGATCAGAGCGAGGACGGCCGGCACCAACCAGATCAGCGAGTGAACCCGGCTGACCGGTCCGACGGCGGCACCGGTCAGGCCGATCAGCGTGCAGGCGGTGACCTCGTCGCCGTCGGCGTGTGCCGAGCGGGCGCGGATCAGCCCGACCGCGATCAGCAGGCCGGCGAACGAGAGCCAGATCAGCACCGGCGTGCTCGTCGAGTCGTAGAGACGGGCCAGCACGCCGGCCAGGGACTGGTTGTCGGGGACGTCGAACGGGCCGGAGCGGGCCAGCCCGGGCAGGATCGGCGCCGGGCCCGGGGCCACGAGCAGGGCGGCGCCGAACAGGGTGAGGGCGGTGACGGTCGCGGTCACGGCGGCCCGCCACCGCCGGGTCACCGCGAAATACAGGATGAAAAGCCACGGGCCGACTGCCACGGCCGTGGCGATCCCGGTGCCGACGCCCGCCCACGCGCCGGTCACCCAGACCATGCGCAGCCGGGACGGCGAGCGGTCCGGCGGCCAGACGGCGCGGCTGCTGGGCCCGCCCGAGCGGTCCGGCGGCCAGACGGCGCGGCTGCTGGGCCCGCCCGAGCGGTCCGGCGGCCAGGCGGCGCGGCTGCTGGGCCCGCCCGAGCGGTCCGGCGGCCAGGCGGCTCGGCTGCGCGGCCCGCCCGAGCGGTCCGGCGACGAGGTGGCGGTGCCGGGGCCGCCCGAGCGATCCGGGGACCAGGCGGCGCGGCTGCGGGCTCGGGCCGATCGGCGCAGGGCGATCACGTCGGCCGTGATCAGGCCGAACAGGAGCAGGTCGAGGCCGCCCAGTCCGAGGGTGGCGCGGACCGGGGCGACGAGCAGGGCCAGCAGCAGAGCGGCGAGAACGGCCGGGAAACGGGGACGTCCGTATCGGCGCGCGATCGGGCCGACCAGCGCTGTCAGGGACAGCAGTAGGGCGATGACGCCGGCCGCTCCGGTCAGCAGCGCCGCCGCCCGCAGCGGAAGCAGGCACAGCGGAGAGACGAGCAGTGCGGCGGGCGCGGTCAGCGGGGCGTTCAGCCGGCCGCCCGCCTGCCAGTCGCGCACGGCCGCGAGTGAGGCGGCGAGTGTGCTGACCCCGTACGCGTGCTGGATCACGACAATCGCCGAGCCGGCGGCGAGGCACGCCAGAGTGACCACAACGGACCTTGCGTGCTTCGCCGGCATGGCGCGACCCCCGTCGCTCTTGGAAGGCGCAGACCAGCCGCGCGGCCCCTCGTCCGCTTTAACGCGGAGACCGCGACAAGGTCACCCGGTGGATCAGCCGGGCATCTTCCGGGCGGCCGCCGCCGACATCGCGGCGATCTTGGCGTCGCGCCTGGCGGTCTTGGCGGCGCGCTTCACGGCCCGCGACGAGCGATCGACCGCGTGCGTCGTGCGATAGCGCAGGCTCGGCCGGCCCTGGGTGTCGGCCGCCGCCAGCAGGAGACCGCCGATGAGACCGAGGTTCTTGAGCAGATCGGTCGGCTGCTTCTCTCGGGCGAAACCCGCGGCCGTCGTGGGCAGGAGGCCGGCGGCCAGCAGAGCCGCGGCCGGCCGGGTGAAGTGTCCGGTCGCCAGCGCCAGCCCGGCCAGCACGTCGGAGGCCGCCTTGGCCCGCACGACCGTGCGCGGGTCGGTCGGGATGCGCGGATCGGTCTTCTCCAGCGTCGGGCCGACCCGGTCGAGGACCCACCGCGCCGTATCGACCTTGGAGTCCGGGTTGATGAAATGGCGAACGCCGTCGACCACGAAGATCGACGCGAGCATGGCACGGGCCGCAGTGCGTACGGGTCTCATGAATTTCGTTATACCCGCCGGGCGGGTCTCATACCGGCTGGGTGCGCAGGTATCGGCCGAAGTGCGGCACCGTGAACGCGACCGTGCCGCGCTCGCCGGAGTAGATCAGACCCTTTTTGATCAGGGCGTCCCGGGCCGGGGAGAGGCTGGCCGGCTTGCGGCCGAGGGCGGTGGCGATCTCGGCGGTGGGCACCGCCGCGTCCATGTCGTTGTCCGGCTCGCCGGAGAGCGTCGCCATGGCGCGCATGTACTCCCGCTCGGCCGGGGTGGCCCGCTCGAATCGGGAGCCGAAGAAGCCGACCGCGAGCTCGGCCTCGGCCTCGGGCGCGGCGACCCGCACGTCGGCGTCGGTCACCGGGGATTGCGGCGCGTGATCCCAGGTCGCCTTGCCGTAGGCCTGCACGAAGTACGGATATCCACCCGACTTCTCGTAGAGCAGGTCGAGGGCCTTCGCCTCGTACTCGACGTCCTCGCGGGCGGCGGGCGCGCTCAGCGCCAGGTCGGCCGAGACCCGGTCGAGACGGTCGATCCGCTGATAGCGGAAGAGGCGCTCGGAGTACGACTTCGCCGCCGACAGCACGGCCGGCAGATGCGGCAGGCCGGCGCCGACCACGATCAGCGGGGCGCCGAGCTGGGAAAGCTCGTGGCAGGCGGCGCAGAGCGCGGAGACGTCGGCCGGGCCGAGGTCTTGCATCTCGTCGATGAACAGCGCGATGCCGGTGCCGACGTCGGTGGCGATCGACGCCGCGTCGGTGAACAGCTCGACCAGGTCGATCTCGATGTCGCCGGAGTCGGCGCGACCGCGGGCCGGCGGCACGTCGATGCCGGGCGACCAGCGGTCGCGGATCTTGCCGTTCGGGTCGTTGACCCGCAGTGCGAACGCCTTGAGCACGGCCAGCACCTCGTCGACCCGGTCGGGGTCGCGGTGGTGCGGCGCGAGCTCGCGGATCGCCATGTGCAGGGCGGCCGAGACCGGGCGGCGCAGCGACTGGTCGGGCCGGGCCTCGATCTTGCCGGTGCCCCAGAGCCGGCCGATGGCGGCCGAGCGCAGCGTGTTCAGCAATACCGTCTTGCCGACGCCGCGCAGGCCGGTGAGGACGAGGCTGCGCTCGGGCCGGCCGCGGGCGACCCGCTCGAGCACCACGTCGAAGGCGTCGAGCTCGCGGCCGCGCCCGGCCAGCTCGGGCGGGCGCTGACCGGCGCCGGGGGCGTAGGGATTCCGGACCGGATCCACGCATTGCACCGTATCGGGTCGTCTAGCGAAATAGCTAGAGTCCGCTAGGGAAACCTCGCGAGTGTCTTCTACCAGAGTCTTGGAAAAATCGTAGAGGAGGCTAGAGCGCCTTATGCTCCTTCAGGCAGAGCACGAAGTCGAGGTCGTCGAAGGGGCTGTCGTAGAAGTACCACTTCGTGTACCCCGCCACCTTGGCGCACTTGGACTCGGCGTCCTTTTCCCCCGTGGTCTTGCCGTCGATGCGTTTGAGCACCTGATAGGTCCCCGAGACGCAGGCGGTCGCGCGCATCTCGGGCCGCTCGTCGGTGCCCTCATTGACCACGCAGTCGCCCTGCTTGACGTTGAACCGGGCGTCCTCGCTGCCCAACGGCACCGGGCCCGGATTTGTCGCCGCGTCGGACGGTGACGGCGCCGCCGCCGGCTTGTCGGCCCGCTCCTTCAGCAGCCACGCGGTCGTGCCGAGGCCGATGCAGATCAGCAGGCCGAGCGTCACCACGAGCGCGAGGATCGGCGTGTTCCTTTTCGGCGGCGGGGGCGTGGGCTGGCTCCACAGCGACCCCGAGGGAAAGGACGACTGCTGCTGCGGGATGGACTGCGCGCCCCACGACGGATCGGGCGGAACGGCGGCACCCTGGTCACCCCAGGGGTCGGCCGGTTCGCCATAGGACTCGTCGGAGTTCCCGTGCTTCCATGGCGGGCCGGAATGAGGGCCGTTCTGCGACATGGGGGATTTCCTCCCGATGCGGTTTGCGCTGCCTGCCACCGTAGCGTGCGGGGGTGACACAAACCCGTACGGAATCGCCGCCGTTGTCGGCAACACGACCCGCGCGGCGTGCCGCCGACCGATACCGTCCACGGTCGTGTCACCACTCCTCGTGATCTTCGCGGCGGCGTTCGGCGCCGCTTCCGCCGCGTTTCTTCCCCGGCTCGCCCACCGGCTCGCCGTCGGCTACGCCGACGAGCCTCGAAGCGCCTGCGCGGTTTGCTCACGGCCGTTCAACCCGGGCATTTCCGGATGGGTACGGGTCGGAGCACCGTGTTCCTGTTCGGGTGGCTACGCGTGGACGGTTCTGTCGGGCGCGACGGCCGGCGGGGCGCTGGCCGTGGTGATCGGGCCGTCGCCGTTGCTCCCGGCGTATCTGGTGGCCGTCGTGCCGGGAGTGCTGCTCGCGGCGATCGACCTGCGGTGCCTGCGCCTGCCCGATCGGTTGGTCGGGCTCGTCGCGGTGACGGCGGTGCCGTTGGCCGTGCTGCGACCGGCGAGGATCGGGCCCGCGCTGGTGGCGGCGGGAGCCGTGCTGACCGCGTACGCAATCTTGGCTGGTCTCGGCGGTCTTGGGCTCGGCGACCTGAAGCTCGCCGCGGTGCTCGCCCTCATCCTGGGTTTCGCCGGCTGGCCGGCGGTGATCGCCGGCGTGCTCGCGCCACACCTGATCAATGGGCCGATCGCGCTGTTCCTGCTGGTCACGCGGCGCCGGACGGTGCTGCCGTTCGGTCCGGCGCTGCTGGCCGGGGCACTGATCGGGCTTACAGCAGCCTGAGCTGCCGGTCCTTCGGGCGGGCCGGGACGGTGTCGCCCAGGCGCTCGAACAGGCCCGAGTCGATCGCGTCGAGGAACGGCGTGGCGCTCTGCTCGCGCTCGCTGCCGTGCCGGAACCGCCGCGCCGCATGGCTGAGATAGAGGCGGTCCTGTGCGCGGGTCAGGCCGACGAAGAACAGGCGGCGCTCCTCGGCGATCTCGTCGTCGGCCGGGGCGCTGCCCGGCCAGCGCAGCGGCAGCAGGCCGTCCTCGCAGCCCACCAGGAAGACGACCGGGAACTCCAGGCCCTTGGCCGCGTGCAGGGTGAGCAGGTTGACCGCCTCGGCCCGCGGATCCAGCGCGTCCACCTCGGCGCCGGTCTCGATCTCCTGCAGCAGGCCCGGCATGTCGTCGCCCAGGCGATGGGCCAGCGGCATGAGCAGGTCGGCGGCGGTCCAGATGTCCTCGGGGTCGAGCTGCTCGGCGTCCAGGGTCGGCGCGGCGAACCGCTGGGCCAGCACCTGGGCGGCCAGCTTGACCCGGGCGGCGAGCGAGCCGCCGAGGCCGCCGGCGTGCCGCAGCTCGCGGGCGATGACCTGCACGCCGGCGCGGTCGCGAAGGCGGTTGTGCGAGCGTTTCTGCACCGGGACGCCGGCCCGGGACAGCGCCTCGACGATCGGCCCGGACTGGGCGTCGGTGCGGTAGAGCACCGCGATGTCCGAAAAGGACAGGTTGCCGGCGGCGGCCGACCGGGAGTCGACGCGGCCCGAGTCCAGCGAGCGGTGCGACAGGCCACCGACCAGCTCGTCGATCGTGCGGACCACGAAGTCGGCCTCGTCGGCGACGCTTCCGGCCGGGTAGCGGCCGACCAGCGGGGACTCGGGGTCCAGCCGGGCGGGGTCGAGGCGGCGGCCGCTGACCAGGGTCGACGGCGCGATGGCCTGGACGGCGGCGGCGAGGATCGGGGCGCTCGAGCGGTAATTGCGGGTCAGGCGG
The DNA here is from genome assembly GCF_042664765.1 of Paractinoplanes rhizophilus. Lineage (NCBI taxonomy): Bacteria > Bacillati > Actinomycetota > Actinomycetes > Micromonosporales > Micromonosporaceae > Paractinoplanes > Paractinoplanes rhizophilus. The sequence goes on along the minus strand of NZ_JBHTBJ010000016.1, from coordinate 109,760 downwards.
ACCAGCCGGGCGTCGACGAAGTCCTCGTTGAAGCGCAGGAAGTACTTCACGTCGGCGCCGCGGAACGAGTAGATCGCCTGGTCGGGGTCGCCGATCGCGCACAGGTTGCCGTCGGCCGGGCTGAGCAGCCGGAGCAGCTCGTACTGAACCTCGTCGACGTCCTGATACTCGTCCACGAAGATCCACTGCCACTGCTTGCGGTACTTCTCGACCAGCGCCGGCTCGTCCCTGAGGAGGTCGACCGGCATCGTGATCAGGTCGTCGAGATCCACCAGGTCCTGCTGGCGGAGCAATTTCTTGTACGCCAGGTCGTCCGCGCCGGCGTATTCGCGGGCTTCCTTCTGTTCCTTGTCGTCGGCGATGCGCCAGTGGGGGCCGAGGCCGGCTGCCTTGGCGTTCTCCTTGAGGATGGTCAGGCCGATCGAGTGGAACGTGCCCACCGTGATGTCGTCGGCGCCGTCGCCCATCAGGGCGTCGAGACGTTCCTTCAGCTCGGCGGCGGCGCGCCGGGTGAAGGTGATGGCGAGGCATCGGTGCGGAAAGACGCCCATCTCGGCGCAAAGGTAGGCGATGCGGTGGGTCAGGGTGCGGGTCTTGCCTGTTCCCGGGCCGGCCACGATGAGGAGGGGACCACCCGGCGCGCTGGCCGCTACTCGTTGCATGGCGTCGAGGCGGTCGAGGAGGCCGGTACCCACCTCTTCCATGCCGGCGAGCATGGGCTCGAATGGCTCGTGCGGGCTGGCGGGCACGGCGAGCGGCGGTGGCGGAGCCACATTCTTCGGCTCTTTGGCCGATTTAACGGCCTTTTTCGGGAGGGCCTTTTCCGGCTTCCGCTGCTGCGGGACGTCGAACATGGCGAGGTCGAACAGCGCCTCGGTCTGCGGTGCCCTGTTCCGCAGCTCGCCCGGTTCGAAGAGGGTGATGACGCCGTACTCGCCGTCGTAGCCGGGGATGCGGCGGACGTCGCCGCGCCGCAGCCGGCCGATCGCCTCCTCGAGCTCGTCGCCGCCCGCCTGCCCGATCTCGTCGAGCGGCACCTTGCGGAGGATGTCCAGCTCGGCCCCGAGCGTCGCGACCAGGTGGTTGAGCTGCGCCTCCACCGTCTTCGACTTCGGGCCGACGCCGTTGATCTCGCCGAGGATCTCGTGCAGCTGGATGAGATGCTCGACGTGGCCGTCGTTGCGGTGGCCGAGCGGCCGGTCGGCCAGGTCCTCGACCCGGCTCAGCACGCCCACGGTCAGCGGCTTGCCGCACTCGGGGCAGCGGCCGCCGGCCTCGCGGGTGCGCCGCGGCTCCCAGTTGACCCCGCAGGCCCGGTGGCCGTCGGCGTGGTACTTGCCCTCCTCCGGGAAGAACTCGAGGGTTCCGGCTATGCCGAGGCCATCTTTGACCTTCTGGTAGTCGGGCTCGCCGGTGAACAGGGTCGCCTCGCGGGCCAGCGCGGCCGGGGAGTGCGCGTCCGAGTTCGAGACCAGGCGGTATCGGTCCAGGCTGGACACCCGCCAGTTCATCTCGGGGTCGGAGGACAGGCCGGTCTCCACGGCGGTGACGTGTTCGGCGAGATCGGCGTAGCAGTCCGCGATCGCGTCGAAGCCCGATTTCGAGCCGAGCGCCGAGAACCACGGCGTCCAGATGTGCGCCGGAATCAGATATCCGCCGGCTTCCAGGGCGATCTCCAGCAGGTCGCGGGAGTCGAGGCCGAGGATCGGCCGGCCGTCGGCGGTGAGGTTGCCGATGCGGCCCAGCGCGGTGTTGAACCGTCCCGCCGCCGCGAAGTCCGGCATGTAGATGAGGTGGTGCACCTTGCGGGTGCGGTCGTCCCGCTTGTAGATCGTCGAGATCTCGACGCTGAGCATGAACTTCGCTGCCTCGGTCGCCTGGAGCGAGCCGGGCAGGCGCTTGGTGACCTCGTCCTCGTCGTTGTACCGGAAGAGGCCGGCACCGTCCTCGGCCAGGCTGTCCCGCAGGTGGTCGAACCACGCCGGGTGGGTGAAGTCGCCGGTGCCCAGCAGCGCTATTCCCTTGCGGCGCGCCCACCAGGCCAGGTTGGGCAGCGTCAGGTCGCGGCTGCAGGCGCGCGAGAACCGGGAGTGGATGTGCAGATCCGCGACGTATGTGTCCGCGGCGACCGAGGACCCTGCGTTGTCCGAGGGCACGCGCTGCATCCTGTCATGCCCTCCGGTTCCACTACCAATCGCCACGCTCGGACAAACTTACGGATCTTGATGCCTGGGTTTCACATCGCCCGCAATTCGACGACGGTTACTTGCGGCGGTGCGCCGACCCGCACTGGCGGGCCCCAGAAGCCGGCGCCGTTGGTCACGTAGACCGGCACGCCGTCCACGTTCCCGTAGCCGGAGACCACCGGTTGGTCCAGCTTGACCAGCAAATTGAACGGTGCCATCTGGCCGCCGTGCGTGTGCCCGGAAAGCTGCAGATCGACCCCGAACGGGGCGGCGTCGCGCGCGGCGGCGGGCTGGTGGGCCATCAGGACGACCGGTCGCGAGGCATCCCGGTCGCCGAGGGCCTTGGCGAAGTCGGGGCCGTCGTCGAACGGGGCGCCGCCGAGGTCGTTGACGCCGGCCAGGTCGAGGCCGTCGATCTCGACGCGCTCGTTGCGCAGCGGGCGGAGGCCCAGCCGCGTGACCTCCTCGATCCACGGCTCGTATCCCGAGTAGTACTCGTGGTTCCCGGTCACGAAATACGCCCCATGCCGCGACTCGATGTCGGCCAGCGGTGTCGCGAACCGCCCCAGCTCCGCCACGGTCCCGTCAACCAGATCCCCGACGACGCACACGATGTCCGCCTGCACCGAATTGATCAGGTCGACGATCCGGCCCACGTGCCGGGTGCCGGTCAGCGGGCCGAGGTGGATGTCGGAGACGACGGCCAGGCGGAGGCCGTCCATCGTGCGCGGGAGTTTCGCCATCGGCATGCTCCAGCGGTCGAGCTGGGGTGGGCCGAGAGCCGTCCGGACCCCGTAGCCGGTGATGCCGGCGGCGGTGAGGCCCGCGAAGATCGCCGCGCCGCGGGCGAGAAGCAACCGCCGCTCGATGCCTGCTTTCTCGTCCGGTTCCTCTGCGGCTGGTGTTTCCGTTCTGGCCGGCGCGCCCGCTCCGGCCGGCTCGAGCACTTTGGTCTTCGCCGAGGACCGCCACCACAGCCGGATGGCTGCTCGGGGAATCTCCAGCATGGCCAGCGTCACCAGCAGGTAGAACATCAGCGCCAGCCAGAGATAGCCCGGCCAGGCGAGCCACTCGGCGTGCCCGGTCCGGGTCCCGATCAGCGTCGCCGGCACCAGCAGGGCCAGGACGACGGCGAGGATCGCGCCCACCCGCCGGGCCCTTCCGGGCCGCAGCGGATCCCGGGCGAGCCGCTTCCAGAGATAGAAATGGATCAGGCCGATCACCACGAAGATCAGCCCCACGAAGACGAGCAAGGGTCAGCCGCCCGCGAACGGTGGCAGCACGTCGACCGTCACCCCGGCCGGAAGCGGCCCCTGCCGGTCGTGACAGCTGAGCCCGTCGACCAGAAAGCTCGCCGACTTGAGCACCAGCCCCAGCCGCTCCCCGTGACGTTCGGTGAGCAGCTCGATGAGATGTTCCAGCGACGCCGCCTCGGCCGCCTCGGACGACACGCCGCCCACCGCGGCGCGCGCTCCCGCGAAGTAGCGCACGGTAATCACGTCAGCCCCCGATCGCCGACATCGGTCGCGCCGGCTGCAGGAAGCTCGGATCGTCGATCCCGTGCCCCGCCCGCTTGCCCCGCATCGCCGCCCGCCACGCCTCGGCGATCTCCGCGTCCGACCCGCCCGAGCGCAGCAGCTTGCGGAGATCGCTTTCCTCGGTGGCGAACAGGCAGTTGCGGATCTGCCCGTCCGCGGTCAGCCGGGTGCGGTCGCAGTCACCGCAGAACGGCCTGGTCACGCTGCCGATGACCCCCACCCGGGCCGGCTCGCCGGCGGCGTCGACGTGTCCCGGCACCAGCCAGGTCTCGGCCGGGGCGGTTCCACGTGAAACGGGGTCGGGCCGCAAGCCGAACGGCGCCAGCGCGGCCAGGATCTCCTCGGCGGTCACCATCGTGTGCCGGTCCCACTGATGCTGAGCGTCGAGCGGCATCTGCTCGATGAACCGCAGTTGATACCCGTAGGTCAGCGCGAACTTCATCAGCTGCGGCGCCTCGTCCTCATTGATGCCCCGCATCAGCACCGTGTTGATTTTCACCGGCGTCAGCCCGGCCGCGGCCGCCGCCTCGAGCCCGCGCAACACGTCATCCAGCCGATCCCGGCGGGTCAGCTCCTTGAACCGATCGGCGTCGAGCGTGTCCAGCGAGACGTTGACCCGGTCGAGGCCCGCCTCCTTGAGCGCTCCGGCGATCTTTTCGAGCCCGATGCCGTTGGTCGTCAGCTTCAGCGAGGGCCGCGGGGTCAGTCGGGCCGCCGCCCCCACTATGCCGAGCAGCCCGCGCCGCAGCAGCGGCTCGCCGCCCGTGAACCGCACCTCACGAATCCCGAGCTCCGCCACCCCGATGCGGATGAGCCGACCCACCTCGTCGTCGGTGAGCTGCTCATCACGCGGGAGCCAGGCCAGCCCCTCGGCGGGCATGCAGTAGCTGCAGCGCAGATTGCATCGATCGGTGAGCGACACCCGAAGATCGGTTGCCACCCGCCCAAATCGGTCAACGAGGCCAGTCACCAGCGACTCCCCGTCGCCCAGCCCGACCTCGTCGCATCTGCCACCCTCCGAATCTAGCCGTTCCCGAGCCGACCTGCCGCAGCGGTTTTCGCCCAGTGGACGATCGTCACTCCCGTCGTGGTCGGAATTGGTTTGATCGGGTGGGGCGGCGTTGGCAGGGTCGGAGCATGGCGACGTTCGAAGAGCTGCTGGCCGAGGGCCGCTCGGCTCCGGTCGAGGGATGGGATTTCTCCTGGTTCGCGGGCCGCGCCACCGAGCAGCGGCCATCCTGGGGCTACGCCCGCCTCATGGGTGCCCGCATGGCGCGGGCCGACCGGGCGCTCGACCTCCAGACCGGCGGCGGCGAGGTGCTGGCGTCCATCCCCCGCGCCCCGCGGACGCTCGTCGCCACCGAGGGCTGGCCGCCCAACGCCGAGCTGGCCCGCCGGCGCCTGGCCCCGCTGGGCGGCCGCGTGGTCGAGGCCGGCGAGGACGACGACCTGCCGTTCCCCGACGGTTCGTTCGACCTGGTGGTCAGCCGCCACCCGGTGACGGTTCACTGGTCCGAGATCGCGCGGGTGCTGGCTCCCGGCGGCACCTATCTGTCGCAGCAGGTGGGCGCCGGTTCGCTCCGCGAGCTGATCGACTTCATGATGGGCCCCCAGCCGATCGGCGACGCCCGAGCCCCCGAACGAGCCCGCCGAGAAGCCACATCCGCCGGCCTGACCGTGACAGACCTCCGCAGCGAGGCCCTCCGTATCGAGTTCTTCGACGTAGCGGCCGTCATCGTCTTCCTCCGAAAGGTCATCTGGACGGTCCCCAGCTTCACCGTCGACGCCTACCGCCCCCGCCTCGAAGCCCTCCACACCCAGATCGAATCCACCGGGCCGTTCGTGGCCCACTCCCAGCGGTTCCTGATCGAGGCCCACAAGCCGTCCTAGCCGGGCCGCTGGGCCGTCGGTCGCGGACGGCCCTGAGTTGCAGGTCGCCGGGGCGCTGCGGCGGGTGGTGGCTGATGCGGTTGGGTACTCCCTTCCTCGTACCTCATGTGGGTTAAGTGATCGCCCGCAGTGCCGCCTCCGCGGCCGTGACCACCGCGTTTCGGTAGGCGGCGCCGAAGGCGGCGGTGTGCACCAGCAGCAGGTGCAGCTGGTGGAGCGGGATGCGGGAGCGCCAGCCGTCCGCGAGAGGGTGGGCCTCGTGGTAGGCGGCCAGGATGCGCTCCAGGTGCGGGGCGCCGCCGAAGAGGGCCAGCTCGGCCAGATCTGTTTCGCGGTGGGCGCCCTGAGCGGCCGGGTCTATGAGGTAGGCGCGGGTGGGGGACCAGAGGATGTTGCCGGGCCAGAGGTCGCCGTGGGTGCGGCTCGGGGGCTCGGGGTCGCGGTATTGGGTCAAGGCGGTCAGGACATCGTCGACGAGCGCGGCGTCGGCGGAGGTCAGGGCGGCTCGGTCGACGGAGAGTTTGAGGTAGGGGAGCAGGCGGTAGGTCGCGAACCATGGGGGCCACGGGCCGGCGGACTCGGTGTTGTCCAGGGGGAGCGGGCCGATGAAGCCGCGCCACGGCGCGCCGAAGGAGGGGGCGCCGGAGCGGTGCAGGGCGGCCAGGTCTCGCCCGAGGCGATCGGCGGAGCCGGGGGTGGGGTCGGCGTGGTCGACCCAGGCGGTGGCGAGGAGCTGGGGGAGGGCGACGAAGAGCTCGGGTACGGGTGCTCCGGCCTCCGCGAGCCATCGCAGGCCAGCGGCCTCGGCCTCGAAGAATCCGGCGGGGGGATCGCCGGCGGGCCAGGTCTTGGCGAAGAGGGAGGTGCCGTCGTCAAGCGTGAGCCGGCTCGCCTTGGCGACGCTGCCTCCGCCCACCGGAGTCTCGCGGATGCGCTGGTGGGTGAGAAATGTCGGGAGATGCTCGGGGTGCGCGCGTAAGTACGCCTGGTCCACGGGCTTATCTTCCACTTCGGCTTACGGACGTCCGGAATCGGAGTCAAAATGTCGGCATGAGCCCTGTCACAGTCCGTTCGTACCGTCCGAGTGACCACTCCGCGGGTCGTCGACTGTGGGCCGACCTCACCAACCAGCACAACCGGATGTACGGAGAGCCCACCGTCGACGGGGGCGAAGGGTTCGAGGAGTACCTCACTCGGCTCGATCTCTGCGGGCTGTGGGTCGCCGATCATGCCGACGACGGGGTGATCGGGCTGGTGGGTCTGACCATCCGTGGGCGGACCGGCGTCGTCGAGCCGATCGTGGTGGCCGTCTCTCATCGGCACAAGGGGGTCGGCCGCAAGCTGCTGCGGCACGTCGCCACCGAGGCGCGTAAGCGCAACATGACGGCCCTGACGGTCTCGCCGGCCTCGCGGAACGTGGACGCCATCCGCAGTCTGCATGCGGCGGGGTATGACGTGGTGTCGTCCATCGAGCTCACCCTCGATCTTGAGCGGAACCCTCATGAATGGCAGGAGGAGGGGTTGGAGCTGCACGATATGCAGTTCCGTTCCTAGATCGAGCAGGTTTTTCGGCGCCTGTGGATAACCCCGCGGGAGCGAATCAAGGGTTCGGTTATCCACAGGCGGGAGCGTTGGCACTCGCGCGGAGCGCCGGCGAGGCCACCATCTCGGGCATGAACCAGCACTGCTCGATCACCGCATCCACCCCGGCCGAGGCCGTCGCCGTGGCGCCCTACCTTCTGGGGTTCCATCCCACCGACAGCTTCGTCGTGCTCGGCCTGATCGGTCACACGGTCGATTTCGCCGTGCGCTATGACCTGCCGCCGCCGGGGCCGGTCGACTTCGACGAGACGGCGGTGCTGATCGCGAGGCAGGGTGTCGAGCGGGTGCTGCTTCTCGGCTATGGCTCGCCGAGGCGGGTCACATCGGCGGTGCTCCAGGCCGGCTATTCGTTGCGGGTGGCCGGGGTGCGGATCGCCGATGTGATCCGGGTGGCGGACGGGCGGTGGTGGTCCTATCTCGGCGGCCCGGCGGACGGCACACCGTGTGCGCCCGGTCTCGCCGCCGAGGCCGTCTTCCAGGGCATGGTCGCCCTGCCCGACCGGAAGGCGCTGGTGGCCAAGGTGGCGCCGGTCGAGGGCGAGGCCCGCGAGCGGGTGACGGCCGCCACCGGGCGGGCGCGGGCGCGGGCCACCGACCTGGCGGCCGGCGATCTGAAGGCCGGCCGGTCCGGGTCGTGGATGCGCCGGGCCGGGCGGGAGGCGGTGCGGCAGGCGGAGACGGCGGCTCGGGCGGGGCGTGCGCTCGGCCCCGATCAGGTCGCCTGGCTGGGGGTGCTGCTGGTCAACCAGGTGGTGCTCGACTATGCGATCGATCGGTCGGGTCCGGAGTTGTGGCGGCTTCGACTGTGGAACGAGGTGACCCGCTGGGTGGATCCGTCGCTGGCGGCGGGGCCGGCGTGTCTGCTCGCGTTCGCGGCCTGGCAGGCGGGGGACGGGTCGCTGGCGCGGGTCGCGGTGGATCGGGCGTTGCGGGAGGACGTGGGCCATCGGCTGGCGGGGACGCTCGATCGGCTGCTGGCGGCGGGGATCCGGCCGCGTCCGCTGGAACGGCTCGTGCCGAGGCCGGCGCCGCAGGGACGGTCGGCGCGATCCGAAGGCCCGGACGGCGCCGGGGCGGGCGCAGGAACCGATGTGGGTGCTGCGAGAGGGCGGAGCAAGAGGCCGGGGACCGGCGACGGGCGGCGTAGCGGCGGCCGCGGCACCCGGCGGCGGTCGCTCTGAGGGGTGGGGAGGCGGGCTTCGCTCAGACGGTGACGCGCTCCGCGGCGGTGTAGACGTTCATGGTCTCGCCGCGGAGGAAGCCGACCAGCGTCATGCCCGCCTCCTCGGCGAGCGAAGCGGCCAGCGTGCTCGGGGCTGACACGGCCGCGAGCATCGGGATGCCGGCCATCCACGCCTTCTGCGCCAGCTCGAAACTCGCCCGCCCGGACACCAGCAGCACGTGTCCGGCCAGCGGCAGCCGCCCCTCGCGCGCGGCCCAGCCGATCACCTTGTCGACCGCGTTGTGCCGGCCGACGTCCTCCCGCAGCGCCACCAGCTCGCCGTCGGCGGTGAAGAGGCCGGCCGCGTGCAGACCGCCGGTGCGGTCGAAGGTGCGCTGCGCCGCCCGCAGCCGGTCGGGCAACGCCGCGAGCACGCTGGCCGGCACCGAAAGGGGGTCACCCGCCACGTCGAACACCGACCTGGTGCGCACCGCGTCGATGCTCGCCTTCCCGCAGACGCCGCACGAGCTGGTGGTGTAGAAGTTCCGGCTCGGATCGGTCACCGGCGGAGGCACCGCCTCGCCGAGCACCACGTCGACCACGTTGTACGTGTTCGGCGCGTCCGTTCCCGCACACAGCTGGGCGGTCACCACGTCGTCGGCTGACGTGATGATGCCCTCGCTGAGCAGGAAACCCATGGCGAGGTCGATGTCGTGTCCCGGCGTTCGCATGGTCACCGCGAGCGGCCGCTTGCGCACCCGGATCTCGAGGGGCTCCTCGGCCGCGAGCTCGTCCGGCCGGCGCCGGGGCTCCCCCGCCGCGAGGTTGATCTTCAAGACCGGTCGCCGGGTGGTGGTGCGAGCCATGACGGAAGCCTATGCCCGCGTCCGGGAAACGGCTCAGGGCCGATGGTGACCGTCAAGCGCGAACGGAGCGCCGGGTAGTGATCTTCGACCGCGAAGTGAGCGCGCGGTCACGCTCGACACGTGCTCGGGATACGGTACGTACGTGGGAGGGTTTGCGGCGGTGGTGCTGGCCGGTGGTGCGGCACGGCGGATGGGCGGCGCGGACAAGCCGACGCTGCCCGTCGGTGGTCAGTCCATGCTGACCCGCGTGCTGGCCGCGGTGCATGACGCCGATCCGCGCATCGTCGTCGGCCCGGTGCCGGCCGATCTCCCGGTGCCCGTCCACTCGACCCGGGAGGAGCCGCCCGGCAGCGGCCCGGTGGCGGCGACCTCGGCCGGGCTCGCGCTCGTGCCGGCGGACGTGACCTTCACCGCGCTGCTCGCCGCCGACCTGCCGCTGCTGACCGGCGAGGCGATCGACGTGCTGCGGCTGACCGCCGAGTCCGCGCCGATGCAGGGCGCGGTCTACCGCGACGCCGAGGGTCGTCGGCAGATGCTGTGCGGGGTGTGGCGCACCAAGGCGCTGCGCGAGGCGGTCGACCGCCTCGAGGAGAGCCGTGGCGACCTGCGCGGCGCGTCGGTCCGCGAGCTCATGGACTTCCTGCGCGTGGCCGAGGTGTCCTGGCGCCGCCCAGGCCCGCCACCGTGGTTCGACTGCGACACCGACGACGACCTGCGCGCGGCGGAGGAGTGGGCCCGATGAGCCGCCAACAAGCAAGGCGGAGAGTAGCCCGATGACCGACGACGAGCTGCTCAAAGCTTGGGTCGAGGTGGCCGGCCGCGAGCTCGGCCTGGACCCCGCCGAGGTGCCCACCAACGCCGTCCTCGACCTCGCCCGCGACGTGGCGCGCGGTGTGGTCCGGCCGGGCGCGCCGGTCACGGCGTACCTCATGGGGTTGGCCGTGGGCCGCGGCGCGGATCCCGCCGACGTGGCCGATCGTCTCACCGAGCTGGCGCTGTCTTGGCCGACACCGGCCCCCGGATGACGCTCGATAGGGTGACGGGGACGGAGGTGCGATCATGACGGCAAACAGCCCCGCGGGCGAGCCGAACGACAACATCCTGCTCGACGAGCCGAGCACGGCCGACCTGCGGGCCAAGGTGACCGAGGCCTGGCGGGAGTTCGCCGGCGCCCTCGCCGGACTGCTGCCGACGCTCGCGCCGGGCGCGCACATCGACATGACGCTCGACCCGACCGCGTCGGGCACCGGCATGGCGGTCTACTCGGTGAGCATCCGGGTGCTGCCCGAGGGCGTCGTCGAGGCGCTCGCGGTCGGCAACGCCGGCCTTCCCGAGGGATACCGGATGGATCGCGCCGCGGTCGCCGATCTGGTCGCTCTGGGCTGGTCGCCGCCGGGCGTGCTGCCCGGCTCCGGCGACTCGTTCGGCCTGCGCTCCAGCCAGGACAAGGCGAACAGCCTGGCCACCATCATCTCCCGCACGCTGCGCGACGTTTACGGCGCGCCGCACCCGGCCTTCCTGGTCTACCTCGTGCACGACGAGGACGACGAGCCGATCGAGGCCGCTCCCCTGGCCACGGCCCGGCACGAGCCCGGCATCGGCGAGGTGCTCGACCTCGACGACCTCGACGCCGACGGCGAGTTGTCGGCGGCGCTGGCCTCGGCGGCCGAGGACGTGCCGCTGGAGGAGAGGGTGCGCACGGTGGTCGCCACGATGACGAAGACCGAGGTGGACCAGCTCCAGGTCGACACCGACGGCGACATCGGCATCCGGGCCGGTTCGGCCATGGTGTTCGTCCGGGTTCGCGACAATCCGCCGCTGGTGGACGTCTTCTCGCCGGTCCTCACCGAGGTCGAACCAACGGAGGAGCTCTACGTCAAGCTCTCCGAGCTGACCAACCGCATGCCGATCGGCCGCCTCTACTGCGCACAGGACACGGTCTGGGCGTCTATCCCGGTCTTCGGCCGCAACTTCCAGGCCACCCACCTCATGCTCGCGGTGCAGGTGATGACCGGCCTCGCCGACGAGCTCGACGACCGGCTGCACGGCGAGTTCGGCGGCAAGCGCTTCTTCGGCGAGGGCGACAAGCCGGTGCCGGCCAAGCAGAGCACCGACGATCACCGCACCGGCATGTACCTCTAGGTCAACGGCAACCACCCGATCCGCTCCAAGGTGGACAGGTTCGCCACCCCGAGGCCGGAGTCGCCGAGCGTCCAGAGCTGATCGCCGATCACCAGCGAGCGGCGGACCGGCTCGCCGGCCAGGTTGCCGGCCGCCCGGATTGTTCCGTTCTGCACGTGTACGGCCACGGCGCCGTTGGCCTTTCCGTTGACCGGCACCACCAGCAGCCGCGTCGCGGGCCACCAGAGCAGCGCGTGCGGGTCGAACTCCACCTCCGATGTGGAGTCGGCCACGACGTGCTGGGCGAGTCGCCGCGGCTGGGCCGGATCTTCGACGTCGAAGAGCGAGATCAACAGTCCTTCGCGTACGCCTTCAGCACTGGCTTCCTGGCCCACGCCGACCACGAGATCGTCCCCGACCGGCTGCAGGTGCGCCGAATAGCCCGTGATCTTCAGCTCGCCGGCGACGGCGGGCCGGGCCGGGTTCGACAGGTCGAGCGTGTACAGCGGATCGACCTGACGGAAGGTCACCACGTATCCGCGATCCCCGATGAACCGTACGGCGTAGATCCGCTCCCCCTTCCCGAGCCCCGTCACCTTGCCGATCTCCTGGAGCTTCCCGCCGCGCTGCTCGAGAACCCGTACCGCGGACTCCCGCTCCGCAAGGTCGGTCGTCGCCACTCGCAGGCGACCGTCCCATTCGGACAGCGAGTACTGGTTGAGCAGCCGGCCGGGCACCGCGCCGCTCGCCTCGAACACCGGCTTGCCCGCCGCCGGCAGCGCGAACTTGAAGATCTCGGTGTCCGGGGCGCTCCTTCCGCCGATGGCGTCAATTCGCCAGCGCTGGTCGTTCGCGATGTAGAGGCTGGTCGGCGTGCCGTACACGATGTCACCGTCGGCCACGACCGACACCGGGCTCCCGTCGGTCAGCGCCGGCGCCGTCAGGTCGAAGGTGAGCACGGTCAGCATCGCGGATCCCGTGAACGAATCCGGCCGGCTCACCGCGCCGCAGTCGGTCCGCCCCTCGGTCGTCGTCCCGCTCGTGGTGACCTCCCACGTCGGCAGCCAGGCGTCGACCTTCGCGCGGTTCACCACCCGCTTGTTCCGCTGGAGCCGGCTCTTGTCGTCACCGTCGACGTACGGGAAATCCAGTTTCGTCGCGGTGCTCAGCACGACCCGGGCCACATTGCCGGTCTGCCGCGCGTCGACCAGCCGGCCGTCGCCGCGGTACCGGCTGATGATCCTCGGCGGGCCGGACAGGTCGACGAGGATCACGCCGGCCCCCATGCTCGGGTACGCCAACCGGGACGTCTTCCTCTCGCTGTAGCCCAGCACCAGCGCGCGATCGCCGGAGAGCAGCAGCTGGGCGCCGCCGTGCAGGCCGAGCGCGAGCCGGCCGGTCTCGCGGCGGCCGACGGCGTCGATCACGTGCAGCGTGCCGCCGCTGATCGTGACGATCCGGCGCCCGTCGGTCTTCACGATGTCCGGCTCGTCGGCGCCCGCCTCGTGCACGTTGGTCCCGGAGTACGCCGGCGCCGCGGCGGGCGGCGCGGCCGCGGCGTCCACGGCGCCCGCGCCTGCCATGTCCCGGGCCGCGTAAGCCGCCTCGGGCACGGCGCCGGGCAGGCCGTACGGGGTCAGCCCGCGCAACGTCGCGGCCCGCAGCTCCTTGAGCAGCTGATCGCACGAGTCGAAGGCGACGAGCTTGATGGGCGGAGCCGGAACGGGACTCCGCGCGGGCGGGGGAGTCGGCCTTTCCGCGGCGGACGTGCAGCCGGCGAGCGGCAACACCGAGAACATGACGCAGAGCCAGAGACGACGGCGCATGAGCGGTTGGACGACCTCCGCCCCAGGCCGGTTCCCTACGTCGGCGCCGGGACCACGGTCGGGGTCTCGACCAGCCGGGAGAGCACGATCATGCTGTGCGTCGAGGTCACGAACGGCTCGGCCCGCAGCCGCTCGAGGGCCTGTTCGAGGTGCGCGATGTCGGCGGCGCGCAGGTGCACGAGCGCGTCCGCCTGCCCGGAGACCGTGTACGCCCCGACGACCTCGGGATGCCGCCGGGTCGCCACGGTGATCTGGGCCGGCGTGGTGCGCCCGGTGCAGTACAGCTCGACGAACGCCTCGGTGGTCCAGCCGACGGCGGCCGGGTCGATCACCGCGGTGAATCCCTTGATGACCCCGATCGATCGAAGGCGGTCGACGCGCCGCTTCACCGCGGGCGCGGACAACGCGACCTTTGACCCGATCTCGGCGTACGACGCGCGAGCGTCCGCCACCAGCAGCGCAACGATTCGCTGGTCGACCGCGTCCATCTGCAACGATTCACCTCCAACACACAAGATTTCTCGCTGTTTCGTGCACCGAAGCCTACCTACGCTCTTCCTCATGAGCGACACGGAGCGCATGCCGCGAGTCAGGACATATCTGATGTGTCCGCCCGAGCACTTCACCGTCGAGTACGCCATCAACCCGTGGATGGACACCACTGTCCCGGTCGATGCCGCGCTCGCGGGGAAGCAGTGGGAGCTGCTGCGCACCACCCTGATCGACCTCGGGCACACCGTGCACGTTCTCGACCCGGTCGAGGGCCTGCCCGACATGGTCTACGCGGCCAACGGCGCCTTCTCGGTCGATGGCCGCGTCTACGGCGCCCGGTTCCGCCATCCCCAGCGCTCCGCCGAGGCGGCCGCGCACCGCGAGTTCTACACCGGGTGGCAGTTCATCGAGCCCGAGCACGTCAACGAGGGCGAGGGCGACTTCGCTTACCTGCCCGGCGCGTACGGCGGCGTGATCCTGGCCGGCCATGGCTTCCGCACCGAGCTGCCGGCGCACGCCGAGGCCCAGGAGGCCCTCGGCCGCCCGGTCATCTCGCTCCGCCTGGTCGATCCGGCCTTCTACCACCTCGACACGGCCCTGGCCGCGCTCGACGACCACAACATCACCTACTACCCCGAGGCGTTCTCGCCCTCGGCGCGGCGGGTGCTGGCTCAGCTCTTCCCGGACGCGGTGATCGCCGACCGGGCCGACGCCGAGGCCTTCGGGCTCAACCTGGTCAGCGACGGCCGGCATGTGATCCTCAACACCGAGGCCACCGCCATGGGCGAAAAGGTGCGTGCCGCGGGCTACACCCCGGTGCACGTGGAGCTCGCCGAGCTCAAGCGGGGCGGCGGCAGCGTCAAGTGCGCGGTGGCCGAGCTACGCGCCTGACGCCGGGTGCGGGAAGATGGACCGTATGACCGACGACAATCGCACCCCGGAGAACCAGCAGGACGGATCCGTCATCGTGGTCGGGCCCGACGGGCGTCCGATGGGCACGGTCGAACCCGACGGTTCGCTGACCCCCGAGGAGCCGGGCAACCTGATCGAGCAGCCGGCCAAGGTCATGCGGATCGGCAGCATGATCAAGCAGCTCCTCGAGGAGGTGCGGGCCGCGCCCCTCGACGAGGCGAGCCGCGGCCGGCTCCGCGAGATCCACCAGCGGTCGATCACCGAGCTCGAGGACGGTCTCGCGCCCGAGCTGCGCGAGGAGCTGGAGCGCCTGTCGCTGCCGTTCGAGGGCGACACCCCGCCCAGCGAGGCCGAGCTGCGCATCGCCCAGGCGCAGCTGGTGGGCTGGCTCGAGGGCCTTTTCCACGGCATCCAGGCGGCGCTGGTCGCGCAGCAGATGGCGGCCCGGCTCCAGCTCGAGCAGATGCGCGGCGGCGGTGGCCGTCCGGCGCTGCCGATGGGCCCCGGCGCCTTCGGACCGGGCCTGCCCGGCCAGCCGGGGCAGGGCCAGGGCGGTCCCGAGGGCCGCACCGGCCAGTACCTCTGAGGCCCGAGCGGCACTTCGCAAGCCCGAGGCCGGAGAGCTGAGCCGAGCCCGTACCCCTAAAGTCCGAAGACGGTCCGTAAGTGAACCGCCACCCCGTCCTCGTCGTTCGTGCGGCCGATCTCGTCGGCCACCGCGCGGACGGCGGGATGGGCATTGCCCATCGCCACCGAGTGCCCGGCCCAGGTCAGCAGCGGGATGTCGTTCGGCATGTCGCCGAAGGCGATCACCTCGCTCGCCTCGATGCCCTGCCGTTCGCAGAGCCAGGCCAGCCCGGCCGCCTTGGTCACGCCGGTCGCCGAGATCTCCACCAGCGCGCTCTTCGACGAGTGGGTCGTCTCGGCCACCCCGGCCAGGGTCTGGCTGATCAGTTCGAAGAACGGGCCCGGCTCGTGGTTGGCCGAGCGGGCCAGCAGCTTCACCGCCGGCACCGAGGTCAGCTCCTCGGGGGTGGAGAGCACGCGTACGTTGTCGTTGTCCGCCTCCCAGCGGACCGGCCACGTCTCCTCGTACCAGAATTTGCGACCGTCCTCGACCTCCACGGCCAGCGCGACGTCGGGCACCGCCTCGCGCAACCGCTTGCTCACGTCGAGCAGCAGGTCGACCGAGAGCGGATCGGTCCGCAGGATCGTGTCGGTGTCCGGGTCGTAGACGACCGCGCCGTTGGCGCAGACCGCCGGGACCGGCTGCGGCATCTGGTCGTAGAGCTGCCGGAGCCAGCGAACCGGTCGCCCGGTCACGAGCACGAGCGGCACGGGCAGGGCATGGATGACGTCGAGCGTGAGCTTGCCGAGCGTGCCGTCGTCACGGATCAGCGTGCCGTCGATGTCGCTGGCGACAAGGCGATAGGGGAGCTGAGTCGACCCGCGGCGGAAAACCGATGCCAAACCGTTCATTACCTCGACAGTAACTTGTCGAGGTAGACGGCCACCCCGTCCTCGTCGTTGGACAGCGTCACCTCGTCGGCCACCGCCATCAGCGCCGGGTGCGCGTTGGCCACGGCGACGCGACTCCACCCGGCCCAGGCGAACATCGGCAGGTCATTGGGCATGTCGCCGAAGACCAGCACGTCCTGCGGGTCGACGCCGACCGACTCGGCGACCACCGCGAGCCCGGTGCCCTTGTTCACATTGGCCGGGCAGATCTCCACGTAGTCCAGGCCGGCCTGGGTGACCGATGCCACATCCGGCGGCACGATCCGGCGGGCCACCTCGAGCAACTCGTCGACGTGGTAGTCGAAGGAGCGGGCGAACGCCTTGATCACGTCGCCGGTGAGGCACGTGGCGCGGGGCCGCCGCTCGACCACCACCGGATAGCGCCAGGTGGGGTCGTAGTCGCCCCACAGCGGCGCGTCGTCGTGCTCGAGCGCCTCCACCATCACCGACAGTCGGCCCACCTCGACCTCGAGGCGGGTCAGCACATCGGCGAGCATCGGCCCGGGCAGCCGCGACCGCAGCAGGTAGGACGACTCGGTCTGGTCGAGGACCCAGCCGCCCTGGGCGAGGACGAGGAAGTCGGCGACCCGGATGTCGTTCCGCGTGAGCGACGTCAGGCGCGGGCCGCGCCCGGTGGCGCCCACGATCCGGATGCCGGCGGCCCGGACCCGATCGAGGACCTCGTGGGTGTACGCGGACACCGTGTCGTCGTTGCGCACGAGGGTGCCGTCGAGATCCGTCGCGATCAGCTTGGGGAGTCCAGGCTTGACCATCGATACCTCCGAGGGTGGGGCTTACCCCCGCGGAGGGCGGAAGGAAAACGGTACACCCGCGCAACTACCAGCGGCTATGACTTCTGGTGACCGGCGGATGTATTACCCGTTAGCGCGAGGGTTCCAGGACGTCCCGGCCACCGAGGTATGGCTGAAGGGCCTTGGGCACGCGCACCGAGCCGTCCGGTTGCTGGTGGTTCTCCAGGATCGGAATCAGCCAGCGGGTGGTGGCGAGCGTCCCGTTCAGCGTGGCGGCGGTCTGCGGCTTGCCGTCCTCGTCCCGGTATCGGATGTTGAGCCGGCGGGCCTGGAACGTCGTGCAGTTCGACGTCGAGGTGACCTCGCGGTAGCGGCCCTGCGACGGCACCCACGCCTCGCAGTCGTACTTCCGCGACGCGCTCGACCCGAGGTCACCGGCCGCCACGTCGATCACCCGGTAGGGAATCTCGACCTTGGCGAGCATCTCCTCCTCCATCGCGAGCAGCCGCAGGTGCTCGTCGCCGGCGTCCTCGGGCTTGCAGAACGAGAACATCTCCACCTTGTCGAACTGGTGCACCCGCAGGATGCCGCGCACGTCCTTGCCGTACGACCCCGCCTCCCGGCGGTAGCACGACGACCATCCGGCGAAGCGTTCCGGTCCCGCCGCGAGATCCAAGATCTCATTTGAGTGGTACGCCGCCAGCGCGACTTCCGACGTTCCCACGAGATACAGGTCGTCGGCCTCGAGCCGGTAGACCTCGCTCGCGTGCGCGCCGAGGAAGCCGGTGCCCTCCATCGACTCGGGCTTGACGAGGGTCGGGGTGATCGACGGGATGAAGCCGTGCTCGACCGCCTGGGCGATCGCCATCTGCAGCAGGCCGAGCTGCAGCAGCGCGCCCACCCCGGTCAGGAAGTAGAAGCGCGAGCCCGACACCTTGGCGCCGCGCTCGGTGTCGATCGCCCGCAGGCCCTCGCCGATCTCGAGGTGATCCTTCGGGTCGGCGATCTCGGGGCGGTCGCCGACCTCGCGCAGCACGACGAAGTCGTCCTCCCCGCCGGCGGGAACGCCGTCCTGCACTACGTTGGGCACCGCGAGATGGGCCGCGCGCAGCGCCTCGTTGGCCGTGCTCGCCGCCGACTCGGCCGCCTTGACCTCGGCCGCGAGCTCCTTGGTGCGGGCCAGCAGCGCCGCGCGCTCGTCGGGCGACGCCTTCGGGATGCGCTTGCTCAACGAATTCTGCTCGGACCGGAGGGCCTCGAAGCGCTGGGTCGCGGCCCGGCGCTCCTCGTCGGCGCGCAGCAGGTCGTCCACCGCCTCGGTGGGCTCGCCGCGCAGTCGCTGGCTGGCGCGGATCAGCTCGGGGTCCTCGCGGAGCAGACGCAGGTCAATCACGGTGAGGAGCCTACCGGCGGGCCGGGGCCTTCTTCACCCGGATATGCCTCGGCGTCCCGAAGGGCCGGGCTTGTCGCGGTCGTCCCCCAGCGAGGTGAACGGCTTGGCCGGCCCGACCGTCAGCTCGAGTGGCTGGTCGGCCGGGCGCTCCTCGGCGCGCGCGGCCGGTGGGCGGCGCCACCGCCAGGCCGACTCGTCGCCTCCGGCCAGCGCGTCGGCCGCGGTGAAGGCGGCCGGAGCGGGCTGATGCCGGTCGGCGAGGTAGAGGGCGGCCATCGCCAGCAACACCCCGATCACCGCGCACCACAGGCCCCGCCCGTACGCGAACTGCACTTGATCTTGATCGAACTGGAGCTTGTAGAGATCGGGGAGCGGTCGGCTCTGACTGCCCAGGGACGCGGCGGTCGCGAAGAGCAGGCCCAACATCGTGCCGGCGACGCTCATGCCGGTCAGCCGGGCCCAGCGCCGGCCCGCGGCCGGGCCGAACATGGTCAGCACGACCGCGCACACCAGCGGGAAGAGGCCGACCAGGTAACCGGTGCCGAGGGCGCCGAGGTCGGTGACGTCGGTCGCGATCGGATGGGCGCCGACCTCGCCGCCGAACTCCTCGGAGTCCACCGTGGTGATCTGCCACTCGGAGATCAGCGAGGCGAGCACCGCGACCGCGCCGAGAACGGCCGCCAGCGGCACGGTGCGGCGGTCGGTGAGCAGCGATCGGCCGAGGCCGGCCGGGCTCCAGCGACGCCGCGCCGGGCGCGCGTCGCCGCCGAACTCGACCACGTCGTCGGCGGGCGGAGCGGCGGGTGGCAGATCGAGGTCGATCTGCCGATGCTCGGGGGGCATGTGACCCATGATGACCGGTGCCCGGTCGCCCGGCCAGCGGCCGTCCGATGGACTAGCGTTCAGAACATGCCTATTCGCACTGCTACGGCCCGCTGGGAAGGGAACCTCACCGAGGGTTCCGGCACGATGACGACCGGCAAGGGCGGCTACCAGGGGAATTACTCGTTCAAGTCGCGCTTCGAGGAGGGCGAGGGGACGAACCCCGAGGAGCTGATCGCCGCCGCGCACTCCGGGTGCTTCTCGATGGCGTTCTCGAAGGGCCTCGCGGACGCCGGATTCACCCCGACCTCCGTCGAGACCGTCGCGAAGGTCCACCTCGACAAGACCGACGCCGGCTTCGGCGTGACCCGCATCGACCTCGAGACCGTGGGCAACGTCCCCGGCATCGACGACGCCACCTTCCAGAAGATCGCCGAGGGCGCCAAGGAGAACTGCCCGATCTCCCGGCTGCTCTCCCCCGGCGCCCAGATCACGCTGAGCGCCAAGCTCGCCTGATCGGCGCCGCCCGACGGCCGATGCGGCCGGGACTCGACCGCCCCGACCGCATCGGCTCACCCGGCTGTGCCCCGATGTGGGCACAATGGTCGGCGTGCCGGTCGAGATGAGTCGTGAACGCTTCGAGGAGCTCGTCGGCGAGGCGCTCGACGAGGTCCCGATCGAGCTGCTGTCGATGATGAACAACGTGGTGGTGCTCGTCGAGGACGCGCCGCCGGACGGCAGCGACGACCTGCTCGGCCTCTACGAGGGCACGTCGCTGACCGATCGCGGGTGGGACTACGCCGGCGTGCTGCCCGACCGCATCACGATCTACCGGCTGCCGACCCTGCGCATCTGCGAGACCGAGACCGACGTGATCGACGAGGTCGCCATCACGGTGGTGCACGAGATCGCCCACCACTTCGGTATCGACGACCACCGTCTGCACGAGCTGGGTTGGAGTTAGGTCCTACCCTGAGATCAAATTCTTCAGGAGGACATGTCATGCGCAGCGAACTTTTTTCGGCTGAGAACCTCGAGAAGGAGTCGGCCCAGCCCGGTCTTCGGCTGCAGAACTCCAAGCTGCTCAAGGCCGAGCTGAACGGCGAGTTCATGGCCCGGCAGGGCGCGATGGTCGCCTACCAGGGCAACGTCCAATTCGAGGCGCTCGGGTCCGGCGGTCTGGGCAAGTTCATCAAGCAGAAGCTCACCGGCGAGGGCGTGCCGCTGATGCGGGTGCGCGGCCAGGGCGACGTGTTCCTCGCCGACCGGGCCGCCGACGTCCACCTCATCGACCTCGAGCAGGGCGACGCGCTCTCCATCAACGGGACGAACGTCCTCGCCTTCGACTCGACCCTGCAGTACGACGTCAAGATGGTCGGCGGCGCCGGGATGATGTCGAACGCCGGCCTGTTCAACTGCGTCTTCACCGGGTACGGCCGGATCGCCGTGACCACCAAGGGCACGCCCGTGGTGCTCAGCGTCGACCAGCCCACGTACGTGGACCCGCAGGCCGCGATCTGCTGGTCGGCCAACCTGCAGACCGGCTACCACCGCGCCGAGCAGCTCGGCCTGGGCACCCTGCTGGGCCGCACCACCGGCGAGCGCTACACGATGAGCTTCGCCGGCCAGGGCTTCGTCGTCGTGCAGCCCTCCGAGGAGTTCCTCGGCGGCGGCATCGGTGGCGCCGGCGCGGGCCAGCAGTCCGGCCAGAGCGGCGGCCTCCTCGGCAACATCCTCGGAAATTGATGTAGGTAGCTCAGGGGACTGCCCGCAATTGCCCGCGGAGCGAAGCGGAGCCAGCCAGCTCAGTTGCCAGAGCGGAGGCGCGCTAGCCAGGCGGCCGAGTCGGCGAAGTCGGCGTCGGTGAGGCCGGGCACCGACGGCGGCGGGTCCTCCCGGTGCAGGCGGTGGCGGGGGTAGCTGCCGAGGAAGCGGACATCGGCGCAGATGCGGCGCAGCCCCCGCAAGGCCTCGCCCATCCGGGTCTCGGCGACGTGGCCGGTGCAGTCGAGGAAGAAGACGTACGTCCCCAGCTGCTCGCCGGTCGGGCGGGACTCGATGCGGGATAGGTTGATGCCGCGCACCGCGAGCTCGGTGAGCACCGCCAGCAGCGCGCCCACCTGGTCGTGCCGGATCGAGACGGCCAGCGAGGTGACGTCGTCACCGGTCGGCTCGCCCACCGGGCCGGGCCGGCTGAGCAGCGCGAACCGGGTCACCGCGTCGGCGTGGTCGGCCACCTTGTCGGCCAGCACGGTCAGGTTGTTGCGCGGCACCCCGATCGGCGCGCACAGGGCCGCGTCGTGCTCCCCGGCGGCGGCGCTGATCGCGGCGGCGGCGTTGGACAGCACGTCGACCACCACCGCGTCCGGCAAGTGCGCCAGCAGCCAGTTGCGGCACTGGGCCGAGGCCTGCGGGTGCGCGGCCACCGTGCGGATCGAGGCGAGCGGGATGAGCTGCCGGGCGGCCAGCACGAACTCGACCGGGATCACCACCTCGCGGGTGATCACCAGTGGGCTGCCGGTGACCAGCTCGTCGAGGGTGACCGGGACGGCGCCGCCCACCGAGTTCTCCAGCGGGACGAGGGCCGCGTCGGCGTCGCCCGCGCGCACCGCCTCGAGCGCCTCGGGGACGCTGCGCGCGGGCGTGCGCACCCCGCGCTCGGCGGCGGGCAGGGTGCGGAGGGCGGCCTCGGTGAAGGTGCCCTCCGGACCGAGGTAGACGAAGCGTGACGGCGGCGTTCCCGGCATGCGGGCAGTCTAGCGAGCGGGCCCGTCAGCTCCCGCAGGCCAGCACGCGAATGCCCGGCGGCGCGGTGGTCAGCACGCGGTTGGTGCACACGTACGAGCCGACCGCGACCGGCGTCAGCGTGGTGTCCTTGCCGGTGGCCACGACCGCCAACGGCTCGAGCTGATCGTCGTTCGAGCCGGCCACCTTGACCATGGTGAACGACCACTCGCCCGAGCAGTAGGGCCCGGAGTCGACCTGGAGCTTCACCTTCGGGATCCCGTTCATGTCCTTGATCATCGCCAGGATCTGGGCGCCGGTGGGTGAGCCGGTGCAGCGCGCCGCGTGCGACGGAGTGGGCGACGGGGAGGCGGTCGTCGCCGGTGGCGTATACGGAGGGTACGTATAGCCCGGGTATGTATAGGTCGGGTAGGTATAAGCCGGGTATGTCGGGTAGGCGCCGAGGGTGGGAGTCGTGGCCGGCGTGGGGCCGGTCGTGGCCGGGGGCAGCCCGGGCAGGGCCGAAGGCGGCAACGACAGCGGGGCCGCGCTCGGGCTGGCGAGCGGCGGCGACTTGAGCGGCGGCTGTGGTGGGGTGCCACAGGCGCTCAACAGCGTCAGGGCGCCGACGAGAACGCCCAGGGGGATGAGGCGCGTGCGGGGGAACACGCCGCACATGGTAGGCGCGCCCGGGGTCAGGAGGCGATGCGGTGGCCGGCGGCCAGCAGCGTGCCGACCGCCTCCGACAGGCGCACCGCGGGCACCAGCAGGTAGTCGGTCGAGTACGTGGAAAAGGTCACGATGTTGACCCGGGCGTCGGCGAGCGGCCCGATCAGCGAGGCGAGTACCCCGAACAGCGCCAGCTCGACCTGACTGGCCACCCGCAGGCATCGCCAGGCCGTGTCGGCCACCGCGCCGTCCGGCACCCGGTCGGCCGGGCAGATGATCGACAGTTCGTCGGGGGCCCAGCTCAGCGAGATGACGCTCTTCTCGTCGGGACCCGCGGCCAGCGAAGCCGGAATCGGCGAACCGGCCGGCAGCCGGCACACCGCGTACTCCTCCGGTAGCAGATCTAGATCGAGCATGAGGGCAGACTACGTTTCGAGATCAGTCCTTGCCCAACCCCTGGAGGTGCGGTTATCGCCACACCCGCGAAATCAGCGCACCGAGGCGAAGAAAGTCAGCGAGCCGGCCACGCGCTCGCCGAGCAGCAGGGGCGTGGTGATCGCGTCGACGGTCAGCGGGGGCTCGCCGGGGGCGGGCATCGTGCGCAGCAGGCCGCGGGCCAGCCGCTCGCTGCGGATCGCCAGCAGCGGCGGGATCTTTTCCACGTCGGTCTCGTCGAGCTCGCCGGCGCCGGCGGTGAAGTCGATGAGCCGCAGGGCCGAGCCGAGCGGCTGCCCGATCACCTCGGCCGGCTTGCCCAGGCCGAACAGCTCGCAGCACGAGGCCGACACCGCCAGGATCGTGGTGGCGGTGTCGATCACCAGACAGGGCTCGGCGGCCTCGGCCACCGCGGATGTCCACCGGTCGAGACCCGTCATGAACTCGGCCTCGGCCGGTGTGCGCGCCTGGGGCACGAACGCTCCCGACAGGGAGAGCTCGACGTGTGCCACCCGGTCCTCCTCGCTCCTTCGGTTCGGCGGGCGACGCCGCCGCGTCAGCGGCGGCGGCCCGTCGAGTACACCGGAAGGAACGTTACCGGCGTGCTGTCCGCTTGTCAGCGGCCGTTTGTCCGTCGGGGTGCCAGCGGTAGTCGCCGGCCGGGCGATAGGGCGCGTTCGCCCAGGTCCCGGGATGGTTGGCGACGGCCGAGAGCTTGCTGGCGGTGGCCGGCGAGATGCGCGCGCCACCCGCGATGAGCAGGCGGTCGAGCTCCTTGTCGGTCGAGACCAGGACCTCCTTGGGGAGGCCGTGCACGCTGATCACACCGTTGCCGACGAAGGTCAGCACGGGGGTCACCGGCACGGTCAGGCCGACGGCGGCGGACAGCGCCTTGCCGGCGCGGCGGGCCTCACGGCGAGCCTCCGCGATGTACTGCGGACGCTTGCCGTTGATCTGCACGACATCGCCGGCGATCAGCACGCGGGCGCGGCCGTGGTCGGCCACCGTCACGGCGTAGACGCCGCCGGGGCCGATGGCGAGGAAGCCGGCTCGGTCGTCGGCGAGGTCGGGCTCGTAATAGCCCTGCGCGTCGGTACGCGGCCAGTCGACGATGTGCCAGTTGGGGCCCAGCCGATCGAGTCGGGTCAGCGCGCGGTTTCCGGCTGCCTCGAGACGGCGGGCGTCTCGTTCGGCGCGTCGGCGGCGGGCCCAATCGGCGGGCGAAGTGCGAGACGTGTCAATAGCGGTCGAGGCCGCCGGTCGGCGCCCTATCGCGGGGGGCGCCTTGACGGGTACGGGCAGAGCAGGGCGCGGGAAGACAGTCACTGCGACCTCCGGCAAAAGGTCTCTTCGGGCTCTCTAGTCACTACCGTACGTGCTCGCCCCCACACGGAAGCAAGACATCGAGGTGAAAGAGAGGCGAGTGAGTGGGGATGAATCGGACATTCATGCACCGCGACTTCTTGCGGATGGTGCATCTTGCGTCGTCTCCCCGGTTCGGCAGCTTCACGCACAAAGTTAGCCTCACCTTCGCTCTCGTGCACCGATGTCCCATGATCTAGTCAGAACGTCATCGGTCAAACGCGAGGAGTACCGAGATGGTTCCCTACGTCGACAGTGAGGTGAGCCCGCTCCGGACCGTCCTGCTCCACCGGCCCGGAGCCGAACTTGCCCGCCTGACACCTCGCAACAACGACTCCCTGCTCTTCGACGGCATCCCCTGGGTGGGGCGCGCGCAGGAGGAGCACGACGTCTTCGCGTCGGCGCTGCGCGAGCGCGGGGTCGAGGTGCTCTACCTCGGCGATCTGCTGTCCGAAACGCTGACCATCCCCGAGGCGCGGGACGAGCTCACCCAGGCGGTGCTCGACGACCGCCGGCTCGGCGACACCCTGCGCGCGGGGGTCCGGAGCTACCTCGCCGACCAGGACCCGAGCCGGCTCGCCGAGGTGCTGATGGCTGGCCTCGCGCACGGCGAGCTCAAGCCGGGGCCGCGCGGGCTCGTGTACGAGCTCATGGATCCCCATGACTTCGTGATCGACCCGCTGCCCAACCTGCTGTTCACCCGCGACTCCTCGGTCTGGGTGCGCGACCGGGTGGCCGTCACCAGCCTCGCCATGCCGGCCCGCGCCCGCGAGACCACCCTCACCAGGGCGATCTACCGCTACCACCCGCGCTTCGCCGGGGTCGAGCTGCTGTACGACCCGGCGCTCGAGCATGTGGAGGGCGGGGACGTGCTGGTGCTGGCCCCCGACGTGCTGGCCATCGGGGTCGGCGAGCGCACCACTCCGGCCGGGGCCGAGCGCCTCGCCCGGCGGGTCTTCGAGGCGGGCGCGGTCCGCACGATCCTGGTGGTGCCGATCGCTCAGGAGCGGGCCACCATGCATCTCGACACGGTTTGCACGATGGTCGACGTCGACGCCGTCGTGATGTACCCGAACGCGGCCGACTCGCTGCGGGCGTACACGGTCATTGCCGACGCCGACGGTGAGCCGCTCGCCGGACCGCCCCGCCCGTTCCTCGAGGCCGCCGCCGATGCCATGGGCATCGAGCGGCTGCGCACCATCGAGACCGGCCTCGACCCGGTCACCGCCGAACGCGAGCAGTGGGACGACGGCAACAACACCCTCGCGATCGCCCCGCGGCTCTGCGTCGCCTACGAGCGCAACGTCGAGACGAACGCCCAGCTGGAACGCGCCGGCATCGAGGTCGTCCGGATCAGCGGCAGCGAGCTCGGCAGCGGCCGCGGCGGCCCGCGGTGCATGAGCTGCCCGGTCGAGCGCGCACCGCTCAGCTGACGAGCACGTGCGAGACGATCAGCTCAGGCACGGGGAGGCCGGAGCGGTCCAGCCGATCGCCGGTGAACCGCTCCGTGCGCATCAGCGCAAGGTGAGCTGGCGGCCGATCAGGCCCTGCTTGGCGCGGCGGGCGTCGGCGTCGAGCGGGCCGGTTTCGGCCAGCGTGTCGGCGTAGCGCTTGGCGAAGTCGGCGAGCGGCGCCTCCCAGTCGGCGGCCTCGGGCTCGCCCGGGATGTCCCAGACCGGCACCAGCAGGCCGTGCGCGCGGAACATGCCGGCGAACTTGGTGTTCTCGCCCAGCCGCAGGTCGCCGGCGGCGGAGAGCCGCGCCAGGGCGTCCAGCGCCTGGTCCTCGGCCTCGGGGAGTACCCAGCGCACGTGCCCCTTGTCGGGCGCCACGCGGCACCAGTACGCGGCGCGGGCGGCCGACAGGCGCACGGTCGGGTAGATCGAGGCGTTCGCCCGCTCGAGGGACGCCTTCACGGTCGGGTCCTCGGCCTGGTCGGCGTCGAGCCAGTACTCGAAGCCCTCCTGCATGGTCACGTCGAGCGGGCCGTCGTCCAGGATGTCCTGCAGGCGCGGGCCCTCGCCGGGCAGCGCGGGGACGGACACGGTGTCGCCGGGCTCGGTGCGCAGCGCGCTGAGGATCGCCACCGCCAGGTCGCGGGAGACGTCGCCGGACTGCACGTGCCGCTGGAGGCCGATGAACACCCGGCCGTCCGTGCGGGTCATCGCGGGCCACGCCATCGGCAGGACCGTCGACAGGGTGACCGGGCGGTCGCCGTACTCCTCGACGATCTCGGGCTTGAGGGTCAGCGGCGCCGAGGCGGCGGGGACCAGCTCGCGCAGGGCGATCCACTCCGGCTCGTCGGCCAGGCCCTCGAACGGCCGGGCGACGAAGATGTCGCGCACCTTCTCGCGCTTGGGTGCGGTTTGGCGTTGGTTGCGGCGCTTGCTCACGGCGAGACAGCCTAGGCGCTGCGTCGCGAATCGGGCCACTCAGGCGCGCGCAAGCCGGCACTCAGGCGTGCCGCAAGTCGGTGCTCAGGCGCGCGCGAGCCGTACCTCGGCGGTTGTCCCGCCGCCCTCGCGCGGCCGCAGCGAGACCCAGCCCTGCTGGCGCTCCACCAACCGGCGTACGAGATAGAGCCCCAGCCCGGCCCCGGGATGCCGCCGCCGGTCGTCCGCCTCGGCCTGCCAATACCGCTCGAACGCCCGCTCGACGTGCTCGGGCCGGATGCCGATGCCCCGGTCGGACACCCGGAAGCGCAGCGTCTCGCCGTCGGCCCCGGCGCACAGCTCGATCGGGGAGTCGGCCGGCGAGTTCTTCTCGGCATTGGTGGCGAGCTCGGTGAGGATGGTGGCGATCGACTCCCGCTCGCCGTACGCCTTCGGCAGCTCGGCCGGCAGGTTGCCCATCACGATCCGGCGGCGCAGATCCGCCGGCAGCTCCTCCACGGCGTTGCGCAGCGTCTCGGGCAGGTCGAACGGCCCGGCCGTGCCGCCGCCGACCTCGCCGTCGTCGCTGGTGGCCGACAACAGGCGGTCGACCAGCCGGGCCAGCTCGCCGGAACGGGCGCCGATGACGCGTACGGCCTCCTGGCGACCCTGCTCGCCGAGCGACTCCCAATGGTTGGCGAGCGTGTCCGCGTAGCCCTTGATCACGGTGACCGGGGTGCGCAGCTCGTGGCTGGTCACCGCGAGCCAGAGGTCGCGACTTTCCTGGCGCCGGGTCTGGTCGGGGTCGCGCGGCTGGTTCGCGTAGATGTGCCCGAGGTAGCCCGCGAGCAGCTCCAGCACCTCTTCCTGCGACTTGTCCGATGTGCCGGGCAGGTAGACGTGCAGTGAGCCGCCCTCGCTGCGGGCGCCCAGGACGCGGTGGATGTCGCCGCCCGCCACCTGCGTCGCGAAGATCTCGTTGAGCGCGCTGAGCGGGAGCGGATTGCCGGCGACCCGGCGCCCGACCGCCCGGACGCAGGCGCCGCTGGCGGCGACCACGCGGCCGTGATCGGCGGCGTACTCGACGAAGCCCGCGCCGTCCGCGCCCAGCACCTCCTGGGCGAGGTGGACGATGCGCTCCACCAGGGGCAGCCCCACCTCGCCGGCGTTGAGCCGATCCAGGATCGCGATCTGACCACGGGTCAGCGCGGCGTAGTCGGGACGCTCCGGCATGTCTGCGAGTCTGCCTCGCTTCCTCGGTTTTGGGCAGATGGTTGCCTGCGGATCTTGGCGCGATTCACCGTACCGTGTGGTTCGTCACATCTCGGCCAGTCGTTCCAGCACGAACTTGGGCCGATCGGTGATCACGCCGTCCACCTGGTGCTCGAGCACCATCTCGAGATCGGCGGGGCGGTTCACGGTCCAGACGTACACCTGATGGCCGGCCTGTTTGATCGACGGCACCAGGGTGGGCCGGAGGCGGACCAGGCCGACGCCGGGCCCGGCGATGCGCGCGCCGAACGGCAGCCGCCCGCGTCCCACCCCGGGCGGCGGGATCTCCAGCAGGTAGACCGTCGGCACCTCGGGGGCCTGGGCGCGGATGCGGCGCAGGGCGAGCGCGGCGAACGACATCACCGTGACGTGCACCCGCTCGTCGGGCAGGCGGTGCCGGCGGAGCGTCTCGACGAGCTTGCGCTCCACCTCGGCGCCGTACCGTGACGGATGCTTCGTCTCGATGAGTAGCCGCACCGGGCGGCCGCGATCACGCAGCGCTTCCAGCAGCCGGTCGAGCGTGAGCAGCCGGCTCAGGTCGGGCAGCTCCTCGTCGGCGGGGTAGCCCGGGTGCCAGGAGCCGAAGTTCAGCTCGTCGAGCTGCGCGAGGGTCTTGGTGCTGACCAGGCCGCGGCCGTTGCTCGTCCGGTTGAGCCGGCGGTCGTGCACGCAGACGAGGTGCCCGTCGCGGGTGAGCCGCACGTCGCACTCGAGCCCGTCGGCGCCCTCGTCGATCGCCCGGAGGTAGGCCCCGAGGGTGTGCTCGGGAAGCGCGTCCGCGCCGCCGCGGTGCGCGAAGACCAGTGGCCTTTTCATAGAACTTGAGCGGGTTTCCCGTTCTCGCTGACGACCTCGCGCCCGGCGGCGGCCCAAACCTGCATGCCGCCGTCGAGGTTGCGCACGTTGTCCCAGCCGTTGCCCATCAGATACGACACCACCTGGCCGGAGCGCCCGCCGGAGCGGCAGACCACGACGACCTCCTGGTCGGTGGGGATCTCGGCCATCCGGGCCGGGACCTCCATCATCGGCAGGTGGTGGGCGCCGGGGGCGTGGCCGGCCTCCCACTCGTCGGGCTCGCGCACATCCAGGACGTATGCGCCGGGGGCGACCTCGTTGGGGGTCACGCTGGGAACCTGTGGTCCGAACACGGCATCCAGCTTACGAGGTCGGTTTCTTGAGGTTCGCCGCCATCCACTCGCTCATCTTGTCGTCCGCCACCGCCTTGTAGAGGGCGATCGCCTTCTCCCGGTCGGAGACCACGACCGACTGGCCGGAGATGGTCTCGCTGCCCTTGTTGGGGCTGGTGATGAAGGTGAGGTTGCTGCCGCGGATGCTGCGCAGGTCGACGGCCATGTCGCTGAGCGAGAAATCCTGGTCGACGGTGACCGCGGCGGTGACCGACTTGAGGAAGTTGTCGAGCTTGCCGGGGTTCGTGACCGTGCCGGTGCTCGCCGCCTTGTCCATCAGGGCCTTGAGGAACTCCTGCTGGTGCCGCACGCGGTCGAAGTCGCCGCGGGGGAACTGGTACCGCTGGCGCACCCAGTCCAGCGCCTGCGCGCCGTCCATGTGCATCATGCCCTTGGTGAATACGCGGTGCGGCTTGTGGATCGACTTGATGGTCTTGTCCACGTACAGGTCGACGCCGCCGAGCGCGTCGGTGACCTCCTTGAAGCCGCCGAAGTCGATCGCCATGACGTGATCGATCTTCACGTCGGTGAGGCACTCGACCGTGTGCACGGCCCGCGGGAGCCCGCCGAAGGCGAACGAGGCGTTGATCTTGGCGCGGCTGCCGTCGCCGCACGCCGCGCTGTTGCTCTTGGGGACGACCACCCACAGGTCACGCGGGATCGACACCAGCTGGGCCGATTTGTGGTCGGCCGGCACGTGCATGAGGATCAGCGTGTCGGCGCGCCAGGCGTTGGCCTCGTCCTCCTTGGCGTCGGGATCACGCGAGTCGCTGCCCACGAGCAGGATGTTCAGCGCACCCTCGACCGCCTTGGCCGGCCGGTCGCCGGTGAGCCCCGAGAACGCGTTGGTGCGCTTGAGATCGTTGTCCAGGCCGTTGGCGTAGCCGTACAGCGAGATGCCGGCGATCACCGCGATGATCAGCACGGCCAGGCCGCCGAGAAGGGCGATGCGGCCCCAGCGTGGCTTCAGCCGGGGCCGCTTCGCGGGTGGCGGACCGTATGGGGGTGGTGGGTTCACCGAGGCTCGTCCGACGGTCGTAGACATGGAGTCCAGGTTACGGAGCGTCGGCCAATCCGCCGGGTCATCCACTCCCGTTCGGCACAAACGGGGGAGTAATCCGCCTAGTGCGCTCCGTAGCCGGTCAGCGACCGGACCTCGAGCTCGGCGTACTTCTCGGTGTCGTCCTCCTTCGAGATGATCGTGCCGATGTAGCCGCAGAGGAAGCCGATCGGGATCGAGAGGATGCCCGGGTTCGACAGCGGGAACCAGTGCCAGTCGCTGTCCGGGAACATCGCGGTCGGGCTGCCCGAGACGACCGGCGAGAAGAAGACCAGCACCACGGCCGAGATGAGGCCGCCGTAGATGGCCCACATCGCGCCGGAGGTGTTGAACCGCTTCCAGAACAGGCTGTAGAGAATCGCCGGCAGGTTGCCCGAGGCGGCCACGGCGAACGCCAGCGCCACCAGGAACGCCACGTTCAGGCTCTGCGCGAAGATCGACAGCACGATCGCGACGGCGCCGATGACCAGGGCGGAGATCCGGGCGACCCGCACCTCGTCCCGCTCGGAGGCGTTGCCGCGGCGGAT
Source organism: Paractinoplanes rhizophilus (assembly GCF_042664765.1). Classification (NCBI taxonomy): domain Bacteria; kingdom Bacillati; phylum Actinomycetota; class Actinomycetes; order Micromonosporales; family Micromonosporaceae; genus Paractinoplanes; species Paractinoplanes rhizophilus. The sequence continues at coordinate 79,072 of NZ_JBHTBJ010000016.1, read as the reverse complement.
CACGTTGGCGTAGAAGTCGTGCGCCACGCTCGACGAGGACGCCAGCGTCAGGCCGGCCACCACCGCGAGGATCGTGGCGAACGCGACCGCCGCGATGATCGCCAGCAGCACCGCGCCGCCGGTCTCACCGCCCAGGTAGTCGATGCCCAGCGCCTGCGCCAACTGCGGCGCCGCGGTGTTGCCGGCCTTGTCCTGCGCGGTGATCGCCTTGCCGCCCACCAGGGCCGCCGCGCCGAAGCCGAGGGCCAGGGTGAACAGGTAGAACGTGCCGATGATGCCGATCGCCCAGATCACGCTCTTGCGGGCGATCCGGCTCGTCGGCACCGTGTAGAAGCGGGTCAGGATGTGCGGCAGGCCGGCCGTGCCCAGCACCAGCGCGATGCCCAGCGAGATCAGGTCCATCTTGCTGTAGAACGTCTTCGCCGCGTCCGCCGTCTCGACGCCGTAGCGCAGGCCCGGTTCGAGGAACGCGGAGCCCTTGCCGGACTGGGTCGCGGCGTCCCCGAGCAGGGACGACAGGTTGAACTTGTAGTGCCACAGCACCAGGAACGTCATCACCAGCGCGCCGAGCATCAGCATGAACGCCTTGACGATCTGCACGTAGGTGGTGCCCTTCATGCCGCCGACCACCACGTAGATGATCATCAGGGCGCCGACCAGGATGATGGTGGCGACCTTGGCGGTGTCGGCGTCCATGCCGAGGAACGTCTGGCCCGGCTTGATGCCCAGCAGCAGCGAGACCAGCGCGCCCGCGCCGACCATCTGGGCGATCAGGTAGAAGATCGACACGACCACCGTGGAGAGGCTCGCGGCCGAGCGCACCGGACGCTGGCGCATCCGGAACGCCAGCACGTCGGCCATCGTGTACCGGCCCGAGTTGCGCAGGAACTCGGCGACCAGCAGCAGCGCCACCAGCCAGGCCACCAGGAAGCCGATCGAGTAGAGGAAGCCGTCGTAGCCGTACAGCGCGATCAGGCCGGCGATGCCCAGGAAGGACGCCGCCGACATGTAGTCGCCGCCGATCGCCATGCCGTTCTGGAAGCCGGAGAACTGCCGGCCGCCGGCGTAGAAGTCGGTGGCCGTCTTGGTCTGGCGGCTGGCCCAGATCGTGATGCCCAGGGTGATGGCCACGAAGACCAGGAACAGCGTGATGGTCAGCCCACGGGAGGTGGAGGTCGAGGCCTCGGCGGCCAGCAGGTGCGACTGCATCACTCAGCACCCTCTTCCAGCTTGTTGCGGATGCTGTCGGCGATCGGGTCGAGCTGGCGGTTGGCGTACCGCGCGTAGTACCAGGCGATCAGGAACGTCGAGACGAACTGCAACAGGCCGAAGATCAGGGCAATGTTGATGTTGCCGACGACCTTGGTGCTCATGAAGCCGCGTGCGTACGCGGAGAGGAATACGTAGAGCAGGTACCAGAGGAAGAACGCAACCGTCATCGGGAAGATGAACTTGCGCAGCTTGGTGCGGAGTCGCTGGAAATCCTCGGACCGCTGGACGGCCTGGTATCTCTCGGTGGAGGACTCGGAAGGCACTTCTGTCGTCACCGGGATTCACCACCTTCGTGGGGATGGGCATTTCCGGCAACGTACGAAGCCGCGGTTCCCGGTGCAGGCGCCCGGTCGGACCCTGCGCCGAGTGGCGGTCTGACTGCGCCGAATAGGTCAGCGGTCGATGTATCGGCCCCGGTAGTGGATCAGCGGCGCGGTGTCCCGAGCGAAGGAGATCGCTTCGATGATGCCCTCGACCAGCAGCGCCCAGCCGCACTCCCGGCTGCTCGCCAGCCGGCAGCCCGCCCACGCGCCGTCGGCGGCGAGCACCGGACCGTACGGCGTGGAGACCCACTCGCCGGCGGCGAAGAGCCCGCCCGGCGCCGGCATCAGCCCGGCGAAACGGTCGGCGAGCTGCCGGTCCTCCGGCCCCAGCGGCATAATGGCGAAATATCCGGACTCGTCGATGGAGTCCCAGAGGTCGCTCTCGGCGTCGATCAGCCCGAGCACCCGTCCCGGATCACCGTCCGCGACGAGCATCGACGACACGGTCAGCCCCTGCGGGCCCGGCGCCGTCCAGAGCGTGACCGGCGCCGCCAGCCGCCCGCGCAACCGCCGCACCGGGGACCGCTCGTCCTCCGGGGTGGCGAAGGGATCGCTCGAGTGAATCCGGCCGCCGGGCGCGTCAGCTGTCACGGTCATCATTCTGGCGCAGTGCCTGGTCGAGATCCGCGTCCGGCGGGTTGGTGATCATCTGGGGGCCGGTGCCGCGGGCGGCCAGCCGATCGGCCGGGTTGATCAGGTTGCATCGCTGCAGCGACAGGCAGCCGCAGCCGATGCACCCGGTGAGCTGGTCGCGCAGCCGCTGCATGAGCCGGATGCGCTCCTCCAGCTTGCCGCGCCAGCGGGCGGACAGCCGGGCCCAGTCCGCCTTGGTCGGCGTCCTGCCCTCCGGCAGCTCCGACAAGGCCTCGCGGATCTCGTCCAGCGACACCCCGACCTGCTGAGTGATCTTGATAAAGGCGACCCGCCGCAACTCGGAACGCAGGTAGCGCCGCTGGTTGCCGGTGGTCCGGGTGGAGCGGATCAAACCCTCGCGCTCGTAGTAGCGCAGTGCGGACGGCGCCACGCCGCTGCGTGCCGCGAGGTCGCCGATGGCTAGCGTCTTCTCCATCACAGGCCTTGAGTTGAAGTGCACTTTAAGTTGCAGCCTATCCGCATGACCGCGACAGCACTTCCCGCCGATGCGCTGCCGAGCCTGATCGCGCGCATGACCGGGGACGAGAAGCACGCGCCCAGCTCGTACTCGACGCTCGACGTGCTCTGGGTGCTCTACGACCGCATCCTGCGGATCGATCCGGCCGCGCCGGACGAGCCGGACCGCGACCGCTTCCTGCTCTCCAAGGGCCACGGCCCGGCCGCCTACTACGCCGTGCTGGCGCAGAAGGGATTTTTCCCGCTCGAGTGGCTCGACACCATGGCCGACTGGGACAGCCCGCTCGGCAATCACCCCGACCGGAAGAACATCCCGGGCGTCGAGATCGGCACCGGCTCGCTGGGCCACGGCCTGGGAATCGGCGTCGGCGTGGCGCTCGGCCTGCGGGCCCAGGGCTACACCGGCTCGCGGGTCTTCGTCCTCCTCGGCGACGCCGAGCTCGACGAGGGCTCGAACCACGAGGCGATCGCCTACGCCGCCGCCACCCACCTGCCGATGACCGCGATCGTGATCGACAACCGGTCCGCGACGCACGGCTGGCCGGGCGGGATCGCCGCGCGCTTCCCCGGCTGGATCACCGCGGTCGTCGACGGCCGGGATCAGGAGCAGATCGAGCACGCCCTGGCCCGCCGCCACCCCGACCGGCCGAACCTGGTCGTCGCCACCGTCGAACCGAAGTGGGGCTGAGCACGATGATGCGGGAAACGTTCGTCGCCACCACCACCGAGCTGCTGGCCGAGGACCCGCGCACCGCGCTCGTGCTCGCCGACATCTCGGCCGACGCGTTCCAGCCGGCCATGCGCCGGCACCCCGACCGGGTCCTGAACGTGGGCATCCGCGAGCAGTTGATGACCGGGGTCGCCGGCGGGCTCGCGCTCACCGGCCTGCGCCCGTTCGTGCACTCGTACGCCCCGTTCGTGGTCGACCGGGCCTACGAGCAGATCAAGCTCGACCTCGGCCACCAGGACGCCGGCGCGGTGCTGGTCAGCATCGGCGCCTCCTACGACGGTGCCGCCTCGGGCTACACACACCAGTCCCCGGGCGACGTCGAGCTCCTCGACACGCTCGAGGGGTGGACCGTGCACGTCCCCGGCCATCGCGACGAGGTGCCACCGCTGCTGCGGGAAGCGGCCCGCCATGACGACCGCGTCTACGTCCGGCTCTCGCTTCAAGAAAATCAGCACGCGTACGCCGACAGCACGCGTCTGTGCGTCATCCGGCGAGGCGGTCCCCTGATCGTGGCGGTCGGCCCGATGCTCGACCCGGTCCTGGAGGCGACCCGCGACCTGGACGTGACCGTGGCGTACACGAACACGCCGCGCCCGCTCGACGCCGAGGGCCTGCGCGCCCTGGCCGAGGGCGAGGTCGTGATGGTCGAGCCGTACCTGAGCGGCACCTCGGCCCGCCAGGTCGCCGAGGCGCTCGGCGGCCGCCCGCATCGGGTGCTGCACCTGGGCGTCGGCCGCGAGGAGGTGCGCCGCTACGGATCGTGGCAGGACCACGCGCGGGCGCACGGCCTCGACGCGGCCGGCCTGCGCGGCCCGATCAGCGAGTTCCTGTGGTGACCGTCAGGCGGCGATCGCCGGGCGCGGTGTGCGGAACACGTGCTGGAGCAGCGCGTCGAGGTGCCACACCGCCTCCGGCTCGGCGACCCGCAGCCGGAACCGCTCGCGGACCCCGTCCACCGCCGTGGCCGCCACCTCGACGGCCGTGCGGGTCAGGTCGGGGCTCCAGGTCACGTTGCTCAGGTGCCGCAGGTTGGCGTTGAGGTGCAGCCGCAGCCGGTGCAAGACCTTCGTCTCCTGGGTGACGACCAGCCGGCGGTAGGTGAGCAGCAGCAGGTACTCGCCGGCCATCGGCGCCTCGGGGCGGGAGCAGCGGCTGACCAGCACGGTGGTGTCGTCCGGCTCGACACACCGGCGGAAGATCGGCATGTGTCGGCTCACGGTCGGGATGGCCACGCCGGCTTCGGCGGCGGCGGGCAAGAACGTACGGGAGAACACGTCCATGTCGCGTTCAACGGCGGCCCCCACCGGCAGGCATCGGCCATCACCCGATGAATGTCGAATTACAGCACCTCGACAAATGTTGCGTCGCCCATTCCGCCTGCCATAGTTGTCCGGTGCAGTGGCGCATCCGGCCGGTCCTGCCGGTCACCAAGCTGATGGGCGCGGTCGCGGTGGTGGTGCTCGCAGTCGCGTTCGCGGGTCGTGACCCGATCCGCTGGGCCATCGCCGGGGTCGCGGCGATCGCGCTCTCGCTGTGGGCGCTGCGCGACCTGATCGCGCCGGTCCGCCTGGCGGCGGACACCACGGGCGTCACGGTGGTCGCGGGATTCGCCCGCCGCCGGCGTCTGTCATGGTCGGAGATCGATCGCGTACGGGTCGACCGCCGCACCCACCGGGGATTGCGCAGCGAGGTCCTCGAGCTCGACACGGGCGACGCGATCTACCTGCTCAGCGCCAACGACCTGGGCGCCCTCCCCGAGGACGTGGCCACCGCGCTGGCCGACCTGCGCTCCGGCTCACCGGCCTGAACGGCTTTTGTCACTCGCCGATGTGGATGATCTTGGCGACGCTGGGCACGCCCTTCGCGTCGAGCGCGAAGAGCATCCAGTTGCCCGGGATCGCGACGCCGTTGTCGGCCGGGATGGTCAGCGTGTAGGCGCCGTCGTTGCCGGTGGACGGCGCCAGCGACAGGCGGCGCTGGTCGGTGTCGACGGTGTGGGTCGCGGTGCCCATGCGGACGATCGAGAAGGCCGTGACCGCGCGGTCGGTGGTGACCGTGACCTTGCCGCCGTTGGCGACCGTCGCGTCCGAGATGCTGGTGATCGACGGGCGAGAGGCGGCGGTGCCGTCCGCGTTGAGCAGGTACGGCGGGGTGAAGGTCTGCCCGTCGAAGTGGTTGGCGGCGCAGCCGGGGCCGCAGAGGCCGCCGCCGGCGCTGAAGACCCGGCCGTCCGGCAGCAGCAGCGCGATGCTGTGGTAATTCCTCGGGACGGCCATCGAGGCCATCGTCGTGAACTGCTCGCTGACCGGGTCCCACAGCTCGGCGCTGAGCACCGCGGTGTTGTCCGAGAACGGCACCGCGAAGTTCTCGCCGCCCACCACCAGGACCTTGCCGTCCGGCAGCACCACGCTGTTCTGGAAGCTGCGGGTGTTCGCCATCGACCCGACGGCCCGGCTGCTCACCGTGCGGTCGGCGTTGATGGTGATCACCCGCGCGTCGGCGGTGGCCTCCGACTGCTCGTAGCTCGGTGCGCCGCCCAGCGTGAGGATCTTGCCGGTGTCGTACATGACGGCGCTGCCGTTCATGGCGTCGTCGCCGCCGCGGGTGCCGGCCGACTCGGTCGAGCCGTCGCCGTCCACCGAGTACCAGTTCATCTTCTTGCTCGGGCCGGCCTGCAGCACCTTGTTGCCCGACCACGCGAACAGCCAGGCGTGGTTGTCCTTGCGGTAGTCGCCGAGCTGGTTGGCGTCGGCGGTGAGCATCGGGGTCACGTCGGCGCCGGGCAGCGCGCGCCAGCCGGAGCCGGCCGACCAGACCTCGCCGCCCTTGTGGCCGACGCCGTCGGTGCCGCCGACCGGGCCGCTCCACGAGCCGCCGATGGTGAAGATCTGGCCGTTGCCGAGGGTGACGCTGGACTGGTAACCGCGGCCCACCGTCATGTCGGCGCCCGCGGTCCACGCGTCCGTGGCCGGGTCGTAGATGCTGGTTTTCTTGTTGGTGTTGCCGCCGGTGACGACCACCCGGCCGTCCGGCAGCACCGAGATGCCGGGGCAGAACATGTCGTGCCCGGTCTCGGTGACCTCGCGCTGGGTGACCACGCCGGTGGCCGGGTCGTAGGTGGCGGTCATGGTCAGGGTGTGCACGCTCGGGTCGGCGTTCGAGAAGGCGTCCGGCTTGTACGCCGACCAGGTCAGCACCTTGCCGTTGGGCAGCAGCGCCGCCGCGACCGGGACCAGCGGGAACCCGACCGGCGCGCTCCACATGCCGCGCTTGGGGGCGACCGAGCCGCTCGCGCCGAGCACGTCGAGCTCGGCGACCGAGGTCCAGGGGCCGCGGTTGCCGGCCTCGCTGGTCGCGATCAGCCGTACGTACTTCGCGTCGACCGGCGGGAAGACGACGGTCTGCAGGGCCGCGCTGTCGGCGAACTTGCCGTCGCCGATGCGGGTGGTCCAGGTGGCGCCGTCCAGCGAGGTCTGGATCTTGTAGGTGCCGATCCGGCCGTTCTTGGAGGCCGACGGGCGCGGCATCATCCACATGCCGCCGACCGCCTGGACCTTGCCCATGTTGATGGTGAGCATGTGCGGCAGCGGCTTGGCCGGCGCCGGGGTGTACTGGCTGTGGTAGAAGGTCGCGTACGGGCCGTCGATCGCGCGGATGGCCCGGCCGTCCTCGTTCTTGGTCTCCTGCGAGTCGGCGCTGATCGTCCAGCCGGTGCGGCTCAGCGTCGGGTTGGCCCGGCCTAGCACGTTGATCTCGGCGGCGCTCGTCCACGGGCCGCGGTTGCCGGCCTCGGTCAGCGCGGTCAGCCGCACGTGGCGCGCGATCTGCGGGGCGAACGTGACCGACTGCGCGGTCCGCTTGGTGGAGCTGAAGCTCCCGGTGGCGACCACCGGAGACCAGACCGTGTTGTTGACGCTGGTCTCGACCCGGTACTTGCCGATCATGCCGTTCGGCGAGGTGTCCTGGCGCGGCAGATAACTCAGGCCGGAGACCAGGTTGATCTTGTGCATGTCGATGGTGATCCAGTGCGGCAGCGGCTTGGGCGGGTTCGAGCTCCAGGCCGAGTGCCAGAACGACTTGGTGTTGCCGTCGATCGCGTTGATCGCCGCGGCCGGCTGCTTGGCGGTCTCCTGGCTGTCGGCGGTGACGGTCCATCCCGTACGCGGCAGGGCCGGGTCGGTGCCGCCGAGCAGGTTGATCTCCGCGGCGGAGACCCAGTTGACCCGGCCGCCGGCCTCGCCGATCGCGGTCAGCCGTACGAAGCGCGTCACCACCGTGCTGACGGTGATCGTCTTGACCACCTCGTCGTCGGCGAACGTGCCGGTGGCGACGTTCGCGCTCCAGGTGGTGCCGTTGTCGCTGATCTGCACGGAGTACTGGCCGATGCGGCCGTTCGCGCCGGCGGAGGGGCGGTAGGTGAGGCCGCTGAGCGCGATCCGGTTGCGCGTGTCGATCGTGATGGTGCGCGGCAGGCCGGCCGCGCTCTTCCACGAGGTGTCCGGGTCGTTGTCCAGCACGTTGGAGGCGGGGGACTGGGCGGTCGGGTCGGTCGCGGTCCAGCCGGTGCGGGGCAGGGGCGCGGCCGTGGTCACCGCGACCGGCACCGCTTCGGCCTCGGGCCGGATGTGGCCGGCGTGCGGGCCGTCGGCCGCGCCGGTGGGTGGCGCCTCGGCGCTGCCCGACTGCTGCTGGTGGAGCACCACGGCGGTTCCGGTGAGGACACACAGGACGGCCGTCGCCGCGGCTCGGGACCAGTGGTGGCCGCGCAGGTGCATGCTTGTTCCCCCATGAGGATTTCCGCCGGAGCGGACACACTCAACGTGGAACCGTCGATCAAGAACATCGACCCGGCGACATGAGAAATCCGCCGTGCGGCCTAGTTACGGCGGCCTCTGCGGTCGATATGGTGTCGCATCCGATCGGGACGTTGTTCTCGGCGTTGAACAAATCGGATTTGTCGGGCGGGGGATGTGACCGTGTCCGCCCGCTCGGCCAGGAATGCCGGTTACGCCGTATTTCATGGAAAGGGGTGACGATTTGGTCACGAGGACGGCATCATCGGCGACGCCGATCGGCCGGTCGCCGCGTGGTCGGGGTCGGCTTCCGCCGCCGCGGGTCGGTCCGCTCTTGCCGCCGCCCGTCGATCGGCTCTTGCCGCCGTGGATCGGTCGGCTCTTGGCGGTCCCGGAGTGCCCGGTGGTGGGGGTCACGTGGGACGGGACCGCCGTGCTGATCCGTCCCGATGGGCATGCGGCCTGGGTGGAGGCGATGAGCGAGGACGCACTTCGGGAGGCGATCGACCGCTGGTGCCCGGCCAGCTTTAACGAGTAAGTTCGACGAGTGACGACCACCGAACTCGACCTTCCCCGGATCGAGCGGGCCAAAGTCGCGGTCGCCGTCTCCTTCGTGAGCAACGGGCTCGCCTTCGCCGGCTGGCTGGCCCGCGCCCCCGCCGTCCGCGACGACCTGCACCTGTCGGCGGCCGGCTTCGGGCTGCTGCTGCTCTGCATCTCGGGCGCCGCGATCGTGTCGATCCCGCTGGCCGGCCCGGTCGTGCAGCGGCTCGGCCCGGCCCGCACGATCATGGTCGCCAGCAGCGCCATGGTGCTCGGCCTGGCCGGCCTCGGCACCGGCACGCTGACCGGCTCGGTCCCGGTCGCCGCGGCCGGCCTGATGCTGGTCGGCGCCGGCAACAGCGCGTGGGACGTCTCGATGAACGTCGAGGGCGCCGATGTCGAGCGCCGCCTCGGCCGCACGATCATGCCGCGCTTCCACGCCGGCTTCAGCCTGGGCACGGTGCTCGGCGCCGGCGCGAGCGCGCTGGCGGCGGCCGCCGGCCTGCCGATCTGGGCGCAGCTCTATCTCACCGCGGCGCTCACGGCCGCCGTGGCGGTCCCGACCGTACGCGCCTTCCTGCCGCACACCCCGCCCGCCGCTTCCTCGTCGGGCGGAGTCAGCGTGAGCCAGGCCTGGCGCGAGCCCCGCACCATCCTGATCGGCCTGATCATGCTGGGCTTCGGCTTCACCGAGGGCACCGCCAACGACTGGTTCGCGATCAGCCTGGTCGACGGCTACGGCGCGAGCGAGACGGTAGGCGCGATCGGCTACGGCAGCTTCGTCACCGCAATGACCTTGTCCCGCCTCTTCGGCGGCGCCGCCATCGAGCGCTGGGGCCGGGTCCGCGTCCTCCGGGTGACCGTCGCCTGCGGCCTGGCCGGCCTGCTGCTGGTGGTGGCCGGCATTGCCGTCCCGCTGGCGTTACTGGGTGGCCTCCTCTGGGGCGCCGGCGCCTCGCTGGGCTTCCCGGTCGGCATGAGCGCCGCCGCCGACGACCCCACCCGCGCCGCCATCCGGGTCTCGGTGGCCGGCTCGATCGGCTACGCCGCCTTCCTGGCCGGCCCGCCGCTGATCGGCGTCCTGGCCCAGCACCTCGGCGTCCTGCAGGCCCTGCTCTGCGTCCTGGGCGCCCTCCTGATCGGCCTGCTGGCATCGGGCGCCGCCAAGCCGCTGCCCACGCGCTGACCCCCGCCGCCCACGTTGATAACTTCCAGCCCACCCCGAGCGCCAAGTCATCAACGATGAGTTGGGGTGCATTGCGCGCGCTAAGTCATCAACGATGAGTTGGGGGTGCACTGGCCGCGCTAAGTCATAAACGATGAGTTGGGGTGCGCTGCGCGCGCTAAGTCATCAACGATGAGTTGCGGAGTGCTGTGAGCGCTTAGTCATCAACGATGAGTTGGGGTGGGCTGCGCGCGGCAAGTCATCAATGGTGAGTTGGGGTGGGGTCCGCGCGGCAAGGTATCAAGGCTCGCGGGGGCGGGGTGGGAGGCTGTCAGGCGAGGATCGCGGCAGTGCGGACGGCGGCCGCTATCAGCAGGAGCAGGAAGAAGGCGCCACTGCCCGCGGCCTGCACGAACGTTCGGCGCTTCGCCGGGGCGTACGCGATGATGAACGCCACTATCGCACCCGCCACCAGACCGCCCAGGTGGCCCGCCACCGAGATGTTCGGCACCGTGAAGGTGAACAGCAGGTTTATCACCAACAGCGGAATCAGCGCGCTGATGTCGAGCTTCAGCCGGCGATTGACGATGATCGCCGCGGCGAAGAGACCGAAGACGGCGGTCGAGGCGCCGGCGGCCGGCTGGTTGGGCGCGGTGAAGACGTAGGCCGCCACGTTGCCGCCCAGGCCGGCCAGCACGTAGAGGCCGATGAATCGGAGCGGGCCCAGCCGGGACTCCAGGTAGCGGCCCAGCTGCCAGAGCACCCACATGTTGAGCAGCAGGTGCAGCACGCCGTAGTGCAGGAACATGGCGGTGAAGAGCCGCCACCACTCGCCGGCGGCGATGCCGTGGACCTCGCCGCCGATCGTGTACGACGCGTAGCCGAGGACCTCGCCCCAGCGTGTCACCGCGGTCTGGGCGCCGAGCAGGCCGAACCACCCGCCGGAGCCGCCGATCGCCCGGGCGCCGCCGACGATGGCCGACAGGATCATCACGGCGACGTTGATGCCGATCAGGGTGCGCGTCGCATATCCAGCGTGGCCGGCGCGACTGCCCCCGAAGGCCGTCCGCGCCGGACGCTGAGTGCGCTTTCCCTCCGCGACGCACTCGGGGCACTGGTGGCCGACCGACGCCTCGTGCATGCAGTCGGGACAGATCGGCCGGTCGCACCGGGTGCAGCGGATGTAAGTCTCCCGCGACGGATGGCGGTAGCAGACCGGTGCCGTCGAGGGAGCCTCACTCATGCATCAAAGGTACTTGGTGCTGCCTCAGTCGTTCACACGCTCGATTTCCACACGCTCGACGACCACGTCCTCGACCGGGCGGTCGCCGGCGGCGGTCTTCGTGGCGGCGATCGAGTCGACGACCTTGGCGGACGCCTCGTCGGCCACCTGGCCGAAGATCGTGTGCCGGCGGTTGAGGTGCGGCGTCGGCGCGACCGTGATGAAGAACTGCGAGCCGTTGGTGCCGGGGCCCGCGTTCGCCATGGCCAGCAGGTACGGCCGGTCGAACGACAGCTGCGGGTGGAACTCGTCGGCGAACTTGAAGCCCGGGCCGCCCCGGCCGGTGCCGGTCGGGTCGCCCATCTGGATCATGAAGCCGGCGATCACGCGGTGCGAGATCGTGCCGTCGAAGTAGGGCTTGCCCTTGCCGGGCTGGCCGGTGCGCGGGTCGACGTAGTCCTTGCTGCCCTCCGCGAGCTCCACGAAGTTGCGCACGGTCGCCGGGGCGTGGTCCGGGAAGAGCTGGAGCCGGATCGGGCCGTGGTTGGTGTGCAGGGTGGCGTAAAGCTTCTCGGCCACGGGTACTCCTGTCTGTGTCGCGGTCGCCCCTGGCGTACCTCGAAGGGGCGATGGGACAGTTTCTTTTGTAGTTCGGATCCTCCCCCATGTGTCTGATCCGGCCACGCCGGGGTACCAGTTGAGGGCACCATGACGGTGGGAGAGAACCACAGGAGGTGGGCACTGGTGTTCGCAACGATGCGCCGCAAGAGCCGGAGCCGGCGGATGAAGAACGAGCTCGGCCAGAGCGTTGACCACTTCAAGCGCGCGGCATCGCTCGCGGCTCAGGAGACCAGCGCGACCGTGGGCCCCCGGGTGGCCGCCGCGGTCGACAAGACGCGCCCCGCGGCCGTGAAGGCCAAGGACGCCGCGTCGAGCAGCTGGGACAGCGCTCTCGCCACGATCACGCCGCTGGTCACCGCCGCGACCGACAACGCGCGGCAGGGTGGCAAGGTCAGCAAGCGGCAGGCCAAGAAGGCCGCGAAGATGAACAAGAAGCAGGCGAAGCAGCTGCGCAAGAAGGTGGGCAAGCGGTCCGACAAGCGCCGCGGCTCGCGCATGCTGGGTTATGCGCTGATCGGCAGCGCCGTCGGCCTGGGCGCGGCCTACATGGCCAAGCGCCGTCGGGCCAGCCAGTGGGACGAGTACGACCCGGCCGCCCCGGCCAGCTCGTCGACGCAGGTCGATGGCGCGGACGACGCGGCGTTCGAGCCGGCCGAGCCCACGGCGTACACGTCGCCGAACGGAACGGTGCCGGACACGGCGCCGCAAACCCCTCGGTAACAGCGGCACGACCATCGGGCGGGCACCCCCACGGGTGACCCGCCCGCTGGCGTGCGCACATCACTGCGCGTCGGCCGGGCCGGCGGGCCGTGACCGACGGACGTGATCAGATTACTGTGCGTCGGCCTGGCGGGCGCGGGCCGGGTCGAGCGACGGGCCGCGGGGGAGCATCGCCACCAGCTCGGACGGGATCTGGGCCGGCTTGACCCCGGGGTACCCCAGCTTGGTGATCAGCGACCGGTTGGCGAGCGGGAAGCTCTGCCCGGTGTCGGTGACGATGCTCACCGTGCCGGTGCCGGCGGGCGCGCTCGGCGAGGCCGCCGCCGTGGCGAGGACGCCCTTGCCGCGCGCGATGTGCACGTAGTCGGCCAGCACGGCGTTGGGCGGGGCGGTGCCGGCCTTGACCCCGACGCCGGACGGCACGGTCGGGTCGATCCGCAGCCCGTCGCCGGATTTCGCGTCCACCGGCAGGGTCATGCAGGCCTGGGCAGGCGTCGAGTCGTGCAGCTTGGGCACGGTGACCGGCAGGCCGTTGGGGTCGCCCTCGTCGCTGATCCGCTTCTTGGACGGCGGCAGCTGGAAGAACGCGTTACCGATCGCCTGCGGCTTTTCCACGCCGGGATTGGCCTGCATGAGTCGGGCCTGCATGTCGGTGAGAGCGGCGGCGCCGTCGGCGAGGATCACCGCGAACTGCTGACCGGAGTCGGTGACCAGATCGCCGACCTGGAAGCCGTCGATCGCGGAGGTGCCGCCCACCTCCGGGATTTCCGGGGCGACCAGGTCGTGCGCGAGCGGGACCGCGTTGGCCCAGGCGGTGGCGACCGTCCAGGGCTCCTTCGACGCCCAGCCGAGCACGCGCAGCGTCGCGACCAGCTCGTCGGCCGGGATCGGATACCGCTTGTTGCCGAAGACCAGCGCGCTGCTGCCCTGCGGATCGCGGATGAGCAGGGCCTCTCCGGTCTTGGCCGCGACCGTGCCGTCGGTGAGCTTGTCGCCGATCAGCAGCGTGCTGCGCGGCGTGTTCTCGTCGCCGCGGTTGTCGGTGCAGATCGACCACCGCTCGGTGAGCAGCGCGCCCTTGGCCGGCAGCGAGTCGGGCGCGTCAGGGATGCCGAGCGGGGCGCCGAGCGGCACGGAGGCCAGCTTGTCCGACGAGATGCTCTTGAGCTCGGGCGCCTCGGCGTTGGCGAGCAGCAGGCCGGAGGCGTAGTTGAGCACCGGGTGGAGGTTTTTGTCGGACTCCAGGTAGACGAACCGGGCGCCGGTGCCCTTTTCCTGGAACACCACGTTGGGGTTGCGCGGATCCACATTGCTGTGTCCGGTGAGGAGGCCGTAGATCGCCGCGCCGCCCACGGCGAGGCTCGCGATCAGCAGGCTGACCAGGGCCGTCGTGCCGGCCCGGCGCAGCGGCGAGCGCGACGGGTCGGGGTCGTGCGTGACCAGCGCGGCTACCACCCGCTGAAGCGAGTACTGGTACGAATGCAGCTGGTCCTGACGCGACGGCACCCTGTCACTCTAGGGCTCGGCGTCGATGTCCAGGGGGCACCCCTACAGCCAGCCGTTGCGGCGGAACGCCCGGTAGAGCACAAAGGAAATCAGCAGGATGATCGCCCACCACGCCGGATAGCCGTACAACCAGTCCAATTCGGGCATGTGCGTGAAGTTCATCCCGTAGATGCCGGCGCCCGCGGCCCAGACCGTGGCGATGCCGGCCCACGCGGCGATCTTGCGCATGTCGTTGTTCTGGTCGACGGTCACCTGGGCGAGTCGCGCCTGGAGGATCGAATTGAGCAGGTCGTCGTAGGAGGAGACCTGCTCGACCGTACGCGTCAAGTGGTCTTGGACGTCACGGAAGTACTTGCCGATCCGCTTGGGCACGATCGCCACGATCGTGGCGAGTGGCCGCTGCAGCGGCACGACGGCCCGGCGGAACTCCACCAGTTCCCGCTTCATCTGGTAGATGGCCTGGATCGGGCTGGCCGCGCCGCGTGAGAAGACGCCTTCCTCGATGATGTCGAGGTCGGCCTCGACCTGGTCGGCGACCAGCAGGTAGTGGTCGACCACCCGGTCGGTCACCGCGTACGCCACCGCCCAGGGCCCCTGCTCGAGCAGGTCGGCCCGGCCGTTCTCGAGGTCGGCGCGGACCGAGCCCAGCTCGGACGCGTCACCGTGGCGCACGGTGATCACGAACTGCTCGCCCACGAAGATCATCATCTGGCCGGTCTCGACCACCTGGGACGTCTCGGTGATCTCGCTGTGCGGCACGTACCGCGCGGTGCGCATGACCAGGAAGTGCACCGCGCCGAAGTTCTCCAGCTTGGGGCGCTGCTCGGCCTTGACCGCGTCCTCGACGGCCAGCTCGTGCAGCCCGTACGTCTGCGCGATCGCCGTCATCTCGGCCTCGCCGGGCTCGTGCAGGCCCAGCCAGACGAAGCCGTCCTCGTGCGAGCAGGCCTCGCGCAGCGCCTCGTCGGGGGAGAACTCGCCGGCCAGCCGCTTGCCGGTCACGTAGACGCCACAGTCGACCACCGAACTGGCGGTCGTGCGGGTGCGGGTGCCGTCCAGATGATCGCCCGGGGTGGCGAAGATGCGGTTCATCGCGCGCCGGGGCGCGGCGAACGCCCGGGACAGCGGCTTGTTCCGGCTCCACGTGCCGGGCTCGCGCTCGCTCATGACAGACCTCCCCACACACACCGCCCGACGGGCCCGCAGCAGGCTAGCTCACGTCACAGGGCGCGCCGGACGGGATCGGGCGAACCCGTCCGGCGTGGCGAGACCCGGACGCTACGCGCGCACTTCGTCGATGGCCGCCGCCAGGCGCCGGACACCCTCGTCGATCTGGTCGGCCGTTACCGCGGAGAACGCCAGGCGAACCGAGCTCTTCCCGCCGTCGAGCAGGAAGTCCGTCCCCTTGACAATAGCCACGCCCTTCTTCATCGCGGCCGGGAAGAGCTTGTCGACGTCCACGTCCTCGGGCAGATCGACCCAGAGGAAGTACCCGCCGTCGGGCTCGGTGAAGGTGGCGCCGGGGATGTGCTTGCGCAGCGAGTCGGCGAGGACCGAGGCGCGCTCGGCCAGGGCCGTGCGGACCGTCTGGATCGAGCGGTCGATGTCGCCCGAGACGCAGAACTGGTGGACGATCGCCTCGGACACCATGCCGGGCGAGATGTAGAGGTTGGTGGCCTTCTTGGCGATCGCGTCGATCAGCGCGGCCGGGCCGACCAGGTAGCCCACGCGCACGCCCGGGCATACCGTCTTGGTGAAGCTGGAGGCGTGGACCACGACGTTGTCAGAGTCCATCGAGAGCATCGAGGGCAGGGCGTCGCCGCGGAACCGGATGTCCACGTACGGGTCGTCCTCGAAGATCGTGAAGCCGTGCTCGACGGCCAGCGCCAGCAGGTCGCGACGCTTCTGCTCGGAGAGCGTGATGCCGGCCGGGTTCTGGTAGTTGGGAATGATGTGCGCGAGCTTGGGGCGGACGCCGGACTCGAGCAGGGCGCGCAGCTCGTCGGTGTCGATGCCGTCCTCGCGCAGCGTGACCTGGTGCACCTTGGCGCCGAGGTTTTGCAGGCTGAGCAGCGTGCGGTCGTAGGTCGGCTTCTCCACGATCACGGTGTCGCCGGGCTGCACGAGGTGGTTGAAGAGGAACGCGTCGGCCTGCAGCGACCCGTTCGTCACGATGACCTGGTCGGCGGAGACGCTGTGCTTCTTCGCGATCCACTCACGCAACGGGACATAGCCGACAGAGGTGCCGTAAGCGGTCACGCCGGCCGGGTCGGCGTCGAAGGCACGCGCGGCGGCGGCCTTGAGGCCCTCGACGTCGATGATGTCCAGCGACGGAGCGCCACGGGCGAAGGAGATCAGCTGCTCAGCGGTCATGGCAACCAGCTTACGAGCAGCCGCCATGCTATTTTCGCGCGCCTCCGCCCGGTAAACGGCCAGGAAGCGAGAGGTTATCCTCGCGGGGCACATCCCTTGACCACGAGGAGCTACTCCATGATCGGACTCGTACTCGCCGCCGGAGCCGGCCGACGGCTGCGTCCGTACACGGACACGCTGCCCAAGGCACTTGTCCCGGTGGACGGCGAAACCACGATCATGGATATCTCGCTGCGCAATCTGGCCGCGGCCGGGCTCACCGACGTGACGATCGTGGTGGGCTATCGCGCCGGCGCGGTCGAGGAACGGGTGCCCGGGTTCCAGGAGAAGTACGGCGTCAAGATCAGCCTGGTGCACAACGGCAAGGCCGAGGAGTGGAACAACGCGTACTCCCTCTGGCTCGCGCGGGACCACTTCGCCCAGGGCGCGTTGATGGTCAACGGCGACACCGTGCATCCGGTGAGCGTCGAGCACACCCTGCTGGCCGATCGCGGTCCGAGCATCCTGCTGGCCATCGACAATCTGAAGAAGCTGGCCGACGAGGAGATGAAGACCGTCTTCGACGAGTCCGGACAGCTCACCAAGATCACGAAGCTGATGGATCCCGCCGAGGCGTTCGGCGAGTACATCGGCGCCAACATCATCGAGCCGTCGACCGCCGGAAAGCTCGCCGACGCCCTCAAGACCACCTGGAAACGCGACCCCAACCTCTACTACGAGGACGGCTTCCAGGAGTTCGCCAACCGCGGCGGCGAGGTCCGGGCGTCGACCATCGGCGAGGTCAGCTGGGTCGAGGTCGACAACCACGACGACCTGGCCAAGGCGCGGGACATCGCATGCCGCTACTAGCCCGCACCATCCAGACGCCGCTGCACTTCGACGTCCGCCGCGGCGCGGTCGCCGACCTCGCCCGCATCCTGGCCGACGGCCGGATCTCGGCGGGCGGTGACGTCGCGGTCGTCGTCGGCCCGGGCCTGGGCGAGCAGGTGGTCAACCTGATCCGCCCGAATCTCGGCTCGGCCGACGTCTACACCACTGCGGGCGGCACCCTCGACGCCGCGCTCGAGCTCGCCGCGAAGCTGCGCGCCCGCAACTACGACGCGGTGGTCGGCATCGGCGGCGGCACCACGATCGACACCGCGAAATACGCGGCCAACCGCTGGGGCCTGCCGATGATCTCGGTGGCGACCAGCCTCGCCAACGACGGCATCGGCTCGCCGGTGGCCAGCCTGATCAACGACGGGATCAAGGGCTCCTACGGCGTCCACATCCCGTTCGGCGTGATCGTCGACCTCGACTTCGTCGACAACGGGTCCGAGCGGGTCAACCGGGGCGGCATCGGCGACGTGATCAGCAACATCAGCGCGCTGGCCGACTGGGAGCTCGCCCGCGAGGTGCGCGGCGAGCCGGTGGACGGCCTGGCCGCGTCGCTGGCCCGGATGGGCGCCGAGGCGATGCTGAGCATGCCGGGCGACATGAGCGACGACGCGTTCGTCACCGTGCTCGCCGAGTCGCTGATCTCCAGCGGCCTCGCCATGGCGGTCTGCGGTAGCAGCCGCCCGGCCAGCGGCGGCTGCCACGAGATCATGCACGCCATCGACTCGCTCTTCCCGGGCACCGGTTCGCACGGCGAGCTGGCCGGGCTCGGCGCGCTGTTCTGCACGTTCCTGCGCGGCGACGAGCGCCGCTTCGCCCAGATGGCCGACTGCCTCGCCCGGCATCAGCTGCCGCGCCTTCCGGAGGACGTGGGCCTGACCGGCGAGCAGTTCGTCGAGGCCGTCTCGTTCGCGCCGCGCACCCGGCCCGACCGCTACACGATCCTGGAGCACCTGGCCATGGCACCCGCACAGATCAGCGGAAAGGTGGCGGAATATGCCGAAGCCATCGCCGACCGCTGACTCCGGCCACGGCCCGGTCGGACCCACGCCCGCGCCGGGTGGTGGGCCCGAGCCGTCGGCGTCCCCTGCGCCCGCTGCGGCTTCCGGTGCGCCCACCGCGGCCGACTATTACGCGGTGAACCGGGGCGGCGGGCTCTTCAGCGAGGCGCTCAGCCAGCGGATCGGCGCCCGGATCGCGGTCGGCGCGCACAAGCGCCGCATCGTGCCCACGGTGCTGACCGTGGTCAACCTCGGCCTCGGATGCCTGGTCTCGTTCGTGGTGATCGCCGCCGCCGGCCCGGTGGCCGACGGCGAGATCTGGGCCTGGCCGATCGGCTTGCTCGCGCTGCTCGGCTGGCAGTTGGCGTACGCGTTCGACTGCGCCGACGGTCAGCTGGCCCGGGTCACCCGCCAGGCCAGCACGGCCGGCGGCCGCCTCGACGTGCTCTGCGACGTCGCGGTGCAGATCTCGCTGGTCTCGGCGCTGGCCGCCACGGCGAAGGCCCAGGTGCCCGACACCCCGGCCTGGCTGCTGGCCGCGTTCGCCGGCACCTGGATGGTCAACCTGGTCACCTCGGTCATGCAGGGCGGCGAGCAGGCCGCCAGCATGGTGACCAGCCGGTCGTTGCCGGTCCGGCTGGTCAAGCTGGTCCGTGATTACGGCGCGGTGATCGCCCTGGCCGGTGTGGTGTTGACTGTCGCGCCACAGTGGACCATTTGGTTCGTGGGGTTGTTCACCCTCGTCAACGCGGGGTTCTTGGCGGCCAGTGTGGTGTTTTCGGCGCGGCAGGCGCTGCGGGGCTGAGCTGGCTGGCGCTGAGCTGGCTGGCGCTGAGCTGGCTGGCGTCGCCTCCGGCGCCGCGGGCAATCGCCCCTGCTCAACAGCGGGGCGATTGCGCGTGTCCCCTGGGTGGGGGTTCACGCAAATTTGGGGTTTTGTACCGGGCTGGAACCGGAGGCGCGGCGGGGGCTGGGCCGGGTTAGACGCGTACCGGGATGGCTGCGGAGGCGCCTAGGACGGTGCCCTTGGCGTCCAAGGCCTCTGCTACCACGTATTCGGGGGTGCCCTGGATCGTGAGGCGGGTTTCGAAGCCTGTTCGGGGGGCCTCGATGGGGGCGTTGGCCAAGGCGCCGGGCTGGGTGCCGGAGCGGGCTCGCCACTTGGCGACCTTTGTGGTGCCGTTCCAGCTGGCGCTGACGACGACGTTGCCGCTCTCGATGTGCAGGCCCAGAGCGGGCTGGTCGAGGGGCACGCCGGTCCAGTCGGTCTTGTAGGCGCGGTAGGACTGGTTGTCCTGGGGGAGGTGGCCGGCCAGCCGGACGGTGCCGTCGGCGTTGTGCTCGGTGAAGTGGGGCATCTGCCCCCAGCCGATGAACGAGCCGCCGTCGGCCAGCTCGCGGAAGCTGCCCTGGGTGGGGGCCGAGAGCTTGTCGGGGTGCACGAACTCGGCCACGAACCGCGCCGTGCGGGCGGCCTCGTCCACCTTCATCACCAGACCGCGGGAGTAGTCGCGGTCCTTGGTGATCCCGGCGCCGTTGTCGAAGACGCTGTAGGTGCCGTCGCGCCGCTGGCGGAAGTCGTGCTGCCAGGAGAACTTGGCATTCTCGTCGATCGTGAAGTCGGATTTCTTGCCCCCGAGGCGCCACATGATCTCGCCCGAGGTCTTATTGATCTTGTACGACGTCCAGGTGTGCCGCGCCGAGATGATGATGTTGCCGTCGGCCGCCAGCCCCACCGAGTTGGCGTGGAAGTAGTCGTACGGCAGGTGGGCCGATTCGCCCTGCGGCAGTGGCGCGTACGACTCGTCCAGTCCGACGTGCTCGCTCGCCCGCCACTGGAACAGCAGCTTGCCGGTCGCGATGTCGACCTCCTGGATCACGCCGTCGTGCAGCACCCCGTCCGGGGGGCCGCCCTGGGCGGTCAGGTCGTGCGGCACCGGGTCGTACACCCAGAACAGCGCCGTGTCCTGCGGGGTGATCACGAAGTCGTGCTGGTCGGCCTGCTCGGAGCCGGCCGCCCGCACCCGGGTGATCTCCCGGTACGACCGGTCGGCGAGCACGAACTCGCCCTGGCCGACGCCCTGCCCGCCGGTGCCGCCGATGGTCCCCTCCCACCAGGTGAGGACCGGCTGATCGCGATAGCGCTGGACCTTGAAGTCGATCGCCACGGTGGCCGGGTCGGGCACCTTTTTGAACCAGACCGGCGAGCCCTTCTCGTCGACCATCAGCGTGCCCCACAGGCCGCTGCCCGCGGCGGGGCTGAGGCAGATGTAGCCGCCGACTGTGCCGTTCGCCGCGGTCGTGATCGTGACGTCGGGCAGGGTGCGGAGGTCGGGGCGGGAGCGGTACTTGGGCGGGCCGGCCTGCGCGGCCTCGGTCGCGCCGGCGGTCTCGTCGGTCGCGGCGGAGCCGTTGTCGTGGCCCAGGGCGTAGCCGAGCCCGCCGCCGACCACGCCGGTGAGGGCGGCCCCGCCCACGCCGAGCAGCAAATTCCTTCGAGAGACGCGGGAAGATTCCGTCACGGGTCCACCTTTCCCTTCCCCGGCCAAGATCTATCTCGGCGTATGGTCAAAATCCGCTGTGATTTCCCGGTAGATGTCCACGAGCTGGGCGGTGAGCACGTCCGGGTGGAAGTCGCGCAGGTAGCGCGCGCGGGCCGACTTCGCGCGCGCGGCGGCCTCGTCGCGGGCGATCGGCAGGGCCGCGGCCAGCGCCGCCGGCTCGGGCTCCACCAGCCAGCCGGCCTCGTCGCCGATCAGGTACGGGATGCCGCCCACCGCGGTGCCCAGCACCGGCCGGCCGTTCGCCATCGCCTCGAGGATCACCGTGGGCAGCACGTCGTTCCAGGTCGGGGGCGCGATCACCACGGCCGACGCGCGCCGCAGCTCGGTCATCTGCTCGCGGTCGAGCACGCCGAGGTACGTGACGTCGTTCCGCTCGGCCGCCGCCCGCTCGGCCAGCGGCCGCAGCTCGCCGTCGCCGGCGATGCGCAGCGGGCCCAGCGCGCCGTCGGGGTGCCGCCGCCACGCGTCCAGCAGCAGCGCCAGCCCCTTCTCGGGGGACAGGCGGGCGCCGTACGCGAAACCCTCACCCACCGCGGAGGGCTCGCCCGGATCGGGAAGTCCGTTGGGTTTTACGGTGATCCGCTCGTCGGGGATGCCGTAGTCCCGCAGGTGCGCGGCGATCCGGTCGGTCAGCGCGATGAACCGGTCGACCGAGCGCCAGGTGGGCCGGTGCACCGCGAGCGTGGTGGCCATCAGCGCGCTCTGTGCCGCCGAGCCGCGATAGCAGCGGTGCTGGATCGCCGGCCAGCCCAGCAGCTTGCCGCGGCAGTCCTGGCAGTTGTGGCCGTCCCGGAAGTACAGGCCGGAGGAGCAGACCTGGCGGTAGTTGTGCACCGTCTGCACCACCGGGACGCCGTGCGCGTGCGCCGTGCGGATCACCCAAGGCGACAGCAGCGGGTAGGGGTTGTGCAGGTGCAGCACATCCGGCCGGTCGGCCGCGAGGAGACGCGAAAGGTCCTGCTGCGCGGCCCGGCCGTAGATGGGAGACAACGGCAAAAGCGCTTTCTGTACGGCCGGGAGCTCGCCGATCGAGTCGGAGCTGCGCTGGAACGGCAGCACCTCGACCCCGGCCGCGCGCAGCTGCGCGATCTCGGTGTCCACGATGACGTTCTCGCCGGAGGGGATGGCTTCCCGATACCGGTTGTGCGCGACGACCACCTTCACGGCAGGAAACGCTACCTTTGAGGGCGTGCCCGAACTCCCCGAGGTCGAGGCGCTCGCGGCCTATCTGCGTGAGCGCGCGGTCGGCCACACCGTGCAGCGCTTCGAGGTGTCCTCGTTCAGCGCGCTGAAGACGTACGATCCGCCCGCCTCCGCCGTCGCCGGGATGCCGGTCCGCGACGCCGGCCGGCACGGAAAGTTCCTGGATATCGGCCTGGGGGATGATTTGCACCTGGTCGTTCACCTCGCGCGGGCCGGTTGGTTGCACTACCGCGACTCGTTCAAGTCGCCGGCCCCGCTCAAGCCGGGTAGCGGGCCGATCGCGCTGCGGATGCGGCTCGACGACGGCTCCGGCTTCGACCTGACCGAGGCCGGCACCCAGAAGTCGCTGGCGGCCTACCTGGTGCGCGACCCGGCCGAGGTGCCCGGGGTGTCCCGGCTCGGCCCCGACGCGCTGGCGGTGACCGAGCCGGAGTTCGCCGAGCGTATTCGGTCGCGGAACGGCCAGATCAAGGGTGTGCTCGTCGATCAGGAGGTGCTGGCCGGCATCGGCAACGCGTACTCCGACGAGATCCTGCACGTGGCCAAGATGTCTCCCTTCGCGCTCACCGGCAAGATCACCGACGAGCAGATGCACGCTCTGTACACGGCGATGCGCGAGGTCGAGACCGACGCGGTGGCCCGTTCGGTCGGCCAGAAGGCGGCCGAGCTCAAGGGGGAGAAGCGGGCCGGCATGCGGGTGCACGCGCGTACCGGCCTGCCTTGCCCGGTCTGTGGCGATACGGTGCGTGAGGTGTCCTTCGCCGACAAGAGCCTGCAGTACTGCGCCACGTGCCAGACCGGCGGCAAACCCCTGGCAGACCGCCGTCTCTCCAAGCTGATTCGATGACGCTCTCGCTTACCGTGCGTGTCTGAGCAACTCGGAGTGGTATAGCCGACCCGACGTACGCTCGCGTACCCGGTTTCCATCGGTATAGTGGCCCGGTCCCAGGCAACCTTCGCGGTGCGGCCGGGCGACGGTCACGGCGGCCGAGACCCGAAGGATCGTGGCGGTGCGTAATCTTTTCCGGATGCGGGAGGACGTAGGCGACGTGACGACAAGCCTGCATCGCCCGGTTACCGACAGCAGCCGGAGCAAACCCGTGCCGTACGACAGCTTCGAGTGGCAGCAGGAGCAGCCGCCGAGCAATGGCGTACCCCGATCAGCGTGGAACCGGACCCACAAGCGCCTGTCGCGCTGGCACCGGCCGTACACGATGGTCCTGGTCCTTTTGGATTTGATCTCCATCCTGTCGGCGAGCTATCTCGCCGCGACCTTCCTGGAGAAGGCGAAGACCGGGTTCCGCAACCGCGACTGGCTCTTCCTGCACGACGCGCAGCTGTTCTACTTCTTCGCCTACGTGGTGCTGCCGCTCGGCTGGCTGATCCTGCTCTGGGCCAACGGCACCTACGACCGGCGCTACCTGGGCCTGGGCAGCGAGGAGTTCAAGCGCGTCGTGCGCTGCTCGGTCACGGTCGTGGCGTGCGTGTCGCTGCTCGCGTTCGCCACCAAGACCCAGCTCTCCCGGGGCACGGTCGCCCTGGTCTCGGTGAGCGCGGTGCTGTTCCTGCTGCTCGGGCGGGTGCTGGCCCGTCAGGTGCTGCATTTCGCCCGCCGCCGCACCGGGCACGGCGCGCATCGGATGATCCTGGTCGGCACGCTGCCCGAGGCGCTCGAGGTCTACACGGCGGTCACCCGCAGCCCGGCGGCCGGCCTGATCCCGGTCGCCATCCACCTGACCGACGGCTTCGCGGCCGCCCGCGGCATCGAGACCCCGGTCCCGGTGTACGCGGCGCGGGACGTGCTCTCGCTGGTGCGCGAGGTGGGCGCCGACACGATCGCGGTCTGCGGCTCGGCCAGCGCCGAGCCCGGCGAGCTGCGCCGGCTGGCCTGGCAGCTCGAGGGCACCGGCGTCGACCTGGTGGTGGCGCCGCAGCTCACCGACATCGCCGGCCCCCGGGTGCACATCCGCCCGATCGAGGGCCTGCCGCTGCTGCACGTCGAGGAGCCGACCCTCTCGGGCCCCGGCTGGCTGGTGAAAAACCTGCTCGACCGGGTGGCCGCCGGCCTCGGCCTGCTCCTGCTCAGCCCGTTCCTGCTGTTCATCGCGCTCGGCATCCGCATCTCCGACCGCGGCCCGGTCTTCTACCGGCAGGCCCGGGTCGGCCACGAGGGCCGCACGTTCCGGGTGTGGAAGTTCCGCACCATGTACGTGGACGCCGAGGAGCGCAAGGCGACGCTGGAGGAGCTCAACGAGTCCGACGGCATGATGTTCAAGATGAAGCAGGATCCCCGGATCTTCTCGTTCGGCGCCAAGCTGCGCGCCACCTCGATGGACGAGCTGCCGCAGCTGATCAACGTGCTCAAGGGCGAGATGTCGCTGGTCGGTCCGCGCCCGCTGCCCGCGGAAGACGGCGACTATCTCGGCGACGTCCGGCGGCGCCTGCTGGTGCGGCCCGGCATGACCGGCCTGTGGCAGGTGTCCGGCCGTTCCGACCTGTCGTGGGACGAGGCGGTCCGCCTCGACCTGTACTACGTCGACAACTGGTCGCTGACGTACGACCTGGGCATCCTCTGGCGCACCATCTGGGTGGTCCTGAAGCGCAAGGGCGCTTACTAGCCTGACCGGCTCCGCTTCGCTCCGCTGGGCAATCGCCCCTTCAAGGCCGATCGCGGGCAGTTCCGGCTACCGTGTTCCCAGCAATACGGGGCTTACTATCTGGCGCATGGCCGGGCAGGTGGGGAGCGCTCTCGCCGTCATCGCGGTGCTCGCCGGGCTCGGCGCCGCGGTGATGGCCGTCCTTCGGCTGCGCGCCCGCCGGGGCATCGCCACCGCCATGCAGCGGGCCACCTACGACGTCCTGCACACCGCGGCGCTCGCCGCCGAACCCCTGCGCGGCGGGCTCACCACGGCCACCGCCGGCAAGGCCATCCGGCACCTGCGCTCGCTCGTCGGCGCGGTCGGCCTGGCCATCGACGACGGCGAGCGGTGCCTCGCCTTCGACGGCAGCGGCAGCCACCACGGCGCCCAGCTCACCGGCGCGGCCCGCCGGGCGCTGACCACCCACCGGTCGGTCGTGCTCGCGGCCGGCGACCTGCCCTGCGACCGAGTCGACTGCATGGTGCGCGGCGCGGTCGTGGCGCCGCTGGCCGGCCCCGACGGTCGCGCGACCGCCGCACTGGTCGCGATCGCCGACGACCAGCCGGTGCCCGGCCTCGTGCAGGCCACCGCCGAGGCCGCCCGCTGGGCCGGGTCGCAGATCGCGCTGGCCGAGCTGGACTCGTCCCGCGAGCGGCTCGCCCGCGCCGAAGTGCGCGCGCTGCGGGCGCAGATCAGCCCGCACTTCATCTACAACGCGCTCACCGCGATCGCGTCGTTCGTGCGGACCGACCCCGAGCGGGCCCGCGAGCTGATCCTCGAGTTCGCCGAGTTCACCCGCTACTCGTTCCGGGCGCACGGCGAATTCACCACGCTCGCCGAGGAGCTGCGCTCGATCGACCGCTACCTGACCATCGAGCGGGCCCGCTTCGGCGACCGCCTCCAGGTGCGCCTGCAGATCGCGCCCGAGGTGCTTCCGGTGGGCCTGCCCTTTCTTTGCCTGCAGCCGCTCGTCGAGAACGCCGTGCGCCACGGACTGTCCCGCAAGCCGGGCGTCGGTATGGTGAGCATCGAAGCTCGGGACGCGGGTGCCGAGTGCCACATCACGGTCGAGGACGACGGCGTCGGGATGGACCCGTCGGTCTTCGCCCCCGGCGGGCCGGAAACCGACGACGGCCAGCACGTCGGCCTCACCAACGTGGACGAGCGGTTGCGCTCGGTCTTCGGCGATCACTTCGGGTTGGTGGTGGAAACCGCGCCGGGAGCGGGTACGAGGGTGAGCATGCGGGTGCCGAAATTCCATCCGGAGGTACGAGCATGAGCGGTCGCTGCGTTGCGAAGGCCGGGTCGACGTGAGCCTGGTTGTCCTGGCAGTGGACGACGAGCCGCCCGCGCTCGACGAGTTGGCCTACCTGCTGAACGCGGACGGCCGGGTCGCGCACGTGCACCGGGCCGGCGACGCCACCGAGGCGCTGCGGGTGCTGCGCGACACCGAGGTGGACGCGGTGTTCCTGGACATCCGCATGCCGGGCCTCGACGGCATGGAGCTGGCCCGCATCCTGCGGCGGTTCGCCCGCCCGCCGGCCATCGTCTTCGTGACCGCGTACGACGACGGCGCGGTGGACGCTTTCGACCTCGGCGTGACCGACTACGTGCGCAAGCCCGTACGGGCCGAGCGGCTCGGCGAGTCGCTGCGCCGGGTTTCCGGCACGCGGCTGCTGCCGGCCCCGGCTCCGGCCGCCCCGACGGACGAGCCGGCGATCCCGGTCGAGCTGGCCGGCACCACCCGGATGCTGCCGCGCTCGTCGGTGCGGTGGGTGGAGGCGCAGGGCGATTACGCGCGGCTGCACACCGCGGACGCGTCGCATCTGGTGCGGGTCTCGCTGGCGACGCTGGCCGAGCGGTGGGCGGATGCGGGGTTCGTGCGGATCCATCGGTCATATCTGGTGCAGATCCGGCTGATCGCCGAGCTGCGCCTGACCGGGTCGGGCTACGTGGTGGCGGTCGACGGGGTCGAGCTGCCGGTGAGCCGGCGGCACACGCGTGAGCTGAAGGACAAGCTGATCAGGGCAGCCAAGCACGACTGGACCCGCTGACGAACGCGCCACGCGGGCCCAAACCGTCACTGCCTACGGCTGCTGAACGGCCTCAGCGCCCGCGGGCTCGGTTGACGCGGGCGCCGCGCAGAGGCCGTACGCGTGGGTGTGGGTTTCTCGGCTCGGGCAGGCGGCGCCAGCCCGGGCGGTCGGGTGGGACGGTGGTCAGCGCGCCGGCGGCCAGCAGGGCCATGCCGTGGGCGTGACGGTGCATCTTCACGTCAAGATCTCCCCGTAGATATTGAACGACCGAGCACGCTACCGGATCTCCGCCGCCGCCGTGGGGTGGCGGCCGTCACGTACGTCCACAGCGTTGTCCACAGGCTCACAGGTTTCTCCACAGAGTTATCCACAGGCAGCCCGGCGGCGGGTGGCATCTCCACAGGTCGTTCACAAACTCGCCGCCCGGTCTGCACGGGTGATCTCTAGGCTCCTCGACCGAAAGGCCGGCCGGTGCGCCACGGGGGCGCACCGGCGGCTTGCCCGCCCCGGGTTAGATGCTGGTGGGGGCAATGCGGGAGGTGGCGGGCGTGGACACAGGGCAGCGGCGGGTGCTCGTCGTGGAGGACGAGCGGACCATCGCCGACGCCGTGATGGCTCGGCTGCGGGCCGAAGGGTTCGCGGTGGAGGTGGCGGTGGACGGCCCGTCGGCGGTGGACGCCGCGCGCCGGGTGCAGCCGGACGCGATCGTGCTCGACGTGATGCTTCCCGGGTTCGACGGGCTCGAGGTATGCCGCCGCATCCAGGCCGAGCGGCCGGTGCCGATCCTCATGCTCACCGCCCGCGACGACGAGACCGACCTGCTGGTCGGGCTGGCGGTCGGCGCGGACGACTACATGGCCAAGCCGTTCTCGATGCGGGAGCTGGCCGCCCGGGTGCACGCGCTGCTGCGGCGGGCGGCCAAGAGCACGCCGGCGCCGGCCGCGCCGCCCACGCTGCGGTTCGGCGACCTCGAGATCAATCAGGCCGAGCGGCGGGTGCTGCGCGGCGGGATCGAGGCGCACCTGACCCCGACCGAGTTCGACCTGCTCGTGCACCTGGCCGCCCACCCGCGGACGGTGCTGCCGCGGGAGCGGCTGCTCGCCGACGTGTGGGGGTGGGCGGACGCGTCCGGCACCCGGACGGTGGACAGCCACATCAAGGGGCTGCGCCGCAAGCTCGGGCCCGACCTGATCCGCACCGTGCACGGCGTCGGGTACGCCCTGGAGGTGCAGAGGTGATCCGGCTTCCGCTGCCCCGGCCGCTCGATCCGGTGCGGTCCATCAAAATCAAGATCGGCATGATCCTGATCGGGGCCGGGGCGGCCGGCATGGCCTGGTTCACCCTGTGGCTCGGCTGGTTCCCGCTCTGGACCTCGGTCACCGCGATCGTCGTCGCGCTGACCACGCTGCAGTTCCTCGCGCACGGCATGACCTCACCGCTGCGCGAGATGACCGCGGCCGCGGGGGCGATGGCGCGCGGCGACTACAGCCGGCGGGTGCGGGCCACCTCGCGCGACGAGGTGGGCCAGCTGGCCGAGGCGTTCAACCGGATGGCGGCCGACCTGCAGGCGGCCGACCACCAGCGGCGCGAGCTCATCGCGAACGTCTCGCACGAATTGCGTACGCCGATCACGGCACTGCAGGGTCTGCTGGAGAACATCGTCGACGGGGTGGCCGGCGCCGATCCTGAGATGATGCAGACCGCGCTCACCCAGACCGAGCGCCTGGGCCGCCTGGTCACCGAGCTGCTCGACCTGTCGCGGGTGGAAGCCGGCGTGACCCCGCTGGTCCGTACCCCGATCGACGTGCCCACGTTCCTCGACGACGTGGTCGCGGAGGCCCGGGTCAACGCGGCCGGCGCGGGCCGCGAGGTGCTTTTCGAGATCCGCACGCCGGCCGTGGTCGTGCCGGGCGACCGGGAGCGGCTGCACCAGGTCTTCGCCAACCTGCTGGACAACGCGGCCCGGCACAGTCCGCCCGGCGGCACCGTGCTGGTGCGCGCCGAGCGCCGCGACAACCATCTGCTGCTCGCGGTGGCCGACCACGGCGACGGCATCCCGCCGGCCGAGCGGGAGCGGGTCTTCGAGCGCTTCACCCGCGGCGAGCGCTCGGCCAGCGGCGGCACCGGGCTGGGCCTGGCGATCGCCCGCTGGGTGGTCCAACTGCACCGCGGCACGATCGCCGTGGTCGACCCCGGCCGCGACCGCCGCGGCTGCCACATCCACGTGACCCTTCCGCTTCAGGCGGCCTGACCGCCGACGCCGCCCTCTTCCCAGCACGACCACCCGGAACGGGTCCGTGCATTTCACTCATGCCCGAAATATGGAGGTATGCCCATGGACAACCCGCCGAGAGTCGAGGCCTACGACCCGCGCCGACCGGCCCGGCCCACCGGACCGGCCACATTGGTGCCGCCGGACCCAACGCCGCCGAACGCAGCGCCGCCGAACCGGCCACCGGTCCATCCCTCGGCGATCCACGGGCCCTGGCCGTCCCTCGCACCCTGGGCCCGGTACTGGCCGGATGCGGGTCGCCCGGCCGGCGCCGTCACCGTCGTCGCGATCGTGGCGGCGGCCTCGGTCGCCGCGCTCAGCCTGCCGCTCGACCGGGCCGGGGCCGGCTGGCCGATCACCGCACTGGCCGCCACCGCGGCGCTGATCGTCGCCCGCGCCGTCCCGGTCCGGCCGCTCCCCGGCGCGCCGGCGCCGCTGGTGGTCCGCCCGCCGGTCCGGGCCGGCTGGGACAGGTACGCGTGGGGCGCCGCCACCGTGGCCCTGCTCGCGGTCGGCGCCGTCCGCTCGGCCGGGTGGCTGTTCCTCCTCTGCCTCGCGACCGCCACGCTCACCGGCGCGCTCGCCCTCACCGGCGGCCGCTCGCTGCGCGGTATCGCGGTCGGCTACACGATGCCGGTCGTCGCCGCGTTCCGCTCGGTGCCCTGGCTGCGGCAAGGCGCGACTCGGCTGCGCCGCCCATCCGGGACCGGTGCGAACGTACGGGTCGCGACCACCATCGCGGTATCGATCGCGCTGCTCGCCGTCTTCGGCGCGCTGTTCGCCTCGGCCGACGCCGCGTTCGCCGATGCGCTCTCGCGGCTGACCCCGAGCATCGGCGTTCCCACGACGGTCCGGTGGATCTTCGTCTTCGGCGTCGCGCTGCTCACCCTCGGCGGCGCCGCGTTCCTGCGCGCCGGCCCGCCCGACCTGTCCCCGCTCGACGCCACCGAGGGCCGCAAGGTCAATCGCTTCGAGTGGGCCGTGCCGCTCGGCCTGCTGGTGCTGCTTTTCGCCTGCTTCGTCGCGGTGCAGTTGACCGTGCTGTTCGGCGGCAACCGGCACGTGCTGCGGACCGAGGGACTGACGTACGCCGCCTACGCGCGCGGCGGATTCTGGCAGCTTGCCTTCGTCACCGGCCTGACCCTCGTGGTGCTGGCCGGCACGGTCCGCTGGGCGCCCCGCGCGACCCCCGCCGACCGGTTGCTGATCCGGGTCATCCTCGGCGCGCTCGCGGCCCTCACCCTGGTCATCGTCGGCTCGGCGCTGTTCCGGATGAACCTGTACGCCGACACGTACGGCCTCACCCGGCTGCGGTTGCTGGTGGCCTGCTGCGAGGGATGGTTCGGCCTGGTCCTGCTGCTGGTGCTGGCCGCGGGCGTACGGATGAGGGCCCGCTGGCTGCCGCGGGTCGCCATCGCCGCGGGGGTGCTGGCGCTGCTCGGTCTTGCCGCCGCCAACCCGGACCGGCTGATCGCGGAGCACAACATCAAGCAGAGCCGCACGGTCGACCTCGCCTACCTGGGCACGCTGTCCCCGGACGCGGCGCCGGGCCTGGACGGTCTCGACCCGGCACGGCGCGCCTGCGTGCTCGGCCGGATGAGCATCCCGCTCCGCCTGCACCCGGACGACTGGCGCGGCTGGAACCTGGGGCGCGAGCGAGCCCGCGAGATCATCGCAGAAAGTCCGCGAGGCAACTGCTATTGACGTTGCCGCCACCGCGCAACTCCGCTCCGGCCCTCGCCGGTCGAGCAGAGCCGCCGCGATACCGGCCGATCAGATAGGTTCACCTCACGGCAGGCGAGCCCGCTCCTCCCTCAAGTCGTTCTACTAATCGCCACACGCCGGTAGAGGGGTTCGAACCAGGCGCGCTGCCGTTTCGCGCGTGCCAATCGTCCAATGCGGCAGCGTTTCGGAGCGCTGTCCCGCGCAAGCCGTTCAGCTGCGTGCAGTCGAGGCTTTTCTCATAGCCTTTCATCTTTCCGCGCAGAATAGTCTTCAGCCGCGCGGCAGTAACGTGCTTTCGGCAACCGTCGAAGTGTAGCGCCGGCCAAAGCTCGAAGCACGGGTTGGAAATCGCCATGTTGATGTGGGATCGTGCGGCGAACCGCACTGTCTCGGCGAGGCGCGCATGCTCGTCTACGTCGCACACGCACCACACCGAGTCATACCGGAGATTTACGTCGCCATCGCGAGTCGCGATGCGAGCCGCCTCGTCCCGGCGCCTTGAGGCTTCGCGCACTAGACGAAGCGGGTCGCCTCGCTCCTTGGCTATCTCAGAAGGAAGCGTTGGCGCACCGTACGATTGCCCCGGCGACGCACCAAGTATTCGGCGCGACTGGGTCTACGCGGAGGCACGATCACCGCCGTAGTTGTGTTTTATAGCTGCGATAGCGAGATCTCTGTCAACGAAGGGGACCCCGCCGTATCGACCTTGGAGGTAACCCCGCTCTAGATTTTCCGCCTTGCGCGGTTTGAAGTCAGTAAGAGGATAAAGCCGGGTAGCACTGTCGCTTCCCTTCTCCGTCAGCCAAACTTCGTCGCGCCGAAGCGGTGAGTCCCCTAGCAGAGCGCCCATCAGAGATGGATCATGTGTATTGAAAATCAGCTGAGCGCCGTTGCGGTTCAGCTGAGGATCATGGAAGAAGCGCACAACTTCGCTGGTTAGCTTGGGGTGAAGGCTGGCGTCGAGCTCATCGACGACGAGGGTCTGCCCGCTCTCGAGAGCTGAAAGCATCGGTCCGATCAGCCCGAGCCAGGCGCGCGTCCCATCCGATTCATCATTTATGCTGAGATAGGACACTCTATTTCCTTCAACGCGATGCTGAAACTGAGTTTCTTGGGAGATCTCATTCCAGTCGACTTCCTCGAAAGTCTGCTCCGGATTGATGGCTCTCATCACGTTCGTAACGCGAACCCTAGTCTCCTCGTCCACCTCGTGATCGACGAAGCGGACGTCTTCGATGCCCAAATCGGCGGACCGCAAGAGGTCGAGAACCTTACGCTTGGAGGGATCCTCCTTGGCTAGCGCAAGCGTCGCTCTGATGCGGATCTGCCGGTCGTCGAAGGTTGCGCGGACGAAGTGATTGTCGAACCACTCGGCCACTGGCGTGAGCTGTTGATGATTGTTCGCGGCTGCCGCTGAGAGAAAGAGACTGTTAGGGCGGGTGAGGTCAGCGATCACCGTTGGACGCCCGCGCAGCGCACGCCCGAACCGAAAAACCACCTCGCGGCTCTCGTCCCGTTCGAAAATCAATCGAGGGCGATTCTTTGGGAAGGAATACAGCCATTCTTCCAGGATCTTTTGATGGTCGAACCGAAAACCGTACTGATAACGCTCGCCCTCAACCAGAATGTCGGCGTCGAACATTGTAGGCTGCCCGTCGTAGGGCTCTACAAAGAATGGCGAATACGGCACGCGGGCGTTCGGCTTCCATTTCTGGTGAGAACTCAGCACCATAGCGGACATCTGCCACATAGCCCGTAGAACGGTTGTCTTGCCGGATGCGTTGGAGCCGAAGATGCCAGCCACCGTACCCACTCTGAGTTCGGCGGCTCCAGGCATCTCGACAGTTGCGTGATCGGTTTCCGCCCAGCTCGGCACCACCATCGACAGCTCGGCCTCGTCCCTGAGCGATCGAAAGTTCTCGACTCGGAAGGAAATCAGCATGTCGTCTCCACCCCTGCGCGCGCAGGTTCACCACGCCGCACTCGCACTGCACCCTCGCTGTGTTCCGTGCGCAAAGTATGCACGGGAAGGCCTGAGCGTGCACGATCATTGTCGGTTGTCCGTCTAGCCGGCCGGGGACCGCGAACCCGTTCGGCAAGCCGTGGCCATGCAACTCCGGTTCAAAGTGAGCCGGCCGGCGATGACACGCGGCCCGGCCGACGAGCTGTTCGCCGGCAATGCGCAGGTGGCATGCGTTGAGCTATTGACATCCCGGCCAGGGTCGGAAGACTCCGGACATGGGCGGGGACGGATCACCGGAGCGTACGCGGGTGGTGCTGGGGGAGATCGCCGCCCGGCGCCGCCCGACCGACCGCACCCGGGCCGACCTCGCGGAACAGACGCCCGTCGGTGAGGCGCTGGTCAAGGGGCTGGTCCGCGCCCAGCTCGCGTTGGCCCTGCGGCTCGCGCTGGTGGTGGTTACCGGGCTGGGCGCGTTGCCGCTGCTGTTCGTGGCCGCGCCCGGGGTCGCCTCGGTGAAGGTGCTCGGGGTCAATCTTCCCTGGGTCCTGCTCGGCGTGCTGTCGTTCCCCTTCCTGGTCGGCGTCGGCTGGGCCTACGTGCGCTGGGCCGAACGCAACGAGCAGGACTTCATCGCGCTGATCCGGAAGCCGGAGCAGTGAACCCGTACGTCGTGCCGGGCCTGGTCCTGGTGGTGCTGGTGACGGTCGGCATCGGCGCGTACGGGCTGCGCTTCGCCCGCACCACCTCGGACTTCCTGGTCGCCTCCCGCTCGGTGAGCCCGTCCTGGAACGCGGCCGCGATCAGCGGCGAGTACCTGTCGGCGGCGTCGTTCCTGGGCGTGGCCGGGCTGATCCTGCGCTACGGCGTCGACGTGCTGTGGTATCCGGTCGGGTTCGCGGCCGGATATCTGGCGTTGCTGCTGTTCGTGGCCGCGCCGCTGCGCCGGTCGGGCGCGTTCACCCTGCCGGACTTCTGCGAGGTGCGGCTGCGCTCGACCACGCTGCGCCGGCTGGCCAGCGTGTTCGTCGTGTTCATCGGCTGCCTCTACTTGGTGCCGCAGTTGCAGGGCGCGGGGCTGACGTTCACGACGGTCACCGGTGGCTCGTACGTGTGGGGCGCGCTGCTGGTCGGCGTGGTCGTCACCGCGAACGTGGCGCTGGGCGGGATGCGGGCGATCACGTTCGTGCAGGCGTTCCAGTACTGGCTCAAGCTGACCGCATTGGCCGTACCCGTGATCTTTTTGGCCCTGCAGTGGCAGTCGGACGGCCGCCCGGCCGTCACCCCACCCGCCGGCGCCGTCTTTCCGGCCGCCACCTCGGTCGTCGTCGAGCAGGACGCGGAGATCGACGGCGTCGAGGTCGCCAAGGGCACGGAACTGCATTTCGACGAGGGCGACCCGGTGCCGCGGGTCAGCACGGTCGACGCCCATTTCGGGCCGGAGTGGCTGCTGCCGGGCGGCGACCGGACCCTGTTCGCGACGTACTCGCTGATCCTCGCGACCTTCCTCGGCACGATGGGGTTGCCGCATGTGCTGGTCCGCTTCTATACCAACCCGGACGGCGCCTCGGCGCGAAGAACGACGCTGGTCGTGCTGGCGCTGGTGGGCCTGTTCTACCTGCTCCCGACGCTGTACGGGGTGCTCGGCCGGGTCTATACGCCGCAGTTGCTGATGACCGGGCGCACCGACGCGGTGGTGCTGACGCTGCCCGAGGCGGCGCTGGGCGGCGGGCATCTCGGCCGGCTGCTCGGCGCGCTGGTCACCGCGGGCGCGCTCGCCGCTTTCCTCTCCACCTCGTCGGGCCTGCTCACCAGCGTGGCCGGGGTGGTCTTCACCGACGTGCTGCGGGCCGGGCGCGGCGGCTCGGTGCGCGACTTCCGGGTGGCGACGCTGCTGGCCGCGATCGTGCCGGTCACGCTGTCGCTCTACGTCTCCAACATGGACGTTTCCCGCGTGGTGGGGCTGGCGTTCGCGGTGGCGGCGTCGAGTTTCTGCCCGCTGCTGGTGCTGGGCATCTGGTGGCGCGGCCTGACCGACCTGGGCGCGGCCGCGGGCATCGTGATCGGGGGCGGGGCGGCGATGGGGGCGGTGCTGATCACCGTGCTCGGGCCGCCGCTGACCGGATGGCCGGCCCAGCTGATCGGGCAGCCGGCGGCCTGGACGGTGCCGCTGGCGTTCCTGGTGATGGTGGCCGGGTCGCTGCTGACCAGTCGCCGGGTGCCGCACGACATCGGCGCCACCATGCTGCGGCTGCATGCTCCCGAATCGCTCCGCATTTAAGGATGTTTAAGGTCAACCCCCGATCCTTCGCGTACGGGCGCCGCGTACTTCCCGGCAACCACCGAGCAAAGGAGCGGGTTCATGAGGCGGTACCGGCGGAACAACATGTCCGGGCGTACGCGGAAGCTGGTGATCGGCGGGGTGGCGCTGGCGATCGCCGGCGGGGCCTTCGCGATCAGCACCGGAGTGAGCAGCGCCGGCGAGAACTGTGTCGGGCTCGACCAGGCGCTCCGGCAGAACCTGCAGTTCATCGCGGGGCAGCGGGCGAACCCGGACGCGCTCTCGGACGCGCGGATCGCGAACCGCCAGGCGGTGGTCGACCTGATCAACCAGCGCCGGCAGGTCGCGGGCTGCAACGCGAACGTGGCCGCCGAGGTGCCCGGCGCGGCGGCTCCGGCGGCTCCGGCCGCGCCGGCCAAACCGCCGGCTTCGGGAAACGGAAATGCCGGAAATGCCGGTAACGCGGGCGAGGTCGTCTGCAAGGGCTCGACCGTCACGCTCTCCGGCGAGGCCGGAGCGCCGTTCGCGTCCAGCGGCACCTTCCCGATCGGCACGATCCTCAAGGTGACGAATCTGGACAACAACAAGAGCATCACGGTCAAGGTGGCGACGCCGTCGGGCAGCTGCGTGCTGCTCAACAACGCGGCGTTCGAGCAGGTCCGCGAGCCGGGCAAGTTCCTGATCCGCCGGGCCGTGATCGAAAAGGTGGGGTGACGGGCTGGCCGGCCCCCGTTACCGTCGGGTCATGACGGTGCCGACGCAACGGACGGACGAGCAGGTCGCGGCCATGTCACTGCGCGGGCTGGTCAAACGGTTCGACGCCAAGCTCGCGGTCTCCGGGGTCAGTCTCGACGTGCCGGCCGGTTCCTTCTACGGCCTGCTCGGCCCCAATGGGGCCGGCAAGACCACGACGTTGTCGATGGCCGTCGGCCTCTTGCGGCCCGATGAGGGTCGCGCTTTCCTGCTGGGGTACGACGTCTGGGCGGATCCCGCGGCGGCCAAGGCCCGTCTCGGGGTCCTGCCCGACGGCGTACGCCTCTTCGACCGGCTCACCGGGCCCGAGCTGCTGGCGTATCACGGGCTGCTGCGCGGCATGGACGCGGCGACCGTCGACCAGCGCGCCCGGGAGCTGCTCGACGTGCTCGAGCTCGGCGTCGGCAACCGCACGCTGGTCGTCGACTACTCGGCCGGCATGAAGAAGAAGATCGGCCTGGCCTGCGCGCTGCTGCACGGGCCGCGCCTGCTGGTGCTGGACGAGCCGTTCGAGGCCGTCGACCCGGTCTCGGCCGCGCTGATCCGCGACATCCTGCAGCGCTTCGTCGCCGGGGGCGGCACCGTGGTCTTCTCCAGCCACGTCATGGAGGTGGTCGAGCGCCTCTGCGACCACGTGGCGATCCTCTCCGACGGCGTGCTCCGGCGGCACGGCACGCTGGCCGAGGTGCGCGGCGACCGCTCGCTGGAAGAGGTGTTCGTGCAGGTCGTCGGCGGCCGGGTGGCCACCGGTTCGGAGCTGGCGTGGCTGTGACCGCGGCGCCTGGCATCGGGCCGTTCGTCCGGCTCAAGCTGCGGCTGATCGCCAACGGGCTGCGCGGGCGCCCCGCCCGGGTGGCCATGTTCGTGGTCGGCGTGCTGTTCTCCGGCTTCTTCGCGGTCGCCGGCTACGCGATCTTCGCCATCCCCGGCGTGGCCGACGACCCGCACGCGGCCGGCATCCTGCTGCCGCTCGGCGGCACGGTCATCGTGCTGGGCTGGCTGTTCCTGCCGCTGGTCTTCTTCGGCGTCGACGAGTCGCTCGACCCGGCCCGCTTCGCGCTGCTTCCGCTGCGCCGCCGCACGCTGGTCCGGGGCATGTTCGCCGCCGCGCTGGTCGGCCTGCCCGCGGTGGCCACGCTGGTCGCCACGGCCGGCATGGTGCAGACCGCGGCCCAGCTAGGTGGGCCGGTCGCGGCGCTCGGCCAGCTCGCCGGCATCGTGTGCGGACTCCTGCTCTGCGTCGCGGTGAGCCGGTCGGTCACCAGCGCGTTCGCCACGGCGCTGCGCTCGCGCCGGTCCCGCGACCTGGCCGCGATCGCGCTC
The DNA here is from genome assembly GCF_042664765.1 of Paractinoplanes rhizophilus. Taxonomy (NCBI): domain Bacteria; kingdom Bacillati; phylum Actinomycetota; class Actinomycetes; order Micromonosporales; family Micromonosporaceae; genus Paractinoplanes; species Paractinoplanes rhizophilus. The sequence continues at coordinate 42,061 of NZ_JBHTBJ010000016.1, read as the reverse complement.
GCGCTGCTCGCGGCGGCGCTCGGTCCGCTGCAGCTGGCGGTGCTCGCCGGCGCCGAACGCGCGGACTGGGACACCGTGGCGACGGTCGCCGACGTGATCGGTTGGACGCCGCTCGGGTCCCCGTACACCATCGGTCTGGAAATCGCCGCGGGGCGTGCGTGGGCCGCCCCGCTGAAGTTGCTGATCGCCCTGGCCGCCATCGGCGGCCTCCTGTGGTGGTGGAGCGCGACCCTCGAGAACGCCATGCTCGGCACGGCCGCCGAAGGCGGACGGCGCGCCACCGGCACCGACCGGACGCCCGTCGACCTGCTGTTGGTCCGGCGGCTGCCGCGTTCCCGGTTCGGCGCGCTCGTCTCCCGCGAGATGCGGTACTGGTGGCGCGAGACCCGGCGGCGGGCCAGCCTGCTCACGTTCTCGATGGTCGCCCTGTTCCTGCCGGTCAGCCTCACGATCGGCTCGGGCTCACCCGGGAGCATGGTCATCTTCGTCGGCGCGCTGGCCGCGCTCGCGCTGGCCAACCAGTTCGGTTTCGACGGCAGCGCCTACGCCACGAACATCACCGCCGGCGTCCCCGGCCGCGTCGAGATCAACTCGCGGGCCGCGGCGCACGCCATCTACACGATCCCGCTGCTCGTCGTGGTTGCGGTGCTGGTCGGTGCGCTGTCCGCTTCGCCGGGCCGGATTCCGGGCACGTTCGGCCTGCTGATTGCGGCCTATGGCGTGGGGCTCGGGCTGGTGCTGCCGGTGTCGGTGCGGGCCGCGTACGCCTTCCCGGCGTCGACGAACCCGTTCGCGATGTCGTCAGGCGGCGGACCGGCGAAGGGCCTGCTCACCTTCGGGGTGCTCTTCGGTGCCGTGCTGGTCAGCCTGCCGCTGCAGATCGTGGCGCTGGCACTCGGGCCGGTGTGGTTGTGGATCGGGCTGCCGGTGGGCATCGCGTACGGTGCGGCGGCCTTTCTCATCGGCTCGGGGATCGCGGCCGATCTGGTGGACAAGAGGGCGCCCGAGCTGCTCGCGGCGGTGTCCCCTCAGCGCTGACCCTTCGTCATGTCGAGGATGCAGATGGCGTTGCCGAACGGATCCTCGAGCACGGCACACCAGCCGATGGCGATCTCGAACGGCGCTTTTCTCACCGCGTGCTGCCACTCCCGGGTCGCCGCCCGGACGTCGTCGACCAGGTAGTGGGTTTCGTACTCGAGGTCGGTGGTGTGCAGCACAACCTCGGCGTCGGTTTCTGGCATGCCGAGGCCGACCGACGTCTCGTCCCGCCAGATCTCGCGGAGGCCGAGCGTGCCGGTATAGAACGCGGCCCCGGCGTCCAGGTCGTCGACCCGGACCATGACGCAGTCAATCTTGCGCAGCACGACCCCCATCTCCCCATCTTCCCGTCGACCGCAAGGTCTTTCAGCGCGCGTTCAGGCCCGGTGGGCGAGGATGGGCTTTTCCGATCCTCCGGAGGCGGCCCATGCGCGTCCTCGTCGTCGACGACGAGAAGAGGCTGGTCCGGTCCCTGCGGGCCGGGCTGGCGGCGGAGGGGTTCGCGGTCGACGTGGCGCACGACGGCGTGGACGGGCTCTGGCTGGCCCGGGAGAACACGTACGACGCGATCGTGCTCGACCTGATGCTTCCGGGGATCAACGGGTACCGGATCTGCGCGACGCTGCGGGCCGAGAAGGACTGGACGCCGATCCTGATGCTGACCGCGAAGGACGGCGAATGGGACCAGGTGGAGGGGCTCGACACCGGCGCCGACGACTACCTGACCAAGCCGTACTCGTTCCCGGTGCTGGTAGCTCGGCTGCGCGCGATCGCGCGGCGCGGCGCCCGCGAGCGCCCCACCCAGCTCGAGGTGGGTGACCTGCGGCTGGATCCGGCGGCCCGGCGGGTCTGGCGCGGCGACGCCGAGATCGAGCTGACTGCGCGGGAGTTCTCGCTGCTCGCCTTCCTGGCCCGGCACCATGGCGACGTGGTCTCGAAACGGCAGATTCTGGACGCGGTGTGGGACACCGACTTCGACGGCGACCCGAACATCGTGGAGGTCTACGTCCGGCACCTCCGCAACAAGATCGACCGCCCGTACGGCCGGGAGTCGATCCAGACCCTGCGCGGCGCCGGGTACCGGCTGGGCAGCGACGGTGGCTGAGGGCCGCGCCTCGGTGCGGCTGCGCACCACCGCCGTCGCGGTGCTGGTGGTCGCGGTCGCCCTGGTCGCCGGCGCGGCCGTGCTCGTGGCGCTGATGCGCGAATCGCTGCGCGACGGGCTGGCGAGCACCGCCGAGCAACGTGCCGCCGCGCTGGCCGAGCAGATCGAGACGTCCGGGCTGCCGCCCGCCGAACCGGCCGACGCCGACGACGACACCGATCTGGTCTGGCAGGTCTTCGACGAAAGCGGTGCCGTCGTACGCTCCTCGGCGCCGCTTCGCGAGCCGCTGCCGCTCGACGGCGCGGAGACGGTGCGACCGTCCGGCGCCGACCACCCGTACGCGGTGGCAACCGAGGACGCCGGCGAGCACACCGTCTCGGTGGCCGTCTCCCTCGAGGAGGTCGACGACTCGACGGCGGCCCTCGCGACCCCGCTGCTGGCCGGCCTGCCGCTGGTGCTCCTGCTGGTCGGCGCGACGACCTGGGTGGTGACCGGGCGGGCGCTGGCCCCGGTGGAACGCATCCGGCGCGAGGTCGAGGAGATCACCGGCGACCGGCTCGACCGGCGGGTGCCCGAGCCGCCGTCCCGCGACGAGATCCACCGGCTCGCGCGCACCATGAACCGGATGCTGGCCCGGCTGGAGGGGGCGCGCGCGAGCCAGCAGCAGTTCGTCGCCGACGCCTCGCACGAGCTGCGGTCGCCGCTGGCCAGCCTGCGGCAGGCGGCCGAGGTGACCCGCGACCACCCCGAGGCGCTGCCGGAGGGGGAACTGGCCGAGGCGGTGCTGGAGGAGACGGCTCGCCTGCAGCGGCTGGTCGAGCAACTGCTCCTGCTGACCCGGGCCGACGGCGCGGCCGGGACGCCCCGGCCGCACGATGTGGACCTCGACGACCTGGCCCTGACCGAGGCGCGCCGGGCCGGCCGCCCCGGGCTGCGGGTCGACACGTCCGGCATCGGCGCCGGCCGGGTCCGGGGCGAGCCGACCACCCTCGCCCAGGTGGTGCGCAACCTGGTCGACAACGCCGCCCGGCACGCCGGCGGCACGGTAGCGGTGGCGGTGCGCGAGGCCGGTGGCGCGGTGGAGCTCATCGTCGAGGACGACGGCGCCGGCATTCCGGAGGACCAGCGGGACCGGGTCTTCGAACGATTCGTCCGGCTCGACGAGGCCCGCGCTCGCGACGCCGGTGGCAGCGGCCTCGGCCTGGCGATCGTGCGGAAGATCGTCACCGCGCACGGCGGCACGGTCGAGGTGACGTCGTCGGCGCTGGGCGGTGCGCGGTTCGTCGTACGGCTGCCTGGCTGAACGCGTTTTCAGGCGGATTCAGGCGAGGTTCAGCGCCGCCGGCGCAGGGTGTGGGCAGTCCGATCCCGTACCAGAAAGGCCACCCATCATGCGGAAGCTTCGCACCAAGCGCGTCATCATCCCGGCCGCGGTCTTCGTCGCCGCCCTCGGCGCCGGCAGCGTCGCGTGGGCCACCTCGGCCGGCGCCGACATCGGCGGCGGCATCGGCGGCGACGAGCGTGACCGGGTCGCCGGCGCCGCCACCCAGGCCGTGCCCGGCACCGTACAGGAGGTCGAGACCAGCGACGACCGCGGCGAGGCCTACGAGGTCGAGATTCGCAGGCCGGATGGGGTCGAGGTGGAGGTGGTGCTGGACAAGGACCTCAAGGTGATCGCTCAGGAGCCCTCTTCCGCCGTCGCGGCCTCTTCGTCCGCCGCCGCCTCTTCCTCCTCCGCCGCCTCTTCCTCCTCCGCCGGCTCTGACGACCGCGTGTTGACCGCCGCTGAGCGGGCGTCGGCGTCGCGGGCAGCCCTGGACGCGGTCGGCGGCGGCACGGTCACCGACGTGGAGGCCGACGACGATGCGGCGTACGAGGTCGAGGTGCGCGCCGCCGACAACACCGAGTGGGACGTCGACCTGGATGAGGGCTTCAACGTCCTGCGCAAGACCGCGGACTGATCCCGGCCGCCCTTTCCTCCGGGCCGGCGCCTTCGCAGCGTGACGTCCGAATCCCGCCAGCATCGGGGGCCGGCCGCGCCGCAGAGTGGGGAGCGGAAATGGAGGCGACGATGACCATTTTGACGACGATGTCCAGCGATTGGGTCACCGACCTCGAGGCATACGGCAGCGCACTCACCGGCCCGATCCTCACGCCCGCGCAATGCCGCGAGATCTCCGCCATGTACGACGACCCGGACCGCTTCCGGACCACTGTGGACATGGCCCGGCATCGGTTCGGATCCGGGCAGTACCGCTACTTCACCCACGACTTGCCCGACGTGGTGCGGCAGCTGCGGGAGTCGTTCTATCCGCAGCTGCTGCCCATCGCCCGGGACTGGGCGGCCAAGCTCGGCAGGCCCGCACCCTGGCCGGACGGCCTGGACGAGTGGCTGCGGCTGTGCCACCAGGCCGGCCAGTCGAAGTCCGCGCAGATCCTGCTGCGCTACCGACCCGGCGACTGGAACGCCCTGCACCGCGACGTTTTCGGCGACATGCTCTTCCCGCTCCAGGTCGTCATCGGCCTCGACGCGCCCGGCACCGACTACACCGGCGGCGAGTTCCTGATGACCGAGCAGCGGGCCCGGGCCCAATCCCGCGGCCACGCCACCACCTTGCCGCAGGGCCACGGCCTGGTGTTCACCACCCGAGACCGCCCGGTGCCAACGAAGCGAGGCTGGTCGAACGCGCCCATGCGGCACGGCGTGAGCACGATCCGCTCCGGGCGGCGCCACACCCTCGGCCTGGTCTTCCACGACGCCGCGTGAGCCCAGTTCGGCCGCCTGATGGCGTATCGACGACCCGGCGTGACCGGACCGCCCGCAGCGACCGGCGCTGGTAGCGCACGGCTACGGCGTCGGCGTGGCGTCCGGGGTCACCGCGGTGTTCAAAAGACCCATGAACACCGAGAAAAACAGGAACAGGGCGGGGATGACGCACACGTAGCCAAGGACCAGGCCAGCGACGGCCTGGCCGCGGCCGGATCGGGTGCCGTCCTTAGTTTGGCCGAGCGCTACGTGGCCGAAGATCACGGCGAGGATGCAAGGGATTCCGAGGAGGCACCAGCCGCCGAGGACGCCCAGGATCCCGAGGATCAGGCTCGCGGTGGCCGATCCGGACGCAGGCGCCTGCTGGGTGACGATGATTTGCTGCGCGTAGGCCGGCTGGGCCTGGTAGGCGTGCGGGTACGGGCCTGGGCTGTACGGCGCCGGCACTGGAGGCTGCGGCTGATACGGCTGCTGCTGGTAGGGGTCCTGCGGCGGGTAGGTCATCGCGGCTATCCCTCTTCGGTGACGGGCCATCACAGGGTGGTCGACGATTCGGGCGCTGTCGATCACCTAATCGGCGACCCTTCAACCGTGCGAGCGCTAGGCGATGTATCGCGTCGTGCTTGGATCCGCACCGCCTCGATGATGTCTTGGAGGGTTTCGAGCTCACGTTCAAGCCGGTCCCGGATGGCGAACGTAGCTTCGACCCTATCCGGGTGATCCTCGGACAACGTGCGTAGAAGTTCGTTGCTCTGTAACGCGGCATGGAGCGCGTCGGGCCAACCGGACAGTGCATGACGGAACCCAGGGGTTGCAGTCAACTCGGTGAGTGCGTCAAGCCGGGCCTGTTCCTTTTCATCCGCGAAAGAGTCGTCAAACGAGCGTTCGTCATTGATGGCTCGCCGTAGCTCGTCCCTCGCGCGAGCCATCCAAGTCAGGATCTCCAAGTACGCTTCGCGCCGTCTGCCCTGCTCAGCGTTGACAGCATCTCGCTCTGCCTTGCGACGATCCAGTAGGAACGTTGTCGTCAGCGTCGTTCCCGAGCCCAACAGAGCACCGAGTAGAGCTGCTACCGGGGCTGCCCACCACGGCCCCTGACCAGCTACGGCTGCGAGATTCATGGCGGCACGTTACTCGGCCGACGACGCTGCCTGGAGGCGCCCTTCACCGAGCGGGTCACGGCGACTTGGTTGGATCGAGTCGAATGCGAGGCTCGGCGGCTCCTGATGTTCCGGTTCCGCCTCTGGGGTGTCTTCGGTGGCGGTACTTCCCTGCTGTACAACCGCCCTTGCCCTTCGGCAGCGTGGTTTACAGGACTTCCGGAGCTTGTCGTCGCCCCCAAGGCTTTCCAATATCGCTGGAGTGACCCGACTGCGCTAGTGGGAAGCAGTCCGCCGCCGGCGGCGGCCGAGACGTGGTGCAGAACGCCGTTGGGTCACTTGAGCTTTGGCTTCACAACCCAGCGACGCTCGCGGATTCTCAGCCTGCGGGCGAGAAGGTGGCATGCCGCCAAGGGGAACGTGCTGACCGCTACAGTTCAACTACCCTAGCAAGGTGGCTGCGATGTCCGGAATGTCAAGGCTACAGCTTGTGACGAGGTCACGGGCTGTACTCTGCCTGCGCGACACATCCTCTCAACTTCGGCGAGTGAACCAATGAGTACTGGCTACGAGGACGCAAAGGCAGCGCTTGACCAGTTGATCAACTGGTACGGCGAACATGCCGATGACTTGGATCGTAATGAGGACACCACGCGACTTCACCTCGTGGATACCCTTATCAAGGATGTTCTTGGTTGGCCGGTCGAGGAAATTGCCACCGAAGTCCTGTATGACGGTAAGTATGTCGATTATTGTCTGGGTCGTCCGGCAACGCGGATAATTGTAGAGGCTAAACGCGAAAGCGCCCAATTTAGCCTACCGATCGCCATTACGTCGTTGCTTCATCGGATACCTTCTCTAACGGACAATCCGACAGGTGGCAAGGAGCTGAAGGCGGCTCTTCAGCAGGTTGCAGGCTATTGCGCAACACGTGGTGTGCAAATGGCTGCAGTTTGTAACGGGACTCAAATCGTCGCGTTCTTGGGAGTCCGAACGGACGGGACGCCTCCATTGGAAGGTTCGGCGCTCGTCTTCACCAGCTTGTCGGCGATGCGGGAGAATTTCCATCTGCTCTGGCACAATCTCTCGCGTGCTGGAGTCGAAGCTCGAAATCTTCATGTCACCCTTCGGGATGAGGAAACACCCTCGGCTCCACCTCCATTGGCATCCAATATTCCTCACTACCCTGGCCACAAGCGTCGCAATGATATCCAGACCGGGCTTCAGATCTTGGCGGATCTGTTCCTTGAGGACATCACCAGAGATCCATCGCTGCAAGAGGAGTTTCTCAAGGAGACGTATGCAACTAGTGGGGCGCTGTCGCAATATGCCCTGGTTAGTAAAACGATTCTCGAGAACCGCTACTCATTGCTGCACGAGCCCGGTGTCGACCTGGAAACAGAGCCCGTAATGGCCAAGGCCAAGGGCATGAAGTCGGAGGTCAATCCTAAGCTCCGCGAGGACATAATTGCTTCGAGCGTGAGCCGTAGGCCGATCATCCTGTTGGGCGACGTCGGTGTAGGCAAGACGATGTTTATACGACGCCTCATTCATGTGGATGCCAAAGAGGTGTTCGACCAGTCATACGTTGGCTATGTCGACTTTGGCTCTTCGGCTACGCTCACGACGGACTTGGGCGAGTTCGTCATCGCCGAGATCGAGCAACAGCTCCTCGACAACTACAGCTTCGACATCAGGGAACGCGGCTTCGTGGAAGCGGTTTACCACAAGGAACTTCGCCGCTTTGATGGGACAATCTACGGAGAACTCAAGGAATTCGATCTGATTGGATACCGTCGGGAACGGCTCAGTTTCCTCGGTGGCCTCCTGGAGGATCGTGAAGCTCACCTTCGGGCTGCACTCAACCACATCCGTGCAACTACGCGTCGTCAGGTCGTTATATTCCTCGACAATATCGATCAGTGGGATTCCGAGTTTCAGGAGCGTGTATTCCTGATGGCGGAAACGCTGGCACAGACGTGGCCCGCAACGGTGTTCGTTTCTCTCCGTCCGGACACTTTCTATCGTAGCCGAGCTGAGGGTACTCTCGCGGCGTATCAGCCGCGCGCATTTACAATCGCGCCACCCCGTGTTGATGTTGTTCTCAAGCGGCGGCTGGAGTTTGCATTGAAGCAACTTCGCGATACCGCGCGGCTGTCCAGCTTCCCGGCCGGTGTGACTATCTCGTCGGATTCGCTTACGGCCTACCTTGAAGTTTTGCTAGAGAATTTCGAGAACAACGAGCGTCTAGTCTCTCTTGTTGATAACCTCTCTGCCGGCAACGCGCGGCGCGCCCTAGAGTTTGTGTCTCGCTTCATCGGAAGTGGACATGTGGACACAAGGAAGATTCTTGGCATCTACGAGAGAGAGGGCGACTACACAATTGCTCTGCACGAGTTCCTTCGTGCAATCATCTACGGCGATGCGGAGCATTACGACCCGGACGTCTCCCCGATCGCTAATATGTTTGGTATATCGCAACCCGACGGGCGTGAACATTTCCTGCTGGGAATTCTTGTTGCGCACGTCGAGTCGGCGGGAGATCGGAAGGGGACTGAAGGGTTCGTCCCGACCGATGATGTATACAACTTCGCGCAAAAGTGTGGGTTTAGTCCGGACCAGATTGCCTGGGCGCTCAACCGGGCGGCAAAGAAGGGGCTGATCGAACGGTCGCCGCGTGGGCGAAGCGCCGGCTCTCATGAGAACCTTCGCGTCACGTCAGCTGGTGTCTATACAGCGCGGATGCTTATCCACATGTTTGCGTATGTTGACGCTGTTGTTGTGGATACACCCATCGTTGACCCCAATTATCGCAAGCTGATAACCGCGGTACATGATGTCTCGGAAAGGCTTCGGCGAGCGGATCTCTTTAGGGTCTATCTCGATCGTCAATGGAGGGTTCTCAGTACCGCTACTGAGGATCTGCCCTTCAAATGGGACGAACACAGTCGCCGCCTTAGAAACGATATTGACACGGTAAGGCGCAAGAATCAGTAGCCGGCCGCATCGGGCGTTCTGCCGTCCCGTCAGTTTGAAGACGTACAGAAACTGTCCGGTTCGACGCCGCATGTCGGGCAGGGCTGGGGCAGCGACAGTGAGGCTGTACGGGAAGATCGCGAGCTGAAGCACCGTGCGAAAACGGCCGTACGTCCCGTTCCCGCACCGCCGATGCTGGTTCGGGCGCTTCGCTGGCACATCGCTGCGCACGGGCACGCGCCGGACGGCCGGTTCTTCGTGACACAGGGATACGGCAACGGCCCCGTGTCGAAGGAGACGTACTCGCGAGTCTGGCGAGCTGCGCGGCGGGACGGGCTCACCCTGGCGCAGTGCAGATCGCCGCTGGCGAAGCGACCGTACGACCTGCGGCACGCCGCCGTCTCGCTCTGGCTCAACGAGGGCGTTCCGGCAACCCAGGTCGCCGAGTGGGCGGGTCATAGCGTTCACGTGCTGCTCAAGGTCTACGCCAAGTGCATCGAGGGACAGGACGAGGCGGCTCGCCGTCGCATCGAAGCGGCGTTGGGTGAACCGGAACGGCCTGAGGAACTCCCACATGGGTAAGGGATAGCCGTTCCTGTCATATGGCATCCCTAACGTGACGCTATGAGCTATAACCCTCACCGCCAAGCGGCCCTCGCCGTAGCAGACAGCTGGATGGAAGATCCCGAACTCCGCAAGCGGATCGCTTACGCATATAAGCTCACGCGTGCTCAAGATCCCGATCGAGTCACGGTGATCGACATGTTCGGGCAACCACATCGCGGATGGGATGCTGGTCAGCTCTTCGCACTTGCGTGCCTCGACCACCTGCTCGTCTCAGGCAGGCTCTACGTCGCGGAGCACCCACTCGGCAGCGCTCCACTAGGTGACAAACATCGTGAGGCAAATCAGGCTGCGTTAGCTGAGTACCTGGATCCCGACTCGCTCGCCACCGTTGATGTCACGCAGCGCGGTGCGGAGTACGACGGACTGCTGACCTGGAGGAAGCCGATACCCGGATCCGGGGCATCAGGCGTTGTGGAGATCCCTCCGGATGAAGCCCCTTTAGAGATCGGCGGGACGGATGCCAGCACTACGTGCTTGCATCTCTGCCGTTACGGGGTGACTTCACGATGGCCTTACCGGCAGAAGACGCTCTGGACCCTCGCCCTTCAGGACAGGGAAGAGATCCGTTCCGTGAGGACCGGACAGGTGGAAACAGAGGACCCCGTCATCGACGGTCTAGCCCAGTTCATGAATAACGTCTGGTGGGGATGGCACAACGTGGGGCCAGCCACTCGAATGCGCGGCCTGGCGATCGGCGCTCCGTCTGCATGACGGTCGCACAACGCTCGGACATCTCGCCATCTGTTGGCCAGCCGGCCCGCCAGCCAACGCCGACGCTTGCCCCGTCGGCAGGCCGGGCCCGTGCCGCGCCTGCGGGCGCCTCGAAGTGGAGATAGGCCGATTGGTCAGCCGAGAGTGAGCAAACCCGCTGTCTAGCAGCAAGTACGGCAGGCTTGCGGGTCAGGTCCTTGCCGCCTGCAGAGTCACGCTCGTGGTCGCGTTATGGTCGCGATGAGTGAGATCAAGCGGCTCGTGGTGAGAACGAACAAGACCACGCGCTGGTATGTGCGAATCCCCGGCGACCGATGCTTGTCCAGGTCAGCCGGGGTTCCCGCTGTTCATGATGGTGCGGAGGGCGTGGGATTCGAACCCACGATGAGTTTCCCCATACCGGTTTTCAAGACCGGCGCCATCGGCCACTAGGCGAGCCCTCCCGGTGCTGCGCTCCCAGTCTGCCAGACCGGATCATCCGCGCTGGGCGCGACCTCTTGACCGAAACTTGTATTAAGTCGTCAAGACGGCGTTGACCAGCGTAAACACGCCTCCAGCGACGACGCCGGCCCATTGACAAGGCATCGATGCGGGTGTTTATTGTTCAGCGTCCTTACCAATCCCGGCCAAGGCCCCCACCTCCGGCAAGGGAGATCCCCGCATGTCCATCCCCAAAATCCCCAAGGTTCCCAAGAGATGGGTCGCGCTGTCGGCGTTGACCCTGGTCGGCAGCGTCCTGATGGCCCCGGCGGCGTATGCGGCCGGCGAGACGGTCAATGTCTATCTGACCACTACCAGCGACTCCGGCGGGCGAGCCGTCACCCGCGGGCTCCAGCAACAGGCGCCGATCGCGTTCGCGGGCGGCAGCGGCGGTGGCGCGAACCAGACGATCACCGTCAACGAGAACACGACGTACCAGCAGTTCGAGGGTGCGGGCGCGTCGATGACGGACACGGCGGCCTTCGACATCAAGGGCAGTGGCGCGCTGTCGGCCGCGGCGCAAAACGACGTCATGACCAAGCTGTTCAGCAACGGCGCGGGCATCGGGGTCAGCGCGCTGCGCAACGTCATCGGGTCGTCCGATCTGGCGCAGAACAGCTACTCGTACGACAACACCTGCTGCGACGTGAACGACTTCTCATTGTCGCGGGACGCCGACATCATGGCGCTCACCAAGCAGGCGTACGGATTGAATCCCTCGATGTTCGTCATGGCCTCGCCCTGGTCGGCACCGCCGTGGATGAAGGACAACAACGCCTACAGCCAGGGCTACCTGCAGTCGCAGTTCTACCCGGCCTACGCCCAGTACTTCGTGAAGTACATCCAGGGGTATCAGGCGCAGGGCGTGCCGATCCGGTACGTGACCGAGCAGAACGAGCCCACCTGTTGCGGCGGCTATCCGTCGATGCAGTGGAACACCTCGGGACTCCAGTATTTCGCCAAGACCAACCTGTTGCCGGCCCTGCAGAACGCGGGACTGAGCACCAAGTTGCTGGTCGGGGACTGGAACTTCGACACGTACGCGTCATGGGTTGCGCCTTTGGTGGCCGACACGGCGATCCGAAACCATCCGAACTTCGGCGGCATCGCCTGGCACGACTACGCGGGCTCGCCGTCGACCGCGACCACGGTGCACAACCAGTACCCGTCGGTGAACGCCTACATGACCGAGCACTCCGGCGGCACCTGGGTGTCGAACCAGCAGGCCGAGGACATGGGCGACCTGATCGACTACTTCCGCAACTGGGGTCGTAGCTGGACGAAATGGTCGCTGGCGGTGGACGAGGCGATGGGTCCGCACAACGGTGGCTGCGGCACCTGCACCGGGCTGGTCACGGTGCACCGCAACGACGGCCGGCGCGGGCAGGTCGACTACACGGTCGAGTACTACACGATGGGGCACCTCACAAAATTCGTGAAACCCGGCGCCGTACGGATCGACTCCAGCGCCAACGCGACGGTGCCGAACGTCGCCTTCCGCAACAGCGACGGCTCGAAGGCGCTGATCGCCTACAACACCAGCGGGTCGACCCAGTCGATCAGGGTGAACTGGGGTGGCCAGTCCTTCACCTACTCCCTGCCGACGAAGACGTCCGCGACCTTCACGTGGAGTGGAACGCAGTCGTCCGGGGGCTCGGGCGGAACGGGCACGATCACCGGGCTCGGCGGCAAGTGCCTCGACGTCACCGATGGCTCGACGGCGAACGGCAACCAGCCGCAGATGTGGGACTGCACCTCGAACAACGCCAACCAGCGGTGGACGGTCGGCACTGACGGCACCGTGCGCGGCCTCGGGAAATGCCTCGACGTGGCGAACAACTCCACGTCGGACGGTGGGGTCGTGCACCTGTGGGACTGCTTCTCGACGGTCGCCACCCAGAAGTGGACCGCCTCCGGCGGCGCCCTGATCAACTCCACGTCCGGCAAGTGCCTGGACGTCAAGGACAACAACACCGCCAACGGGGCGAAGCTGCAGATCTGGAGCTGCACCGGCGCCGCCAACCAGAGATGGACGGTCCCGGCATGAAGCGAATCATTGCCCTCGCGGCGGGCGCCGCGGTCGTGGCGACCATGGGCATCCTCGGCGTCACCAACGCGTCGGCGGCCAGCGCCGGCACGCTCGTGAGTTCCCTCAACGGCAAGTGCCTCGACCTCACCGACGGCTCGACGGCGAACGGCAACCAGCCGCAGCTGTGGACCTGCTACGCCGGGTCGACCAACCAGATCTGGACCCTCGCCGACAACGGCTCGGTGCAGATCAAGGGCAAATGCCTCGACGTCGCGAACAACTCCGCGGCGGACGGCGCGGTCGTGCACATGTGGGACTGCTACGACACGGTGGCCACCCAGAAGTGGCGGCTGTCCGGCGGTTCGCTGATCAACTCGAACGGCAAGTGCCTGGACGTCAAGGACCGCAACACGGCCGACGGCGCCAAGCTGCAGCTGTGGTCCTGCACCGGCGGCTCCAACCAGAAGTGGACCTTCGGCGGAACCACGACGCCGCCGCCCACCGGCAACGGGCCGGGGGCCAAGGCCGTGGCGCCGTACTACTACACCGGCTGGGGCAACCCGCCCAACCTGACCACGGTCACCCAGGCGACCGGCGTCAAGTGGTTCACCATGGCGTTCATGCTGAACAGCGGCAACTGCGACCCGAAGTGGGACGGCGGCCGGGCGCTGACCGGCGGCCAGGACCAGGCCGCGATCAACACCATCCGGGCCAACGGCGGCGATGTGGTCATCTCGTTCGGCGGGGCCTCCGGCCCCTGGCTCGAGCATTACTGCTCGAGCGCGTCGGCACTGGCCGCGGCCTATCAAAAGGTCATCAACGCGTACGGGTTGAAGGCCATCGACATCGACATCGAGGGCACGCCGTACAACACCCCGGCCGACCAGCAGAAGACGGTCGACGCGTTGAAGACCATCCGGGCCAACAACCCGGGCATCACCATCTACATCACGCTCGGCAGCGGCACGTCGGGGCCGGACTCCTCGCTGATCAACCGGGCGGCCGGGGCCGGTCTGGTGGTCGACGGCTGGGGCATCATGACCTTCGACTGGGGCAACACCAGCGGTAACCAGGGCGCATTGACCATTCAGGCCGCGGACGGGCTGAAGAACAGGCTCAAGACGGCGTACGGGTGGTCGGACGCGGACGCGTACCGGCACGTGGGCATCTCGTCGATGAACGGCATCACCGACGAGCACGCGACGGTCACCCTCGCGGACATGCAGGCCATTACCGCGTACGCCCAGCAGCACACGATCGCGCGTCTGACGTTCTGGTCGCTCAACCGGGACCGGCAATGCCCCGCGGGGTACCCGAACGACGACACCTGCAGCGGGGTGGCGCAGTCGGCGTACCAGTACACGAAGATCATCGGCGCCTACAAGGGCTGATCTTCCCTGGTCGGTGGCTCGCGAGCGGTGGTGGGTGCCGCTCGCGGGCCTCCCTCGTTTCTCGGCGGCTGCGTGCTTCTCGCGGATACCCCGCTTTTCGCCCGACCGCTCGGGTTTTGTCACACCCCTCGGGCAAGCTGGTGCCATGCAGGCGATCGTGATCGAAGACAAGCGGCTGGTGCTGCGCGAGGTGCCCGACCCGGTGGCCGGCGAGGGCGAGGTGGTCGTCGACGTGACGGCCGCCGGGGTCAACCGGGCCGACGTGTCCCAGCGACAGGGGTTCTATCCGCCCCCGCCGGGCGCGTCGGAATATCCCGGGCTCGAGTGCGCCGGCGTGATCAGCTCGGTGGGCCCCGGAGTGGCCGGCCACCACGTGGGCGCCCGCGTGGCGGCGCTGCTGGCCGGTGGCGGTTATGCGGAAAAGGTGGCGGTGCCGGCCGGTCAGCTGCTGCCGGTGCCGACCGGGCTGTCGCTGCAGGAGTCGGCGGCGCTGCCCGAGGTCTCCTGCACGGTGTGGTCCAACGTCGTCGGCATCGCCCGCCTGCACAAGGGCGAGACCCTGCTGGTGCACGGCGGCGGGAGCGGCATCGGCACGTTCGCGATCCAGCTCGGCAAGGCGCTCGGGGCGACGGTGGTGGCCACGGCCCGTGCGTCGAAGCACGATCGGCTGCGCGCGCTCGGCGCCGACCACGTCATCGATTACACAACCGACGACTTCGTGGCGGCCACCAGGGATTTCACCGGCGGCCGCGGCGCCGACGTGGTGCTCGACATCATCGGCGCGAAATATCTGGCCCGTAACGTCGAGGTGCTCGCGCCCGACGGCCGGATCACGGTGATCGGCATGCAGGGCGGCCGCAAGGGCGAGCTCGACCTCGGCATGCTGATGGGTAAGCGCGGGCGCATCTCGGCGACCGGCTTGCGGGCCCGGGCGCTCGACGACAAGGCGCGCATCGTGGCGGGCGTCAGCCGCGAGGTCTGGCCGCTGGTCGAGGCCGGCGCCATCAAACCGATCATCCACACCACTCTGCCGCTGGCGGCGGCGCAGGAGGCGCACGACCTGATGGAGTCCAGCGACCACCTCGGCAAGATCCTGCTCCTGCCGTGAGGTGAACGTAGCACCTCCGTTGTCCGGAGAGGTGGCTTATGCGGGTATAGGTCCGATATATGCCGTGCGCGTCGGCGCCGCGGATGGGGTCGCCACCCGGCCGAGTCGTCCTTTCGTGCGTCGCCCGGGTCGGCGACACGCCCGAAGTGGGTGGCAATTTTTAAATCGAAAGTCGGCTATTTACAGCTCAAAACGCATTCCTTTCCGCGACGGCGTCGGGGTGATTGTGCGAATTCGGCCGCGAGAGAATCGGGTTGTGTGTTGGCATGGTCGACGGAAATGACGAGTTGTCCGGGTTCCCATTGCCGTCCATCGACGGGCGGTGCGGGCGCGACTGAACGTTATGCCGTGCTGTTGGGATTCGCGCGAGTGCCCCGGGCCGATTTCGGAGGCAACGCTGCACCGTCCGTCCGCGTGCCGGGCGCTGACCGCCGGCGCCATTGCGCTGGCCGTCGTCACGCCGGCCCTAGATACCGTCGAACAGGCCAATGCCGCCCAGCCGGCCAACCCGCACACCAGTGAACCGTCGAGCCGGGCCGCCCGGGCCGACGACGTCGCCCGGCTTGACCCCGAGTCGGCCTTCGCCACCCGGGCCCAGCTCGCCGAGCGCGCCTCCCGAGCGACCCGGACAAGGGCTGCCGGGGCGGCGACGGCAGCCGGGGCAACGGCAGCCGGATTGGCAGGGGCCGCTGGGCTGGAAGGGGCCGCGGGGTTGGCCGGAGCCGCCGGGTTCCCCGAGGCGGCTGCGGCGGCGGGGGCCGCCGGGGCGGTGAGCTCGACGAACCCGGCCGGGCCTGGGCTGCGGCGTGCCGGGGGCCGTGCTTCCGGCGTACGCGTCAATGTCGCACCGGCCTCTGGGCGCGCCACCCGCATCACCACCCGCGCGGCTCGCGTCGCCCGGCCGGACGCACAGCGTCAGGTGCGGCGGTTGGCCAAGATCAGGAAGGCCCGGGTCGCCCGGCTCGTCACCCGCCGCGGCGCCGCGCCCCGGGCCCAGCGCATGCGGCTCGGCAACATGACGGCGGTGATCGCCTACGCCCGCTCGCAGGTCGGCAAGACCTACGTGAGCGGCGGGGAGGGGCCGGGCGGCTTCGACTGCTCCGGCTTCACCAAGAGCGCCTATGCCCGGATCGGCATCCGCCTCCCGCACTCCTCCACCGCCCAGGCCGCCCGCGCCCGCCGCATCTCGCGCAGCCAGGCCCGGCCCGGCGATCTGGTGGTCGGCCCGGGACACGTCGGCATCTACATGGGCCGGGGGATGATGATCGATGCGGGCAACCGGCGCACCGGAGTGGTGTATCGCAAACTCTATTCCGGGCTTCGGGTGGAACGCCTGTAAATGCTTTGATCGATGTCGCGACAGCCATGGACAATCGCGCGCATGATTGCTGATCAATGGCCGCTGTTCGGTCTGGTGTTGCGTACTCCCCGCCTCGAATTGCGGCTGCCGGACCTCGACCGTCTCGCCGAGTTGGCCGAGTTGGCCAAGGGCGGCGTGCACGATCCGGCGGTGCAGCCGTTCCTCGCGGAATGGACCGATGCGGCGCCGGAACGGGTCGCCGCAAGCGTTCTGCAGTGGAGTTGGAGCACGTGGGCGAGATGGCAGCCGGAAAGCTGGTCGCTCGGCCTGGTGGTGATCGCCGACGGCCGGGTGGTGGGCACGCAGGGCATCGAGGCCAACCGGTTCGCCACCCTGCGTGAGGTCAGCACCGGATCCTGGCTGGGCCGGGCCGAGCAGGGGAAGGGCTACGGCACCGAGATGCGCGCCGCGGTGCTCGAGCTGGCCTTTACCGGGCTGGGCGCGCTGTTCGCGAGGTCGGAGGCGTTCGAGGACAACCACGCGTCGTACGCGGTGTCCCGCAAGCTCGGCTACGCCGACGACGGCATCTCACGGCACGTGATCCGCGGCGCGCCGCTGGCCAGCCGTCGCCTGCGGCTGGACCGCGCCGGGTGGGAGGCGGCCCGCACGATCCCGGTGACGATCGACGGGCTCGAGCCCTGTCTGCCGATGTTCGGCCGGTGAGGAGTCGGCGGCGCCGGGGCGGCTTGGCGTGAGCGGGTTCCGGACACAGCAGTCGGCACCCGCCGGGCGGCAGGTGCCGACTTGCTGACCGCGCGTTCGGCGATCTATCGCCACCGGGCGCGGGGATCTCCGCCGCACGCACCCGATCGGATGTCGGACAGAAGCATCGCCCTGTAGTCACCGACGTCTACGCACCGCGTGTGCGGCTCCCCGATCGGGTGATGCGGGGCTGCCCGCCGACGTTCAGGCGAACCGGTTACTCTCGGCTTGGTTTGGGAAAGCGGAGAAGGTTTTCACCATCTCGCCGGAGGACATCGTTATGAGTCTCGACCGCCCGGTTGCCCCGGATCCGTACGACCTGTTGCCGCCGGTCCCGTCCTTCACGGTGACCAGCACGGACATGACGGACGGACAGCCGCTCGACGACATGTTCACGCACCCGAGCGTGGGCGGAAAGAATGTGTCACCCCAGCTGTCCTGGTCCGGCTTCCCGGCCGAGACCCGCGGCTTCGTGGTGACGTGCTTCGACCCCGACGCGCCGACCGGCAGCGGCTTCTGGCACTGGCTGGTCGTCAACCTGCCGGCCACCGTCACCGAGCTCGAGCGCGGCGTCGACCCGCTGCCCGGCGGCGCGTTCTGCGTGCGCAACGACTACGGCGAGCGCAACTACGGCGGGTCGGCCCCGCCGCCCGGCGACCGCCCGCATCGGTACGTGTTCGCGGTGCACGCGCTCGACGTGGACAAGCTCGAGGTCGGCCCGGACGCCTCCCCGGCGTACGTCGGCTTCAACCTCGCCTTCCACACACTGGCCCGCGCCACCATCCGCCCGACCTACCAGGTCAAGGGCTGAGACTGGTCAAGGGCTGAGACCCAGCGACGCCGAAGGCCGCCGGGCAACCGGCGGCCTTCGTTTGTCCCGCGTTGGAAGGGTGTCGTCAGGCCGGCGTTCGCGCCACCACGAAGACGGACTGGCCGAACGGCGGCTTCACGATCTGCTCGGCGAACTTGGTCACCGGGAGCACGAGCGAGTCGTACACCTTGACCATCGGGCCCTCCTTGGGCGCCAGCTTGAAGATGCTGGTCGCGCCGTAGTACCCGATCAGGCCGAGCGCGTTGGCGTAGTGCAGCTTCTCGATCTTGAGACCGGCCTCGGTCATCGCCGCGCGCATCGACTTCTTGGTGTACCGGCGGATGTGGCCGGTGGCGATGTCGACCTGGCTCATCGCGAACATGAACGCCGGCACGATCAGGATGATCCGGCCACCCGGCCGAACCAGCTCGGCCATGCTGCGCAGCGCCCCGACGTGGTCCTCGATGTGCTCCAGCACGTTGTACGACACGGCGGCGCTGTACTCGCCGGACGCGTCGGTGGCCGGCAGGAGCATCTGCCGGACGTCGATGTTCGGGTGGTTGGCCATGCGCTCCTTGAGCTGCACGAGCCGGTCGGGGTCGGCTTCGGTCGCCGTGAACCGCGGAAGGTGCTCAGCCCACTCGATCGCGTAGTCCCCGAGACCGCTGCCGATCTCGATCGGGTTGTCTCCCAGGTACGGAAGCGCGAGCTCGACGAACCACCGGCGGTGGTTCACGGCCGTGGCGAGGCCCTCGAGCACTTCGGACTGGATCCGCTGGTCTCCAGTGATGTCTGCCATAAGTAAGGTTCCCTCGTCTTGCCGATCGAAGCTGACAGCGGGACCGAACGAGTTAACCATCCGTGGCCCGGAACCGAAAGTTGAGGGGCTGGGGCCCGCGCATTATTTGCCTGATTGAGACATAGGTGAGCTGGGTACAGGGGGTGGTTGGCGCACATGTGGGCCGACCTGCCGATGCCCGGAATACAACGTTCATATCGGCTCGATCACGCATGGCCTGCTCGACACAACACCGTTACCAACCTCGGTTAGGCTCGCCGATGCTATGACGATTACGGGTATTGACTCCACAGGCCAGTCGGCCGGCGGGAACGTTCTCCCGCCCCGTCAGGTGGCCGCCACCCAGGACCTGGACGCGGAGCTGCTGGCGCTGGACACGGCGGTGGGGACGGCGCCGCCGACCACACCCGTACCCGATATCGAGGCCGCCCCTGAGCAGCAGCGGGAGCCCTCGCGCCGCCTCCGGGTGTGGCGCCGGCTCAACTGGCGGGACGTTCTTGCGGTAGCGACTTTCGTCGCTGTAGCGCTCTACCTGACCATGCCGCTCTGGCTCAATCTTGATCATGGCTCGGCCGACGATCCGCAGGATCAGGCTTTCTTTGAGTGGATGCTCGCGCATGGCGCGAGAGTCATCACCGATGGCGCCTATCCGTTCTTCTCCGATCGCATGAATTACCCCGATGGGGTGAACATGATGGCCAACACCTCGGTGTTGGCCGTTTCACTGCCGATGACGCCGGTGACCCTGCTCTTCGGTCCGCATGTGGCGTTCAACGTATTTCTCACTCTGGCGTTGGCACTCACCGGTATCTCGTGGTATTTCGTGCTCTCCCGGCAGGTGCTTTCCCGGAACAAAGCGGGTTCCCGGCTCGCGGCCTGGGTGGGCGCTCTCTTCTGCACATTCGCGCCGAGCATGGTGTCGCACGCCGGCGGCCACCCGAACATCGTCTCGCAATTCCTGGTGCCGCTGATCATCTGGCGCACGCTGCGGCTCCGCGAGCCCGGGCGCGCGCTGCGCAACGGGTTCATCCTGGCCGGCCTGCTGGTCTGGCAGGCGTTCATCAACCTCGAGATCCTGTTCATGACCGCGGTTGGCCTGGGCGTCTTCTGCACCGTCATGGCGATCGCCCGCCGCAAGCAGCACCGCGGCGAGGCCCGCGCTTTCCTGCGCGGCCTGCTCGTCGCCGCCGCGGCCAGTCTCGCCGTGCTTGCCTATCCGCTGTCCGTTCAGTTCTTCGGGCCGCAGAGCTATCACGGCCTGCCGCAGTTCGTGCGAAACTTCGGCGCGGACCTCGGCTCGTTCACCGCCTATTCGAGTCGTTCGGTCGCCGGAAACTCGGTCGTGGCCGAGCGCCTCGCCCAGAATCCGCAGGAAGAGAACGCATTCTTCGGCTGGGGACTGGTCATTCTGTTCTTCGGCCTGATCGTCTGGATGCGGCGTTCGGTCGCGGTTGTCGCACTCGGCGGGGTGGCACTCCTGTACGCCGCGATGTCGCTCGGGCCGCGAATTTTCCTCAACGGGATCAATACCGGTGTTCCGGGCATCTGGGCGGTTCTGCACAGCGTTCCGGTGCTCAACTCGGCCGTGCCGACCCGGTGGGCCATGGCCATCGCGCCGGCCGTCGGCATCCTGCTCGCGCTCGGCGTCCGGCGCGCCTTCGACCTCGTCAAGGCGCAGCCGTCCGCCCGCGGCCCGGTCCGGGTGGCGATGATCACAGCGGTCGCGATGGCGTTGGTGCCGCTGGTGCCGACCCCGCTCAAGACCGCGCCGATCGAGCCGACCCCGGCGTTCGTCACGTCCGGCGCCTGGAAGCAGTACGTCGACGACAACCACACCGTCGTCACGCTGCCGCTGCCCGACTCGGGCTACCCCGACCCGCTGCGGTGGAGCGCGTCGACCGGGCAGGACATGCGCATCGCCGGGGCGTACGCGCTGCTGCCCAACGAGAACCCGCTGAACCCGAACGACCGCACGGCGCTGTTCTCGCCGCCGTGGCGGCCGACCAGCGGGCTGATGGCGTCGATCAAGCAGGGCAACCCGATCCCCGAGATCACCGACACCCGCCGCGAGATGACCCTCGCCGACCTGCGCTACTGGCGGGCGGGCGTGATCCTGCTCACCCCGCAGATCCGCGACATCGAGATGCTGCGGGTCATGTCCGACCTGCTGGGCTTCGAGCCCACCTGGACGGGCGGCGCCTGGGTGTGGGACGTGCGCCAGCTGGTCGACGACCCGAACGCGGTGCTCACCGGCCCCGACATCCCGTGAGGCGTGGGCGGTCGAGCGACCGCCCCACGCCGTTGTCCCGGCCCGTCGGCCGTCGCGCGTCGCGCGCCTCCATGCGCGCCTCGCCGGCGACGATCCACGGGCCTCGCGTAGCGCCGCAGCGCTCGCGGCCATGCGGGAGGCGGTCACAAACCGGCGCGACTTCTCCACAACCTCGCCATCAGCCGGCCACGATCGTGTGTTTGCGTGGACCGATGACCGATCAGATCACCTACATGGACGTTGCCGCGGCCACGCCGGTCGGCCTCGACTACAAGCGACGATCGCTGGCGGCGCTCGACGTCCGCCCCGGTCAGACGGTGGTCGACATCGGCTGCGGGCCCGGCACCGACCTCGGCCGCCTCGCCGAAGCGGTCGGGCCCGGCGGGCTGGTGATCGGCATCGACCGCGACCCGCCGATGCTGGCGGAGGCACGCCGCCGCGGTCGTGGTGGCGGGGCCCGCGGTCATGGTGGCGAGGCCCGCGTTCGTGAGGGCGACGCCGGCCGGGGTGAGGGCGACGTCCGCCTTTGTGAGGGTGACATCCACGCGCTTCCGCTGGCCGGCGCCTCGGTCGACCGGGCGCGTGCCGATCGGCTGCTCCAGCATGTGACCGACCCGCAGGCCGCTATCGCCGAGGTGCGGCGGGTGCTGCGGCCGGGCGGTCTGTTCGGGATGGCCGAGCCCGACTGGGACACCCTCGCGGTGTCCGACGACGATCCGGGCGTCAGCCGGGCGTGGTCGCGCTTCGTGGCCGGGCGGGTGCGTAACCCGACGATCGGGCGTGAGCTGCCGCGGTTGTGCGCCCGCGCCGGGTTGCGGGTGTATTCGGTCGAGGCGGTGGCCGTGGTCTTCCGTGATTTCGACACGGCCGATCGGATCCTCGGCCTGCGCCGCAACACCGAGAGGGCGGTCCAGGCGGGCGCGTTGCTTGCGGCCGTTGGCGATGCATGGGTACGCCGTCAGCAGAGCGGCCCAGTCTTGGCCGGCTTCACCTGTTACCTGGTCACCGCCGCTCGCTGAACGTCATCCCGAGTCGGGGTCGTGGCTGCTGATCTTGCGAACCCACCGGCCCCACCCTCGTTGGGTGGGCCGAGTAAAGCAGCCAGGGCCGACATTTCCGTGCCGTTGTCCACAGGCCGCGCCGTGCGCCCGCGACGCCCAGGGCTCAGCCCGCCGCGCCACCGCTCCCGAAGCCCGGGCGCGGCGCGTCCACTGTGCTCGCCTTCACGCGTGTGGCCGCCGCCCGCCCTGCCCTGCCCGCCGTGCCCGCCGCCCTGCCCTGCCTGCCCTGCCTGCCCTGCCCGCACTGCCCTGCCCGCCGTGCCCGCCCTGCCCGCCCTGCCCGCACAGCCCTGCCCTGCCCGCCCGCGTCGGGCTCGGCGAATGGTCACTTGATCGTTATCGGGTCGTGTCCGGGGGATGGTTAGCGTCGGTGAGCAGGGGGAATGTCAACGGCCCTCGATGATCTTTGGGGGAGGATCACATGACCGCCGTGGCGGAAACGGATGTTTTGCGGGGGCGCAAGGCAAGAATCCGGCAAAGGGAACTGCTCCTGACTCTGGAGCAGTGGGGGCCGGCGTATCGGAACGTGGCGGGCGAGCGTCTGCACTACGTGTTCGAGATCGCCGAGGCCACCGAGGAGGAACGAGCCTGGCTGCGGGAGCACATCGCCAAGAACGGGATGCCGGAGTCGGGGCGTAGCGCCGAGGAGATGCGGGCGGCGGGCGGGCGTGCGAACGCGTCGGCCAGTGCGGCGTTTCTCGCCGGCGACTACGAGCGGGCCCGGGATCTGATCGACGAGGCGCGTGCCTACGGTGCGCTCTTCGAGGCGGAATGGGAGCGGCTGCACGAGTTCATCTCGACCAAGCTGTCGGGGGCGGGCGACCCCTCCGGAGTGGACGACGTGTCCGGGGTGGGGAGTGCGCCGGCGGCCGGTGTCGAGAAGGGGAGTCGCGCCGAGTGAGCGGGGGTCTCGGTCAGCGTTCGCACCGGGCGACGTCGGGCAAGTAGCGGCACGACGAAGCGCCGCCCACCGCGGGAGTGCGGTGGGCGGCGCTTGCGGCGGGTGAGCTCAGCTGAGAGTTATGCCGCTGTAGTAGTGCCGGAGAATCGTCTGATAGCTGTTGCCGGCGTTCGCGAGGTCACGCGAGCCGTACTGCGACATCCAGTTGCCGTCGACCCAGGCGCCGCAGGCGGTCGTGGTCGAGCAGTAGTGCGCCTGCAGGATGTTGCCGCTGCGGGTCATCCGCGCCGACCAGGTGGCGTCGACCGCGGACGAGGTGGACGAGAGGGCCGACGACGGCTTGTAGACCTGGTCGGCCGTGTCGTCCCGGACGTCGTAGCAGAGCCCGCCCGAGGTCTTGCGGGTCGAATGCAGCGCCCAGTACCAGGCGTAGCTCTTGACCGCCATGGCGCCGGCCCGCAACGAGGCGGACGGCCAGCTGCTGATCCACTCGTTCGGCAGGACGTTCTTGACGTACGTCTTGAAGTCGACCCGGTCGACGCGCCCGAGGCTGACCCGGTAGACCAGGATCGTGCTCGGGAGCTTGCTGTTGGTGCCGTCGGTGCGGCAACCCGTCGGCGCCGACGACAACAGCTCGTGCGAGGCGTTGTTGTTCTTCAGCGTGGCGTTGAGGTTGCCCTTCGCCCCGGGCGCGAAGTCCTGGCTCGCCCCGGCGTTGTTGCTGTTGTAGTAGACCCGCACGGTCTTGCTAGTGCGGTTCCACACCGAGGCGGCGTTGTTCTTGACGCACACGCCCTGGCCGTTGCCGGCGCCCTTGAACTCGTAGCAGGTCGGCTGGGTGGTGCCGTAGTCGTCCACCGAGTCGGTGAAGTCGGAGACCGAACCCGCCTCGTTGCTGTTGTAGTAGTAGCAGAACTCGCCACTGTCGCAGGTGCCGTCCCGGCCGGCCGCCGAGGCTGCCCCCGGCGCCACCGTCACGCCGACGAGCACCGTGACCGCGACGGCGAGAATGCCCAGCATCTTGCTCCGCATCGCGGTCACCAGCCGCTCGGGACGTACGCCCAGCCCAGGTAGTCCGACCGCTGCCGGAACGTGTTGGTCTGGTAGACGCTCGGCCCGGTGCTGATGGCGCTGTTGCCGCCGATCGAGAGCATCACGTGCCCGGCCGACGTGGTGGAGGTGAAGAACACCGCCGTACCGGCCGGCGGCACCGAACCGGTGTGGATGCGCCCGTTGTTCTTCTGCCACTGGTAGTGCGCGGTCGCCGTGGCGAACCGGCCGCTGGTGCCGAACGCCCGTTCGACGAACAGCTCGCACTGGTTGTTCCAGTCGGTGTGCCCGAGCCGGGCCTTGGCGAACGCGACCGCCGAGGAGGCGCGCGAATCGGCCGGGAAGCTGCCACCGCTGGAGCCGCCGATGTCGTGGGAAGCGTTGTTGTTCTTCAACGTGGCGTTGAGGTTGCCCTTGGCGCCGGCCGCGAAGGACTGGCTCGCGCCGCCGAAGTTGCTGTTGTAATACACCACCACGGTCTTGCTGGTGCGGTTCCACACCGAGGCGGCGTTGTTCTTGATGCACAGGCCCTGGCCGTTGCCGGCGCCCTTGAACTCGTAGCAGGTCGGCTGAGTGGTGCCGTAGTCGTCGACCGACTCGGTGAAGTCGGAGACCGAGCCGGCCTCGCCGCTGTTGTAGTAGTAGCAGAACTCGCCGCTGTCGCAGGTCCCGTTGCGGCCGGCGGCCGAGGCCGGCGAGGCGACGCTCAGGACGGACGTGGTCAGGGCCAGCGCGATGCCGGCGACGGCGACGTTCTTGCGCAGATGCAGCATGGTGTCCTCTTCGGTCGGTGGTGCTCGGAGGGATGGGCGGCGCGGGTCAGTGCCCGCGCTGGTATTGCTCCCAGGTGCGGATCGGGACCTTGGGTCCGTCGTCCGCGCCCCGGTTGGCCAGGCCGTTCAGACCGAGGTAGTAGTCGCCGGTCTGGTGCTGGGCCTGGCTGGACAGGTCGGTGTCGCTGATCGCGGCGGCGTGGATGTGCCAGGGCCAGTCGCCCTGGCTCGGGTCGCGCACCCAGGCGGCGAAGCCCACCTGGCGCAGGGCCCGAGCCACGGCGGTCCGCTTGGCGGCGGTCATGCCGGCGACCGAGATGTCGACCACGCCGCCGCCGTCGTGCGTGCCGGCCGACGTCGGGTCGCCCCCGGGGTTGTAGGACCCCTGCTCGAGGGTGAGGGGGTAGCCGAGCAGGCGTTCGGCGGCGGTGAGCATCGCCTGGGTACGGGCGTCCACCACGTACCCGGAACGCTGAACCTTCGCGCCGGGGCCGATGGTGTTGCTGACCGTGAACCGGTTGTGCCCGAGCTTGGTCAGCGACGTCACGCCGGGGAGCCCGTTGGCGGCAAGGCCGGAGTAACCGAGCGAGCTCTGGTAGGCGGCATACGCGGCGATGGTCGTGGTGCCGAAATAGCCGTCCACCCACTGCGGGTCCAGCAGGTTCAGGTCCTCGAGGGCCTGTTCGACGGCGAGGACCGAGTCCTTCGCGCCCGGGGTCAGGGTGTGATCGGCCCGCCGGGGGTCGATCTGGGCGGCCAGGACGGTGGCTTCCATGTTCACGACGACCGGCGCGGTCGTGACGCCGGAGGTCGCGGCGCCGGAGGTCCCGGCCCAAGCGTGGGCCGGAACGCCGACGGCCATGCAGAGTGCGGCCAGGCCGGTGGCTAGCAGGGGACGGCGCATGGTCGATCCTTCGCGTTGGTGGTGCGTCCCGTTCGGAACGGACACCACCTTGCGAGAGGAGATCCGCTGTTCGGTACCCCGGATGACCTGTCAGATCTGTAAGACGGCCACTGACCTCTGTGGATGCGGTGTTGTCAGGTGCGGTGTTGTCAGGTCAGTGGGTGACGTTGACGAGGAAGTAGACCGGCCGGCGACTGGGGAAGTACGGCCGGCCCTGCTCGTCGACCATCTTCCAGCTGACCCAGCACCGCCCGGGCCGGCCCGGCGCGACCACCGGAACGCTGATCATCACCTGCTCGCCGGGCAACGTGTCGCCGATCTCCACGCGGCTGGGAACCTGGCAGCCGTCGGTGTCCCCGGGCTGGGCCGGCGCCAGGTAGCGGTGGTGCCAGCCGACCGTTCCGACGTTGGCGATCGCCCAGACCTTCACGAAATGAGCGTTCACCTTCACCTTGGTGCCGTCCGGGATGGTGACGTCGCCGACGAACCGGCTCGCGTCCCCGGGGACCAGCGCGTCGGACGACTCGGCCGATGGGCCGGACGAAGGTACGGGCGGAGCCGCGGCCGCGCCGGGATCCTGCCGCTCGTCGCCCCGGCTGGTGAAGCTCACGACCGCGACGATCGCCACCACCGTGGCCGCGGCCAGCCACGGCCACCACCGCCGCCGCGCGACCGTGATGATGCTCGGAGCGGGCGCTGTCGCCGCCACCTGCAGCGCCTGCGAGGGTGCCGGCACAAACTCCGACGGGGTGACGACGGTCGGCGCGCTGTCCACAGCGTCCGGTGCGGGGTGCGCCGCGCCCGGTTCGGGGTCCGCTGCGTCCGGCTTTGTGGTGCCGCGCTGAGCCGCCTGCCACCGGAGCCGCCATGCGGCCTCGTCCGCCCCGCATGCCCGGACGAACTCGCGCGTCGTCTCCCAGGACGGAAACCGGGTGCCGGCGGCAGCCTCGTGCAACGTGGTGTGCGAGATCCGGCCGGATCGCCCGGCCATCTTGCGGAACGACGGATCGCCCACCCCGGCGCGCAGGGCGCGCAGCTGTTCGGCGAAGCACGCGGCTGCCGTGACCTGCAGTTTTGTCTCGGTGGCGGCGCGCTGTGCTTCCATCCATCCCCCTGTCGGACACCGTTGTCAGGCCTGTCAGAGGCTATCGAAGGGCGTCAACGCCAATCAACGTGGCGGCGCCACCGGCCGGGACAGCCCGGCGGCCGCGCGCGGAGGGTGACCAACGACGGCGCGTGGCGCCGCGGCGAGTGCCTTGGCGAACTCGTACGCGTCAGGGGTTTTGTTTGATGCAGCAGCCGCGGCAAACCTTGGGCTGAGGCAGCGTGAATGCCAGGCAGCAGGTTTTGCGCTGGACATCGAGCTTGCCGGCGGCGTCCGGGACGAGCTCGATGAGGTCTTCGACGCCGAGCGCGTGCAGGAGGCGGCCGATCGTCTCGGCGGATGGGCCGGGGAGGACGTCGGCGCTGCGCAGGACGCCGTAGGCGACGCCCGACGCGAGGGAGCCCAGCAGGGTGCGCTTGCCGAGCCGGACGCGGTCGTGGATGGCGTCGAGCAGCGGCGTGAGATGGTCGTCGAGCAGGCTGCGGCGCAGCTCGGCCAGCAGGGCGTCCTCATCGGCGACCACGCGGACCTGCGGAAGGCCGGAAAGCGCCAGCGGGTCGTGCGGAAGGACCGCGACCGGGATGGCGGGGTGCAGGCCCAGGGTGACCAGCGGACGCGGATCGCGGAAGTGCATGAGCACGTTCGCGCCGGTCAGCAGCGGGATGCGGCGGGCCGAGGCATAACCCAGCACGGCGGGCAGGGCCAGCCAATAGGTGTACGCCTTCCAGGCCAGCGCGGCGGCGGCGTGCGGCTGGGCCGTCCAGCGGGCGCCGGCGGACTCGAGGAGCAGGTCGAGCGCGTCGCCGGCCAGCAGCGACGTGGGCCGCCAGGCCGCCGGGTCGGTAACCACCAGGTCGGGGGCGAGGCCGGGGATCTCGGTGCTGGTGCCGAACATCGCCGTCAGGGTGGCGGTGATCGGGGACAGCGGGCGGGCCTCGAGGGTGGTGGTCATCACGGACGGCAACCGGTCCGCGGCGACGCATCGATCCCTGCCACCGCTCTCACCTCGCCATACCTCGCCGACACCAACCCTGTGCCCGGGCCTCCAAGACGACCCACCGTACACCTCTAAGGCTAGCCTAACCAACGCGGCGGCCCGATCTTTCGGGCTAATACCCACGGCGAGGGTTGCCTAACTACGCGTTGACGCGTTGCCGGATTCGTCAAGGTATCTGTCGGCTACGCGCTACTAGCACCTTGCGGACACGAGGGGCGGTGACACTTAAATTCTCGTCGCGAAGGGGACATCGATGATGACCACCTCGCCCGTCGAGCGGGCCGCTGACCAATTTGTGACGGCGCTGGCGCACTGGCGGGTCGAGCGCGGGATGAGCAAGAAGCAGCTCGCCGCCCGGATGGGCTTCGATCCCTCCTATGTGAGCCATGTCGAGGGGCGGCGACATAAGCCAACCGAGGACTTCGCCCGCCGGGCCGAAGCAGTCCTCGGCGCCGGTGGGATCATCTGGCAGCGCTTCCAGGAATACGACGAGCTGCGGCACGCGCGAGGAACGACATTGCACCGCGATCCGCCCGTGCCGGTGCAGTGGCTGCCGCCGGGCACCGGGCTCATCATCGAGCAGGAGGTCGCCGAGCTCCGGTACGAGGACGGGTCGTACCGCTGCCGGGTGCGCCGCAACCTCTACAACGCCGGCGCCGAGCCGGTCACGCGGTACCTCGTGAAGATCGCCGTCGACCGCTACCCGCACGACCCGTCCGGCTCCAACCGCCACCACCGTGACCACCCGCTGACCTTCGAGGAGATGGCGCTCACCGCCGTGGCCGGCGAGGCCGACGCCACCGAGGCGATGCAGTGGCAGGTCAAGCTCGACCGGGACGCGGCCAAGGAGGTGTGGCTGCTCTTCGCCAACGAGAAGGGGCAGTTCCCGCTCTACCCCGGCGAGCGGACGGTGATCGAGTACGCGTACACGGTCGGCATCGAGAAGTGGGGGCAGTGGTTCCAGCGCGCGATCCGGCTGCCGACCCGCCGCCTGACCGTGCGGCTGGACTTCCCGACCGGGTTCGACCCGCAGGTCTGGGGAGTGGAGACGTCGCTCGCCGCCGAGGTGCCGGTGCGGACCCCGCTCGAGCGGCTCGACTCGCACGACCGGGCGATCTTCGAGTGGTCGACCGAGTCGCCGCAGCTCAACGCCCGGTACCGGCTGGAGTGGCGGTTCCGCGGGGTGGGCGCTCCGTCGTACGCGGAATTCGCCCCCGCCCGGCTGAACGGCCGCCCCCGGGCGTCGCGGCAGTTGCGCGGCATCGGCATCGTGCAGCGCGGCTCCGACCTGCTGCGGCAGCGGGCCCGGCATTTCCAGCTGCCGCGCGAGGGAGCTTCGGCGCGCGAGGCGGTCAACGCGCTGCTCGCGGCGCTGGGACGCCTCGCCGAGCTGCACGACTTCGACCACGGCGTCGGGCTGTCCGCGCCGCAGCTCGGCCGGTCGGTGGCGGCCGCGGTGGTGCGCCTGGGCTCGGCGCCGCTGATCCTGCTCAACCCGCGGGTGGTGGGCG
This sequence comes from Paractinoplanes rhizophilus, assembly GCF_042664765.1. NCBI lineage: Bacteria > Bacillati > Actinomycetota > Actinomycetes > Micromonosporales > Micromonosporaceae > Paractinoplanes > Paractinoplanes rhizophilus. The sequence goes on along the minus strand of NZ_JBHTBJ010000016.1, from coordinate 12,486 downwards.
AGTCGACCGAGCGCGACGAGCAGTACGAGGGGTGTCTGTCGTTCTTCGACTACCGCGGGCTGGTGCGTCGCCCGGTGCGGATCGAGGTGGAGCACGCCCGCTACGACGGCGCCCGCGTGATCACGTCGTTCGACGGCGCGATGGCGCGGCTCGTGGGGCACGAGATCGACCACTTGGAGGGGCGGCTCTACGTGGACCGGATGGACGCCGAGTCGCACCTGGTGCCGGTCGCCGTGTACCAGCAGACCATCAAGTCATATCCGTGAAGCTGTCGTATTTTATGCGGATTGAGGGGACCTGAAGCTCCGAGAGCGTCTTGAGGGTCGACCGCACCATCGGGCCCGAGCCCGAGACGAAGAAGTCGTGGTCGCTCCACGGACCGTAGCGGGCCACCACGTCGGAGATGTGGCCCTGCTCGCCCGGAAACGTGGGGTCGTTGCTGCACGCGGGCACCACCGACAGCCACGGATAGCGGGCGGCCAGCCGGTTCAGGTCGGCCAGGTCGTAGAGATCGTCCCGGTTCCGGGCCCCGAAGAAGACATGCACCCAGCGGGTCCGGTTGTAGCGGGTCAGCTCCTCCAGCAGCGACTTGACCGGGGCCAGCCCGGTGCCGCCGGCCACGAACACCGCGTCCCGCGTCGAGCGCCGGTCCAGGTTCATGGTGCCCATCGGCGCGGCCAGCTTGATCATGTCGCCGATCGCGACGCGGCGCACCAGCGCGCTGGACACCCAGCCGGCGCCCACCGCCCGCACGTGGAACTCGAGGGTGTTGTCGCGGCGCGGCGCGTTCGCCACCGAGTAGGTGCGCCAGAGCCGCGGCTGGTACTTCGGGCACTCGAGGCTGAGGTACTGGCCGGCGCGGAACTCCAGCGGCTGCAGCGGCTGGACGGTGAAGACGGCGATGTCCTGCGAGCGGCGCTCGTGCGCCACCACCTCGGCGTACCAGTAGGGCGGGTTGGGGTCGGCGTCGGCGCCCGCCATCATCCGGGAGGCGATCACGGCGTACGCGTCGGCCCACGCCTGGTCGTACTCGATACCCCACTGCTCGCCCGCGTACGTCCGCATCGCCTCGATCAGGGCGCCCCCCACCACCTCGTAGTGTTCCGGTTCCACGTGGAACTTGCGGTGATCGCGTCCGAGCCCTCGCAGGTAGTCGTCGAACTTCTCCGGGTCGTCCATCGTCTGCACCGCGGTCACGATCGCGTGGAGCAGGCGCGACCGTTGCATGTCCATGTGCACCGGGAACAGCTCCCGGAGATCCGGATAGGACAGGAACATCCGGGCGTAGAAATACCCGGCGACCTTGTCAAGATGCTCCTCGACGAGGCTCCAGCTCTCCTTGAGCAAGCGTGCGAGGTCTCCCATGACCTCAGGGTGGTCACGTCAGTCGCCGATGCGACGCACGAAAAGTGCGACTCGTCTCAGTCTGCGGCGCGTCGCTTGCCCGGATAGGTCCGTTTATGCTTACGCCAGAGGTCTCTTGTCGGGCTCCTAGGGTCTGCGCGTGCGGTCAGACGGCGGCTGGGCCACGCCGCAGCCCGTCTCCGGCTTCGACACAGACCCTAGTGTGTTCGCGTGACTCTTGATCGAGTTGTGCCCGGGCGTCGCGTCCTCACCACCGAGATCGTCATCGTGCTGCTGCTGTCGCTCGGCCAGTCGGCGATCTACGCGGTGGTGTCGCTGGCCGCCAAGCTGACCGCGGGCAAGCCGCTGTCGCAGCAGGCGGCGGTCCTCAACGCGTCGCAGTCGCCGCGGCCGTACCTGGACCTCACGTACCAGCTGCTCGGGATCTTCTTCGACCTGGTGCCGGTGGCGCTGGCGATCTATCTGCTGGCCCGCGATCGCATCAACGTGCGGCAGACCCTCGGCCTCACGGCCGGACGACCGGGCTTCGACGTGGGCTGGGGCGCGTTGCTGGCCGCCGGCATCGGGATTCCCGGGCTGCTTTTGGTGTACGTGGCCCAGGTGCTCGGCCTGAACGCCCGCATTATCCCGGCGGCCCTGAATCCGGTCTGGTGGGCCGTGCCGGTGCTGATCCTGTCCGCCATCCAGAACGCGGTGCTCGAAGAGGTGATCGTCGTCGGGTACCTGATCACCCGGCTGAGGTCGATGTCGCTGCCGCTCGGGTGGATCGTGGTCGCGTCGGCGGTGCTGCGGGGTTCGTACCACCTGTACCAGGGGTTCGGCGCGTTCGTGGGGAACGCGGTGATGGGGGTGGTGTTCGCGCTGTTCTTCCTCCGCTTCAAGCGCGTGTTGCCGTTGATCGTGGCGCACAGCCTGCTGGACATCACGGCGTTCGTGGGATACCAGCTGTTGCCGCATTCCTGGCTGACCTGGGTCTAGCGCCGCTGATTTGCGCCGCTGATTTGCGCCGTTGGCCTGGGCTGCTGGCTTGCGCCATTGGCCTGGGTTCAGCGGCGGTAGTAGGCCTCTGCCCGGGAGGCCACGGCCTGGGTCGAGGCGGTGCTGGTGAGGACGGCGGCGAGCAGGCTGGTGCCCGGGAAGTAGCGGTTCACCAGGCGCAGGGCGGCCCAGCCGCCGGTCTGGACGGCGACCATGCGACCTAGCCGCCAGACGGCGGCGCGGAGGCCCCCGTCTTCGTGCGCCCGTTCGCTGTCTTGGGCTTCGCTGTCCTGCGCTTTGTCGTCCTGCGCTTTGCCGTCCTGCGCGTTGCTGTCCAGCGCTTTGCCGTCCTGCGCGTTGCTGTCCTGCGCTTTGCCGTCCTGTGCTTTGCCGTCCGGGGCTTTGCCGTGCCGGCGGGCGGCTTCGAGGGCGGCCTCGGCGTCGGACCTGGTGGGGTGGACGCGAGTGATGAGCAGCAGGTCGGCGGCGCGGCGCGGATCGGTGGGGTCCAGGCCGTACGCCGCGGCCAGGTGCAGGATCAGCTCGGCGTGCGTGATCGCGGCGGTGCCCAGCAGGGTGATCGGGGCGTACGTCCCGGCCACCGCGCCGAAGACGCTCCCGAGGCCGCCGAAGCGGGTGAACTGCTGTTTCGCCAGCCGGGCCAGGGCTTGGGCGGACGCGGTGGGGTAGGCGTCCCGGGTCTTGGCCGCCCAGGACTGCGCCCTCGGCCCGATGGTTTGGACCGCGGCCAAGGCGAGGAGCTCGGGGGCGTGGCCCGGGTCGGCTATCAGTCTGGACCAGGGATCGGATGTTTGCGGCTCTTCGATCCGGTTCCGTGCCGGCTGAGCGGTTTGCGGAGTGGCGGGGGTGACTTTCTTCGCCGGTGCGGCCTTCGTCGGGGCGACGGCGGTCTCGAGCGGCTTTGTGGCTGTGGCGTTCTCGGCGGAGGCTGCCCTCTCGGCCGGGGCTGCCTTCTTAGCGAGGGCCGCCTTCTTAGCGGGGGCCGCCTTCTTGGCCGGGATCGCCTTCTTGGCCGGGGGGCGCTTGGCCGGCTTTGCGGGCTGGTCGGCTGCCGGGGCCTTCTTGGCCGCTGACGCGCCCTGGGCTGCCGGCGCCTCTTCCGCTGGCGGTGCCGTGTTGGCTGCTGGCGTCTTGTCGGCTGTCGGGGTGGGCTCGGGGTCTTTCGCGGGGACTCGCTCGGCCGCTTGGCCGGCGGTGGCCTGGGCGGGGATCTCCGGGCCCTCGGGCGTCGGCCGTGCCTTGCGGGGCGCCGCCTTGCGGGGAGACTCGTCCGCTGAGCGCCGAGGCGTACGGGATGGTCGTTTTTGCGGAGAACGGCCGGAAACTTCGGCAGATGCCGGACCCTCGTCGGGGTGATTCTCGGCAATGGGCGCCTGAAACATGACCGCCGGCGCCGCCTTGGCGGCACGGCGCGGCGCCGGAGCAGGCGGCTTTTCCTCCGCTTTGGGCGGCGCGGGCGCGCTGAACGCGGGCCGCGCGGAACGACCGCGACGCTCGGTGGGCGGCTTCTCCTCCATGGGGTGGCAGCCTAGTCGCATAACCGGCGTTTCACCTGCTCGAATCAGTTGCCGCGCGCGAGGGGGCCAACCTCTTTGTGTGGCCCTGACCGGGTCCGGTATCCTCAAGCGTCGGCAGCTTGCGGGCTGCCGTGGAGACTTCGCCTAGTCTGGTCTATGGCGCCGCACTGCTAATGCGGTTGGGGTTTTAAAGCCCCTCCCGGGTTCGAATCCCGGAGTCTCCGCGTGTAAGGCCGGTGTGTATGCTGGCGGAGCACTGAGCGCCCGTAGCTCAATGGATAGAGCATCTGACTACGGATCAGAAGGTTAGGGGTTCGAGTCCCTTCGGGCGCGCCAGATCAGAAGGCCGTCACCAGCGGAAACGTGGGTGGCGGCCTTTCTCGTTCCCGGTTTTGATGGCGTGTTTCCCGGCCTTTGGCGTGTGGTGCTCCGATGGTGCTCCGGGGCGCTGTCCGGACTGGTGCTGACCAGGCCTTATACGTCCTTGAGAGCGCGGCCCGCGAACGACTTGACCGTTCCGGAGAGTGGAGCGACTGTTCGTGCACCCGACCGGGATCCCGGTCGGCATCGTGGCGAATGGTTCGCGAGTCGGGGCCCGCTGTGGCAGCGTCGCCGGACCTCCCGCGGATAGGGAGGCCCGGCGCGTGGCGCTTCTCGATAGCTCCCGGCTGTTCTCGAATCTACGATCGGTGCAGGAGGTGGGAACGATGACGCGGGCAGAGCGGGCACCGTCGGGTTCGCGATACGCCGATCAGCGGCACTATGCCGTGCCGGCGAGGTTGAGCGATTTGCGCGGCCCTCGCGGTGGGATGGTGACCCTCGACCGTTCGTTGGACTGGTCCGGCGATGCCACCTACGACCTGGACGACGCCGGGGACCTCCAGCTCATGTATCAGACCGTTCTGAACCAGGCGGCAACCGCAGAAGACTTGAGTCGATGGCTCGACGGTGATCTCCTGCGACGGTTGTGGCCGAACCTCTGGCTCCCTGCCCGCTTACGGGCGCTGTGGCAGTCACGCTTCCCGGAACTGGCCGCGCCACCTCGGGCGCTGGCCGGCTAGCGTGGATCCCGGCCTGCTCAAGCTGGCGGAACTCGGGCTTCGGGTAGCCGGTCGGTATGGCTTCGCCCTGGCCGGCGGCTACGCCGTCCAGGCTCACGGCATCCTCGATCGTCCGAGCGAGGACATCGATCTGTTCACCGCTTGGGAACGCCGCGACGACTTCGCGGCGGCCGTCGACGCAGTGGTTGACGCGTACCGCGCTGCTGGTTATGCCGTTGCTGTGACGCAGCAGTTCGACACCTTCGCCCGGCTCGCAGTAACCGACCAAGCCTTGCCGGAAAAGCCCTACAAGGTCGAGTTGGCCGCAAACTGGCGCGCATTGCCACCGGTGATCATGGACGTCGGTCCGGTTCTGCACGTCGACGACGTCGTCGCTGGGAAGATGTCAGCCTTGTTTACCCGGGCAGAGCCGCGTGACTTCCTGGATGTCGACGCAGCCGTAGTGTCCGGCCGTTTCACGCGCGAGCAGCTCCTCGACCTTGCGGAGCAGGCAGATGCGGGCTTCGACCGCACAGTCCTCGCTGAACTTTTCGAGATGCTGCCGCGATACCCGGATCGGCGCTTCATCGCTTACGGCGCCGACCCGGACCACATCGCCGCGATGCGGGAGCGCTTTGCGCGGTGGCGCGACGAGCTCCTCGCTCGTCAGGAGTAGCCCGATCTTGGGCTCCTCGTGAACCTCGGATCGATGCAGGAGGTGGCCCGGATGACCGGCGCAGGATGCGCACTAATGAATTCTCGACGTGGTGACCAGCGGCACTCCGCCGCGCCGGCGTACCTGTTCGATCTTCGCGGTCCTTCTGGCTCGGACAAACCAGGAAGTGCCACATGAGCGCCGAAGCCGTGGGCGCACACATGCCGACGCAGATCACGCTGGATGATCTCGCGGCCATGGCGGCGGCCGATGAGAACCATCGCTACGAGCTCAGCCCCGAGGGAGTGCTAACGGTCGAACCTCCCGCGGATGCTGATCGCGCCCTGCTGGTATCCCGCTTGTTCGCCTGGTTCTTGACCAACGGCTACGGAGGCGAACAAGTGGTCGCGGATTGCGGCATCGATGTCGGCGGCGGACGCGTTCCGGATCTGACGGTGTGGGCGAAGGGTCTACCCCCGCGTCCCACCCGGTCCAGCTATGCCGGAACGGACGGGCTGCTGCTCGCCATCGAGGTGGTTTCCAAGGGCGCCGAAATCGTGGACCGAGTCATCAAGAAGGCTGAGTACGCCAAGGCCGGCATCCCCCGCTATTGGGTCATCGAGCGCGACAGTATCACTACCGTGCACCGGCACACCCTCGACCGGGCCACCGGCGAGTACGAACCCGACCCGGCCGGCCCCCAACTGATCGCCTGGCTGCTGACGACCTCTCCAGATATCGACTGAGCATCAGCACCGTTGGAGGGATGTCGCCCGGTAGCTTCTCGGTCGGGGTCGGCGGCTCTTCGCGCGACGCTATCGACGGAGGAATTCGGTGGCGCGGTTGTAGAGAACGTCGAAGGTCTCCTCCGGGTCCAGAGCCTGGGCCACGGTGCGCACGCGCGTACGTTGATCTTCGTGCGCCTGCCCAGTAAGAGTCGGGCACGCGCCGGATCAAGGCGTCCAGGAGGTCTCCCGGATAGAAGTCACCCTCGGCAAGCGGATCCTGCTCGACCTGGTCGAGCGCCAGCGGGACGAGGGTGTTCGAGTCCCTTCGGGCGCGCAAACCAGAAGGCCGTGACCAGGTAGGACGTGGGTCACGGCCTTCTTGTGTCCCACAATTGAGCCCAACCTTCCCACGTGTGGGACTGTTGATGCTCGGCTGTTTCGGGATGTCCGTCCGCGGGTGCTGGATCCGCCGCCGCCGGCCGTCTTGCCGGAGCCCGCACGCCGCCGAAGCGGCTCGCCCGGCTGCAGGCTACCTGACGGGACGGGCAGCGGTGACGAGATGGCTCTCGGCCGGGAACAGCAGGCCGTCGTCGTCGAGGCGGTCGGCCAGGGTCTCCTCGAGATCGCCGATCATGGCTTGACGGGTTCGGAGACTCAGCTGACGCAACGCTGGGGCAAGCGGGGAGGCGGCGGCCTGCTGGGCGAAGAATTCCGCCACGGATGGGAATCGAGCACTGATCACGCAGGTGGTACGGCGGCCGGGCGCGAAGCCACTAGCCGTGAGCAGCGCGCGGACACGGCGGGGGTCACTCAGCCGGAACGGCGCGCGCATCAGGTCGCCGGGCCCGCCGTGCCGGTCCAGGACGGTCGCGAGTGCGGCGAAGCCGGGTGAGCGGGAGATGTCGCACCACAGGGCGAGCGTGAGCCGGCCACCCGGCGCGAGGACCCGGCACAGCTCGCGCAGCGCGGCGGCCGGATCGGTCGCGAACTGCAGGCCCTGTTGGCAGAACGCCACATCGAAGCTGTGGTCGGCGAACGGCAGCGCGGCCGCGTCGCCCGGCACCCAGCGCACCCGGGAGTCCAGGCACGCCGCCAGTTCCAGCATGGCCGGGTTCTTGTCCAGGCCGGTCGTGGCGGCGGCGGTGGCGGCGGCACTACGCGCGACGATGCCGGTGCCGCACGCCACGTCGAGGACCCGCCGGCCCGGTACCGGGCCGGCGGCCGCGAGCAGTGCCTCGGCCAGCGGTGCGAACAGCACGGGTACGAGGTAGCGCTCGTACGCTTTCGGGTCCATGACTTCTCCTCAGCGGTGCGACGCGTACAGCGCCCGCTCGATGTCGGCGTACGTCCGCAGCACGTCCGGGTCGAGGAACGGCCGGGACTGCGTGTAGACGGCTCCGGTGATCCCGGCGGCCGGGTCCACCCAGAAGTAGGTGTTGAACATGCCGGCCCAGCCGCCACTGCCGGCGGACCGCAGGCCCGGCCGGTCCTCGGTGGTCAACTGCAGCCCCCAGCCCCACTTCAGGCCCGGACCGGCGAGGTAGTCGCAACTCGCCACCGGGTCGGCGGTACGGATCACGGCCGGGAACCAGAGGTCGCCGATCTGGTTGGTGAACGCCTCCCGTACCGATGACGGTGAGAGAACCGCCGCGCCCGCCAGGGACCCTTCGCCGAGCAGCATGCGCTGTACCTGCAGGAAGTCGCGGGGCGTGGAGTAGAGGCCGTGGCCGCCCGACCAGTACCCGGGCCGTGGATCCCAGTCGATGTCGGTGGCGACCCAGCCGCCACCGGGCGTCCTGTCGTGCACGGGCACGGTGCGTAGTCGCTGGTCTTCGGTACGGACGAAGGTCGTGGACTTCATGTCGAGCGGCGTGAAGACGTGCTCGGTCAGGTAGTCGTCCAAAGACTGGCCGGCGGCGGCTTCCACGACCTTGCCGAGCCAGTCGGTGTTGATGCCGTATTCGAACCGGGTGCCCGGGTCGGCGACCATCGGGGTGGTGAAGACGTCGCCGCCGCCGGTGGCCTTCTGCCAGCGGTTGATGGCGGCGTTCCAGAACCCGTACGTCAGGCCCGTGGTGTGCGTGACCAACTGCCTGACCGTCGCGCGCGTTGCGGGCGCCCGCAGGACTGGTTCACCGTTCTGGAAGCCGTCGAGCACCGGTACGCCGGCGAACTCAGGGCAATAGGCCTCGACCGGTGCGTCGAAGTCGAGGGTGCCGCGTTGCCGCTGCTGAAGGGCGGCCACGGTGCAGATCACCTTGGTCATGGACGCGATCCGGAAGATGCTGTCGGCGGTGACCGGGTCGCTGCCGCCCGCCGCCCGGGGCCCGGCCGCCCCCTCGTAGATCTCGCCGTTCCCATCGGCGGCCAACGCAACCACGGCCGGGACCGCGCCGCTGGTCACGGCCGCCAGCAGGACGGCATCGATAACCGACTTCACCGGGCCGCCTCCTCCGGCGTGCGGGGAGCCCAGAACTCCAGGGCGATGTCGTCGGGGTCGCGGAACGACAGACCCGCACCGAGGCCGTCCTCGGCGATGCCGCCGTGCGGCAGGCCGAGTCCGTCCAAATGTGCCTCGAGCTGGTCCAGCTCGTCGCGATCACGACAGCGGAAGCCGATGTGGTCGAGGCCGGGACGGTATTCGTCGAACCGATCGGAGCCGTCCGTGGCGGCGTGGGTGTGCAGGGCGAGGACGTCGCCGCTCGGCAACACGAACACGGTGTGGTGGAAGCCCTTGTGGTGGCCGGGGAGCGCCGGGACATCCTCGTCGATGACGGGCTCGGTGCCCAGCAGCCGCCGGTACCAGGGCCGGCTCACGGCCAGGTCGGTGACGGTGAGCGCCACGTGGTGCACAGCGGCGGGAAACGTGGTCATCGGAACTCCTCCAGTGGTCGGGGCGACGCGGTAGTCCGATGTTCGCTGCCGCCCGGCCCGGCCCGCGTCGGGAGGATCACCCGTTCCGTGGCCGCCCGGCTACGGAGACAACCGCGCGGAATACCCAGCCAACTGGGCGCGCCGCCGGCAGCCTGTTTTGGCGAGCAGACCGGCCACGTGCTTCTCGACCGTGCGGGGCGAGACGTGCAGGCGTGCGCCGACCTCCTGGTTGGTCAGGCCCTCGGCGAGCAACGCCAGCACCTCGGCCTCTCGGCTGGTCACGCCCAGCGCCCGAAGCTTCGCCGGCACCCTCGGGTCGCCCCGGCCGGGCCGGGGAACCGGAATTCCGACCCGGCGCAACAGCTCACGGCACGCGGCCGCGACCACCTGATCGCCGCGGGCGGCGAAGTAGGCGGCCGCCTCCCGCAGCCAGGGCACCGGGTCACCCCAGCCGTCGGCCAGCGCCGCCTCGGCGACCGATCGACGGGCGTACTGCCGGTACCAGGCGACCAGCGGACCCATCTCCCCGTCGGCGGCGGCGAACGCGGCCGTGGCCGCCGCGTGGTGTCCGGTCCGGCCGAGCAGGACCGCCTCGGCGTAGCCGAGCAGCGTGGCCACCACCCGGTGCCGGGTCGCGCCGGACTCGCGCACCCGATCGGTCTCCGCCCGGGCGGCGTCGTCGTCATCGGAGACCGCCAGCAGCAGCACCCGCAAGCCGAGGAACGGCGGGGCGATGGTGGCCGGTGACCGTTGCAGCAGCCGGGCACCGGTGGCCATCTCGGTCAGTGCCCGCGCGCGGTTCTCCGCCAGCAACGAGGCAGTTGCCCGGCAATGGCCCCAGGCGCTGCCGTGTACGTCCAGGTCGTCGGGGGCCAGGGTCAATGCCTCCCGCAGGCCGGCCTCCATGTCGCCGGTGCGACCCAATTGGGCGTACGCCGCGGACTGCAGGATCAGCGCCATCGGCAGGGTGGCCAGCCGAAGCCGCCGGGACATCCCGGCGCTGTCACGCGCGGACGCCAGCCCCTCCTCGGGCCGGAACTGCTTGACCAGCCCGGCGGCGATCTGCAGGTCCAGAGTGGCCACCAGCGCCAGAGCGCCGACCTCGACCGCCAGCTGGCGTGCCTGCCGGAGCCGGTCGACGCTCTCGGTGCGCAGTTGGTCGACCGTACCGAGTTCGTGCAGCGCACGCAGTCGCCACAACTGAAGACCGTGGGCGGTGGCGACGGCAAGCTCGCGGGCGAACGCCGCCTCCGCCGCCGGCAGGTCCCGCTGGCGGGCGACCCGGCCGCGCACCTCCAGCGCCTCACATGCGACCGCAGGCAGCCCGTTCCGCTCCGCCACGCTCAGCGCGGCCGAGGCCAGCCGGTCGGCCTCGCCCAGCCGAGCCTGCCCCAGGGCGACCTGGGCGCCGAGCGCATCGACGACGGCCGCCGTCCCGGCCCGCTGATCGGCGGGCACGTCCGGGATGGCCGCCAGATGATCCGCGGCGACCCGCCAGCGGCCGGCGGCCACCGCGGCGCGGGCCAGCCGTAGGTGCAGGTCGGCGCGGACCGGCAGGTGGCGTGATGCCGCATCCAGTCCGGCCAGCAGCGTCTTGCCCAGCTCGAACGCCTGATCCACCTGGCCGGACTGAGCCAGCGCGTCGGTGAGCGCGATGTCGATGGGCGCCGCCAGCGCCGGGTCGCCGGACGCGAGCCGTCGAGCCCGGTGCAGCGTCTCCTGCGCCGTGGCCAGGGCGCCTGCGGTGACGGCCCGCCGTCCGGCCGTCAAACACAATCGCGCGGCCCGGGTCCGGTCGCCGGCCGCCTCGGCGAGGTCGGCCGCCAGCTCACACCACGCTCCCGCCAGGTCCGGGTGAGCCTGGTCCACCGCCTGCAACAGCCGCCCGGCGAGGTCCGCTCGTTCCGGCGCGACCATGTCGCCCAGCACCGTCTCGCGGGTCAGCGCATGCCGGAACCGGAAGTCGTCGTCCTCGGCGGTCACCAGCTGCGCCTCGACCGACCGGCGCAGGGCGGTCACCACCTCAGCGTGGTCCAGCCCGGTGACGGTCGGTAGCAGCGACCACTCGAAGCGCCGGCCGAGCAATGCGGCGGCGTGCAGCACGCTGCGGGCGTACGGTGGCAGGGCGGCCATCCGCCGGCCGACTGCGTCGGCGAACGTGGGCGGTACCCGCCGGTCCAGCGGGCCACGTGTAGTCCAGTGGCCGTCGTGCTCGACCAGCGCTCCACGGGCCACCAGTCCGGCGAGCAGCTCCTCGATCAGAAAGGGCAGGCCGTCGGCGTGCGCGCCGAGGAAGGTCTCGACCGCAGCCGGCAACGCCGGGGTGGACAGGCAGGCCCGAGCCAAGTCGAGGGTCGCCTCGTCATCCAGTCGCGCCAGCTCGACCGCCCGCGCCGCGCGACGCCCGACCAGCGAGTCGACCAGATTCCGCCCCGCGCCGCCCTCCTCCGCACGGAGGGTGGCCAGACAGACGAGGCCTTCCGTGGCCAGGTTGTCCGCCAGATACTCCAGAATCGACAGCGACTCGCTGTCGGTCCAATGCAGGTCCTCGAGGACGAGCAGACACCCTCGCTCCTCGCCGACGAAGCGGAGCAGACGCAACAGCGCTTCGCCGATCACCACCGGGGACCTCCCGCCAGGGATCGGCTCAGCGGGAAGCCACTCCGGCACCAGCGGGCCGAGCGCGGGGCGAATCGATCGCAGCTCCGCCAGATCCTGCCCGCCGGATCGGCGCAGCCAGCCCATCACGGCCTCGGCCAGCGGCCGGAACGGCAACGCGGCCCCACCGGCTACGGCCCGGCCGGTAAGAACCGGAAGCCCGCGAGCGGCGGCCACCTGCGCCACTTCGCGCACCAGCCGGGACTTGCCGACTCCGGCCTCACCGGTCACGACGAAGGCGCCACCGTCGCCCTCGGCGGCGCGGTCGAGCCCATCGAGCAGGACCTGAAACTCATCGTCCCGCCCTACGAGCACAGGACATAGCACCTGGCGCACACCAACATTATCGGCGGGTCCCGGCTCGCGCGCAGTCGGCCGTGAGGTCGCTGGCGGACTTCATCCCGCCACGGCCCGGGCGGGGCGTAGCCCGCGCAAACGAACACCGGCGCGGGACGTGGTGGCCCGCGCCTGGGGAACGCCGCGGCGAGTCGCCTCGGAAAAGCGTTGACGAATGTGCGGCAAATGAGCTGATCTCAGCGACGCATAAGTATTGATTGGTACGACACGGACGAAGGGTGTCGAATCCGGCGGTGCTGGAATCGGACGTGGGGCCCTCGGTAGGTAGTTCTCACCACAAGATCACCCACACG
>NZ_JBHTBJ010000015.1:0-169526 GCF_042664765.1 Paractinoplanes rhizophilus | reverse complement strand
ATCGCCCAACGCCTACTCGCCATGACCGCCGCGATCTGGCACAACCACAAAACCGGCCAACCGGTCACCCGCAGCCTGATCGCCTACGACCACTGACCCAGCTCAACCCAGTCATCACTCGTCTAGGGGAGCGACCAGCTCTGGCCGGAGTCGCCCGTGCACGACGCCACGCGCGCTGTCGCGCCCGCCCGGCCCGGGTCGGTCAGACACTGGCCCGTCGACGGGTTGACCAGGGAGCTCGCCGGCCCGGCCCGCCACTGGGCCGAAGCCGCGTCGCCGCACTGCTCGATGTGGACGGTGCCTTCGCCCGAGGCCTGGGCGCAACGCCCCGACACCCGCAGCGTGCCGTCGGCGGCCAGCGTGAACTTCTGGACCGGCAGGTCGGCGCAGCCCGTCACCTGCACCGGGCTCCCGTCCAGGCCGAGCAGGCCGCCCATGGCCAGGCACCGGCCGCTCGCGGCGCGTACCGAACCGGTGCGATCCGAGGCGGGCGGCGGCGCCAGCGTCGCGGTCGCTCCGGCCGAGGGTGACTTGGCCGAGGCGCTTACCGCGCCCGAGGCCGAGGCCGACGGCGACGGACTCGAGGAACTGGGCGACGGCGACGGCCGGTGCGAGGCCGAGGCACGGGCCGGCGCGTCGGCGGGGTCGGCCGGCAGCGTGGCCTTGAAGTGCGGCAGAGCGGCGCCGGGCTGCGTCTCGTCGTCGGGCGGCGACAGGATCAGCCAGCCCGCCACCGCGAGCGCCACGGCCACGCCGCCGGCCAGCGCCAGCAGGCGCAGGACAAGTCCGCGCCCACGCCGCGAGCGACGCGACGCCGGTGCGGGTTCGGCCGAAGTCTCGTCGACGATCACCGGCACCACCACGGTCGGCGCGTCGCCGGGATCGCGGGCCGGCTGGTCAGGGAGGGGACCGATGTAGGGCCGGACCAGGACCGGGTCGGGCCGTTCAGCGGCGTCGTCGTACGGGTCGGTCATGTGCGCCTGGGCTTCGAGGGGACGGGGCTGGTAGGTGACCATACGCGGGACGCCCGCGATCGGATCAAACCGGTGGAAGGCTGATCGTCGCGCCGCTCACGATGCCCCGGCAGACTCTCGAGCTGCGGTCATCGATCCGCGGCGCGGCGCTCGCGCAGCGCCCGGAGCTTGTGCCGGTTGCCGCAGCGCTCCATCGAGCACCAGCGCCGGGCCCCCGGGCGCGAAGAATCGACGAACACCATCGGGCAGTTGTCGCTCGCGCACTCCCGAATGCGCCCCGCCAGTGGCCCGGTCAGCAACTCGATCATCTCGCGGGCGAGCGTCGACATCGCCTGCGTCACCCCCACCGGCGCCGCCCACCGCGCGAAGACCAGGTCGCCGGCACCGAGGGTGGCCGCCCGGTCGGGGTCGTCTGTGGCGCCGGCGAAGGCGAGCTCGGGGATCAACGGCGCGGCGGCCGCGGCATGGTTGATGGTGGCGATCGCGGCGGCCGGCAGGGGGCGCCCGGCCGCCTGGGCGTGGGCCGCCTCCCAGATCGCCTGGCGGAGGGCCTTGGCCGCGGTGAGGTCGTCGGCCGTCACCGGGGCCGTCATCGCGGCCGACAATGGCGGCTCGGCCAGCCACGACGCGAGGGCGCTCGGCTCGCGGAGAGTCTCGAACCTCGCATATTGGCCCTCGCCGCCGGTGTGGGCGAAGTCGAGACAGACCGCGCCCGCGTCGAACCAGAACGACCCTCCCTTGGGGTCGACCAGAAGCCTTCCGGTTGCGCTCGCTCGCATGACACCACTATAACTGGTGTCACAGAAACCTCTATAACCGGTGTCATGCTGATCGGAGGCAATGCCATGCCCGTGCGACACATCAACCCCGAGGGACTCCACCGCAGCCCGGCGTTCAGTCAGGCCGTGGTGGTCGAGCAGCCGGCCAAGACCATCTACATCGGCGGGCAGAACGGCGTCGGGCCCGACGGCAAGCTCGTGGGCCCGACGCTCGGCGAGCAGGCCGCCCAGGCCTTCCGCAACATCGAGACGATTGTGCGCAGTGAGGGCGGCACGCTGGCGAACGTGGTGCATTGGCGCATCGCGACGCCCGACGGCCAGAGCTTCGACGAGGGGGTGGCCGCCTTCCAGAAGGTGTGGAACCCCGCCGACCCGCCGCCGGCGATCACCGTCCACGTCGTCGCGGGGCTGGCCCCGGGCTTCCTGGTCGAGATCGACGCCGTCGCCGTCGTGTCCTAACCGACCAGGCGGCGGCTGGCGGCGATCTCGCGAACCGCCTCGACCGCGCGGTCGACGTCGTCGGTGGTGTTGTAGAGGGCGAAGCTCAACCGGCAACTCGCCGGCGGGTCCAGGCCGAGCGCGTGGTGGGCCAGGGTGGCGCAATGGCAGCCGGCGCGGGCCTCGACGCCCCGGCGGTCCAGCGCCTCCGCCACGGCGAACGGGCTGACGCCCCCGAGGTTGAACGACACGAGCGGGGTGCGGTGCTCCGGGCCGTACATCTGAAGGCCGTTGATCTCGGCGAGGCCGGCCATGCAGCGGGCCGTCAGGTTCGCGGTGTGCCGGCCCACGCGGGCCATGACCTCCTCGATCGCTACGCGCGGCAGCGGGCCCGTGCCGCCGAAGAACGCGGTCGGCAAGACGAGGTCGAGCAGCAGGCGCAGGGCCTGCGCCGAGGCGATCGTGCCGAGGATGTTGGGGGTGCCGGCCGTGTACTTCCAGGGCAGGTCGTTCCAGGCGACCGTCTCGGGGGTGACGCGGCCCTCGGCGATCATGTCGCCGCCGTAGAGGAATGGGAGGGCGTGGTCGAGGAGGTGTTGCTTGGCGTAGAGGACCCCTACGCCGAAGGGCGCCAGCATCTTGTGGAACGAGAACGCCAGGTAGTCGACGTCGAGGGCCCGGACGTCGATCGCGCTGGTGGGTGCGAGCTGGGCGGCGTCGACCAGCAGCAGTGCGCGGGTTTCGCCGGTGGGCTGGGCGTAGCCCGACGCATCGGCTATCTCCCTCAACTTCGACAAGTCGGGCTTGGTGCCGGAGAAGTTGGACGCGCCGGTGCAGCAGACCAGCTTGGTGCGTCCGTCCACGAGGGACGCCAGGTGGTCGAGGTCGAGCTGGCCGTCGGCGTCGAAGCGGGCCAGGCGGCACTCCACCCGGCGGCCGAGGCGCGGCAGGATCTCGCGGCAGAGAGCGTGCCAGGGCACGTAGTTGGAGTTGTGCTCGAGCATGGTGGTGACCACGTTGTCGCCGTCGCGGAACTCGGTGAGCAGCGAGTACATCACCGCGTTGATCGCCTCGGTGGTGTTGCGGTAGGTCGCCACGCAACCGCGGCCGGGCGCGTTGAGCCAGGCCGCGATCGTGTCGAAGGACGCCTCGAACATCGCGGTGGTGCGGCGGGAGGCGGTGGACTGACCCCGGTGCACGTTCTCGTACCACGGGGTCAGGTCGCGCAGCAGGCCGATGAGCTCGCGCGGCGGCTGCGTGCTCGCCGCGTTGTTGGTGACCACCCGTCCGGCCGCGGGGAAGTCGAAATGCGCGCGGATCCGGGTGGCGTCGAGGGCGTTCATCGCTTCTTCCAGGCGCCGATCATGAGGGGCCACAGCATCGGCCGGTCCGGGTTGCGGGTCGCGTCCGCCTCCAGGTCCGCCATCGCCGACTCCATCTCGCGGGCGGTCGCGACGCCGTGCCCGAGCGCGGCCGGCACCAGACTGCGCAGCACGCTGTCGACCATCCGGCGGCCCGCGCCGAACGCCTCGACCCGGCCGGACACGTCGGTGCCGTCCGGCGTGCCCACGCCGGCCTGGGCGAACAGCGTCGGCAGCGCGGTGCCGGCCCGGATGTCGCAGCCGGCCGCCCCGAACGTGCCGAAGATCAGCCGGCCCGCCTCGTCGAGGGCCGGCGACGGCGGCAGCGTGGCGACCGTGCTCAGGTCGTAGTCCTGCACCAGCAGGTGGCCGCCGGGCGCGACCGCGTTCCACAGCCGGCGCAGCACCGCGACCCGCTCCGGCAGGTGGAACAGCAGCAGGCGGGCGAAGACGAGGTCGTACGGGCCGCCGGGCACCGACTCGTACGCGGTCAGGTCGTGCGCGATGGCCCGGCACTGGCGGTGGCCGGACTCGTGCAGCATGTGCTGCGCGTCGGCGGCCAGCGCGGCGTCCACGTCGATCCCGATGACCCGGCCGGCCGGGCCCACCCGCAGGGCCATCAGGCGCATCGTCTCGCCCGGACCGCACCCGGCGTCCAGGCAGCGGGCGCCCGCGGCGAGCCCGATCCGGTCCAGCAGGCGGCCGGTCGCGGCCTCCCACACGCGGGCCTGCGTCCGCAGCCGCCGGTATTCGTCCGGAGTGCGGCGGAGCGAGTATTCGTCCGAGGTGCGGCGGAACGAGTATGAGTATGAGGTAGAGGTAGAGGTAGAGGCGGAGGTATCCATGCCTCGATGCTGGCCGGGATGCGACGAAGCTGAATCGTGGATCCGACCACGAGGTTTCGTGGTCGGCGCCGCGGGCCTACCGTCAGGGCATGCCTCGCGTGCTGCTCCAGCGGGACGCCGAGATGGCCGCCCTCGACTCGCGGCTCGGTGCCGTGCGCGCCGGCACCGGGCGGCTGATCCTCGTCGAGGGCCCGGCCGGCATCGGCAAGTCGAGCCTGCTCGCGGCGGCCGCGCAGGCGGCGGCCGCGGCCGGGGTGTGTGTGCTGCGGGCGTCGGGCGGCCCGCTCGAGCACGACGCCGGCTGGGGCATCGCCCGGCAGCTGTTCGCGCCGCTGCGCCGGGGCCCTGAGTGGGACGGGCTGGCCGTGGGCGCGGCCGCGCTGGCCCGGCGGGCGCTGGACGCCGACGGGGTCGAGCCCGCGCTGGACGGCGAGGCGATGCACGCGGCGGCCCACGGCCTGGTGTGGCTGGCCTGCGGGCTGGCCGAGCGCGGGCCGGCGCTGCTGGTCGTCGACGACGTGCACTGGGCCGACGCGCCGTCGCTGCGCTGGCTCCTCCAGCTCGTGCGCCAGATCGCCGACCTGCGCCTCGGCATCCTCTGCGCGGTGCGCACCGGCGAGCCGCCCGGGTCGCCGGGCCTGCTGGCCGACCTGCTGGCGGCGGCGGCCGAGCCGCCGGTGCGGCCCACGCCGCTCGGGCCGGCCGCGGTGGAGGCGGTGGTCGAGTCGCGGCTGCCGGGCGCCGCGCCGGGTTTCGCCGAGGCCTGCCACGCGGCCACGGCCGGCAACCCGTTCCTGCTGGGTGCGCTCATCGACCATTTGCATTCCGAGCGGGTCCCGCCCACACCCGAGACCGCGGCCCGGCTCAGCTCGTTCGGCCCCGAGCAGGTCGGCCGGGCCATCGAACGGCAGCTGTCCCGGCTGCCGTCCGGGGCGGAAACGCTGGCCCGCGCCTTCGCGGTGCTCGGCCGGGGCGC
Organism: Paractinoplanes rhizophilus; assembly: GCF_042664765.1. NCBI lineage: Bacteria > Bacillati > Actinomycetota > Actinomycetes > Micromonosporales > Micromonosporaceae > Paractinoplanes > Paractinoplanes rhizophilus. The sequence goes on along the minus strand of NZ_JBHTBJ010000015.1, from coordinate 164,153 downwards.
GCCGCTGCGGCAAGCGGCCGAGCTCGCCGGGCTCGACACCGACGAGGCCGCCCGGCTGGCCGACCGGCTGCGCTCGGCCGGGCTGCTCAACTACCGCGAGCTGACCCACCCGCTGGTGGCGGCCGCGCTCTATCAGGGCCTGCCGCCGGGCGAGCGCGCGCTCTGGCACGGCCGGGCCGCCGCGATCCTGAGCCGCGAGCGCGCCGACCCCGAGGCAGTAGCGCTGCACCTGCTGCGCAGCGAGCCGGCCCGCGACGTCGAGACCGTGCGGATGCTGCGCGCCGCGGCCGACAGCGCCGGCCGCCGCGGCGCGCCGGAGAGCGCGGCCGCCTTCCTGCGGCGGGCGCTGGCCGAGCCGCCGCCCGACCCCGCCGACGAGGCGGAGGTGCGGTGCCGGCTCGGGCTGGTGGTCGCGGCGCAGGTCGGACCGGAAGCGCTCGGGTTGCTCGACTCGGCGGTCGAGATGGCGGTCGACCCGGAGCAGCGGTCGCGCATCGCGCTCTCCTGCGCGCGGGCGCTCGGCCTGGCCGGCTATTTCGTGGACGCGATGCGGGTGTGCCGGCGGGGCCTCGCCTGCGCCGCCTCGTCCGACCCCGAGCTCGTGAGCCGGCTCCAGGCCGAGTTGGCGGGCCTCGCCTGCATGCGGGCCGACGGGGTGGCCGAGGCGCAGGGCCTGATACGGCACGCCTCCGATCTCGCGCTCTGGCGGGTCTGCGCCGCCTGGGCGGCGCTCTGCGACAACCGGCCCGCCGCCGAGGTGCTGCCGCTGCTGGCCACCGAGTTCCCCGCCGAGGACGCCGACTCGATCCTGCCCACGTTCGCCAAGTTCACCCTCATCCTCTACGGCGAGATCGAGGCGGCCCGGGAGAGGTGTACGGCGCTCATCGACCTCGCCCGCCCGCGCGGCTGGCGGATAGCGCTCGCCCACGGCAGCTTCGTGCGGGCGATGGCCCACTTGGCGGCCGGCCGGATCCGCGACGCCGAGGCCGACGCCCGGCTCGCCTACGACTTCAAGCGGCTCAACAGCCCCGCGGCCGCCCTGCTCTGGTCGATCTTCCCGCTGGCCGAGGCGCTGACCGAGCTGGACGAGCTGAACGACGCATCGGCGGTGCTGGAGTCCGCCGGCGTCCTGCCGGACGGCACGATCATGACCGGGCTGACGCTCGAACGCCGGGCCCGGCTGCGGCTGGCCCAGCACCGCCCGGCCGACGCGCACGCCGACCTGACGGCCGCGGCCGAGACGTGGAAGCAGCTGAACGTGCAGCACCCCGGCCTGGCCGCGTGGCGGGTCGACGACTGCCGGGCGCTGGTCGCCCTCGGCGACACCGAGGCCGCCCGGTTGCTGGCTTCCGAGCACCTCGCGCTGGCCTCGGAGCTGGGTTTGCCGGCGCCGCGCGCCGGCGGCCTGCGGGCGCTGGCGGCGACCCTCGACCACGAGCTGGCGATCGGCCCGCTGCAGGAGGCGGCGGCGCTGCTCGCCGACTCACCCTTCCGTCTCGAGTACGTCCGCACCCTGGTCGACCTCGGCGCGGCGCTGCGCCGAGCCAACCACCGGGCGGCCGCCCGCGCGCCGCTCGGACGGGCGATGGTGCTGGCGGAGCGGTGCGGCATGCGGCTGCTGGCCCGCCGATGCCAGGACGAGCTGCGGGCGCTGGGCGCCCGGCCGCGCGGGACGGCGGTGGCGCTGACCCCGGCCGAGCACCGGGTGGCGACGATGGCCGCGAGCGGGCTGAGCAATCGGGAGATCGCCCAGCAGCTCTACGTCACGCGGCGCACCGTCGAGACCCACCTCACACACGTCTTCCAGAAGCTGGGCTGCGAAGCACGCGCCCAGCTGGCCGCCCATCTGTGACCGGAGTCAGATCCCGCCCCGCCGCGGGGACGGGCCGCGGTTCCACCACAGCGACAGGAACACGCCGGTGCCGGCGAGCAGCACGCCGGCCAGCACGAACCAGACCGTGACCTCGGCCTGCTGCTTGTGCAGGCCGATCTCGCGGGGCAGGTCGTTGAGCACGCCGACGAGCTGGTCGGAGTCCTCGGCCCGGAAGTAGCGCCCGCCGGTGGTGTCCGCGACCTTCCGCAGCGCGTCCTCGTCGATCTCCTGGTAGCGGCCGCCGGCGCCGCGCCCGCCGAAGCCGCCGGGGAAGCCGCCCCGGCCCATCCCGAACTGGTCGGCGCCGACCTGGTCGGGCGTGCAGATCATCGGGGTCGGCGCGGTGGTGCCGAAGCCGATCGTGAAGACCCGCACCCGGCGGGCCGCGGCCTGCTCGGCGGCGGTCACCGGGTCGACGCCGGTGGTGTTCGAGCCGTCGGTGAGCACCACGATGGTGTCGGGCTGGTACTCGCCGGACGTGCCGGGCGCGGCGTCGCCGAGGTCGACGCCGGTCTTGGCGACGTTCGGGTTGTGCTCGGCGATCGCGTCGATCGCGGTGAGGATCGCCTGGCCGATCGCGGTGCCGCGGGCGGTCTTGAGCGTGTCGATCGCGTCGATCAGCTGGTCCTTCTCGGTGGTCGGCGGGACCAGCAGCCCGGCGATGCCGGAGAACGCGACCAGCCCGATCCGGGTGCCGTCGGTCTGCTCCTTGATGAAGTCGCGGGCCGCCTCGGTCGCCACCGTCAGCCGGTTGGGGTCGACGTCGGTGCTGCACATCGAGCCGGAGACGTCGATGGCCAGCAGGATCGAGGTGTTGTTGGAGGGCACCTGGACGGTCGCCTCGGGCCGGGTCAGGGCGGCGCCGAGCGCGAGCAGGCCGGCCAGGAACAGCCAGACCGGCACCCGCCTCTTCCACGAGGTGTGGCCGGGCAACGCGGCCCGGATCAGCGCCACGCTCGACACGGTCAGCGCCGAGCGCTTGCGCCGCCGGTTCATCCACCAGCGGGCCACCAGCAGCAACGGAACGACGAGCAGCGCGAGCAGGGCCCATGGCCAGCTGAGCGACATCACACGATCCTTCCGTGCCACCGGATGCCGAGGAACGCGCCGAGCGCGAGCAGCAGGAGCGCGGCGCCGGCGAACGGCGCGGTCAGCTCGACCGGTTCCTTCTTGGTGGTCAGCCGCAGGTCGATCGACCTGGCCGAGTCGGCGAGCGCCCCGGCGTCGCCGGCCCGGTGGTACGCGCCCCCGGTGACCTGCGCGACGCCGGTGAGCAGCGTCTCGTCCAGCGCGGTGCCGAGCTGGTATCCGTCCACCTCGACGACGCCACCCCGCTCGGTGCCGACCCCGACGGTCTGGATGCGCACCCCGGCCGCCGCCGCGAGCTCGGCCGCCGCCTCGGCGTCCGGCCCGCCGGTGTCCTGCCCGTCGGAGAAGACCACGATCGTCGCCGACGGCCAGTAGCCGAGCGCGGCGGTGTCCGGCGCGGCGCCGTCGGCCGGCAGCGTGACCGGCTTGCCGGTGATCGTGCCCAGCCCGACCAGGATGGCCTGCCCGAGCGAGGTGCCGCCGCTGGCGGCGGCCCGGTTGATCGCGGCGAGCGCGAGGCCGTGGTCGTCGGTCGGCGCCTGGGTGAGCAGCGCCTGCTCGCCGAAGACGATGACGCCGACGTCGACCGATTCCGGCTGCTCCTCGACGAAGGCCGCCGCGGCCCGCTGGGCGGCGGCCAGTCGGGACGGCGCGACGTCGGTGGCCTTCATGCTGTTGGAGATGTCGAAGGCGAGCAGCACGGTGCCGGCGACCCGCGGCACGGCAAGCCTCGCCTCGGGCCGGGCCAGCCCGGCGATCAGGATCGGCAGGGCGGCGAGCAGCAGCACGTACGGCAAATGGCGCCGGATCGACGCCCGGCGCGACCCGGCTCTGCTACCGGCGCCTGGTCCTCCGGACGGCGCGGAGGACCCGCGCGAATGAGGGGCGAAGCCGACCGCAGCCATCGCGGCGGCGCGCCTCTTCTGCACCTCGGCATACCCGACCACCGCCGCCGCCGTCACCACGACGGCGACCGCGAGCAGCAGGGGGTGCAGGAAGCTCACCGGCGCCCCCGCCCGGACCGCTGGACCATGCCGACCAGGGCGGCCAGCAGATCCTGATCGGTGGTGATCCGGTGCGCGTCGACGCCGGCCTTGCGCATGCCCTCGGCGACCGCGTCCTCGCGCCGGCCCACCTCGGCGGCGAGCCGGCCGCGCAGCAGGGGATCGCCGGTGTCGACCAGCAGCTGCTCGCCGGTCTCGGCGTCCTCGACCAGGATCACCCCGAGGTCGGGCAGGTCGAGCTCGGCCGGGTCGACCACCCGGATCACCACGACCTCGTGCCGGTGGGTCAGCCGCGCCAGCTCCCGCTCCCAGCCCGGTTCGCCGATGAAGTCCGACATGACGAAGATGAGGCTGCGCCGGCGCATGGTCGTCGACGCGGCCAGGCGAAACATCTTGGACAGATCGGTCGTCGATCTCGCGCGGCTCGTGGGCGGCCGAAGCAACGAACGGGTGATCCGGAGGATCTGGTCGCGGCCGGTGCGCGGCGGGATCACCTGCTGCGCGTCGTTGTCGAAGAGGATCGCGCCGACCCGGTTGCCGCCCCGCGAGACCAGCCGGCCGAGGCTGATCGCCAGCTCGGCCGCCACCGACTCCTTGCCGTCGTGACCGCCGAAGCGCATGGAGGCCGACCGGTCCAGGACGAGCCAGCAGGTCAGCTCGCGGTCCTCGGTGTACAGCCGGACGTACGGCTCGTCGACCCGGGCCGTGACGTTCCAGTCGATGTGCCGCACGTCGTCCTCGGTCGAATACACGCGCAGGTCGGTGAAGTCGATGCCGGCGCCGTGCCAGACCGTCCGGTACGCACCCTGCATCCGCCCGTCGAGGCGTCGCCCGAGCTTCCACTCCAGGCGGCGCAGCAGCTTCTCGGGCGCGGTGTCCATGATCAGCGCCCGCGGCCCGCCGGCTCCGGGACCGGCAGATTCGCCAGGATCTTGGCGAGGATCAGGTCGGGGGTCACCTCGTCGGAGAGCGCCTCGTAGGAGAGCACCAGCCGGTGCCGCAGCACGTCGAGGGCCAGGTCGCTGAGGTCCTCGGGCACGACGTACTCCCGGCCGCGCAGGTAGGCGAGCGCGCGGGCGGCCAGCACCAGGCTGATCGACGAGCGGGGGCTGGCGCCGAACGTGACGTAACGGGCGAGGTCGCCGAGGCCGACCCGGGCCGGCTCGCGGCTGGCGTGGGCGAGCTGCACCGCGAACTCGATCAGCGACGGGTCGACGTACACCTGATCGGCTGCCTGCTGAAGCCCCACCAACGTCTCCGGTTCGATGATGCGCTGAATGGCCGCGGGCGGCGTCAGCGCCCGCTCCACCACCACGAACTCCTCGGTCACGCTCGGGTAGCCGACCAGCACCTTCATCATGAAGCGGTCGACCTGCGCCTCCGGGAGCGGATAGACGCCCTCGTTCTCGATCGGGTTCTGCGTCGCCATGACCAGGAACGGGTCGGGCACCGGGTGGGTCTCGCGGCCGATCGTGACCTGCCGCTCCTGCATGACCTCGAGCAGCGCGCTCTGCACCTTGGCCGGCGCCCGGTTGATCTCGTCGGCCAGCAGCAGGTTGGTGAAGACCGGGCCGAGCTGCACCTGGAACTCGCCGGTCGGCTGGTGGTAGACGCGGGTGCCGACGATGTCGGCCGGCACCAGGTCGGGGGTGAACTGCACCCGGTGGAAGGCGCCGCCGATGGCCTGGGCCAGCGACTTCACCGCGAGCGTCTTGGCCAGGCCGGGCACGCCCTCGACCAGGATGTGGCCGCGGGCCAGCAGCGCCACGACCAACCGCTCGAGCAGGGCGTCCTGGCCCACGATGGTCTTCTTGACCTCGTAGAGCACCTTCTCGATCGGGCCGGCCGTGGCGCCCGGGGCATCGCTCCAGTTCATCCCACCGTCCTTGCTAGAGCGGAGGCGTACGGCCGTCACCCTGGCCGCCGCCGAGGGCCGCGCCGATGGGTACGGCGAAGCCGATGCCGATGAAGGTGCCCGCCTCGGTCGGGTTGGCCAGCGCCACCACGATCCCGGCCACCTGAGCGCGGTCGTTGATCAGCGGCCCGCCCGAGGAGCCCGGGTTGACCGCCGCGTCGAACTGGATCAGCCCGGTGATGTCGCCGCCCTCCTCGCGGGACATCGCGCGGCCGAGGCCGGAGACGATGCCGCGGGAGGTGCTGGCGGTCAGCCCGAGCGGGTTGCCCATCGCCACCACGTCGTCGCCCACGCCGAGCCCGCCGCCGAGGGCGGCCGGCACCAGCGTCTCGGGCAGCTCGGCTGGGGTGAGCGTGGCGATGTCCTGCCGGGGGTCGGCGCTGCGGACCTCGGCCGTCGAGGTGGTGCCGTCGGTGTAGGTCACCTGGATCTCGGCGGCGCCCTCGATGACGTGGTTGGCCGTGAGGATGGTGCCGTCCGCGTTCGCGATCACGCCGGTGCCGGTCGCCGACTCGGCCATGCTCCTGGCCGGTGACGAGGACGCCTTGCCGGTCGAGCGGATCGAAACCAGGGACGGCAGCACGGTCCGGTAGATCTGCTCGGCCGTCAGCGGGCCGTCCGATGCGGACGGTTCGGCGGACGGACGCGCCGCGGGCGCCGCCTTGTCGCCGCCGCCGCGGAAGATCACCACAGCGGTGATCGCCGCGGCCCAGATCACGACCGCGGCGATCAGCAGCTTCCGGCGCAGCTCCGGATTTCTGGGCTTTTGTCCCGATTTGACAGCATCATCCGCCGGCAGCACCGCCATCTCCGGACGATCGCCGACGCTCTGCATCTCTCGACTGTAGGAGCGGATTCACAAAATTGGCGGGGAGCCGCCGCATGGTTCCCGGTTCGCGAGACTTGGCAATACGGTCAGGTCAGACGCCGGTAACGACGGATCGCCAGCGGCGCGAAGACGGCGAGCAGGACGATCGGCCAGACGACCGCCGGCCAGATCGGCCCGGCCGAGCCCGGGTTGCCGAACAGGTGGCGGGTGGCGTCGGCGGTCGCCGACAGCGGGTTCCACCCGGCGATCGTGCCGAGCCAGCCCGGCATCGTGTCGGGCGAGGTGAAGACGCTGGAGAGGAAGCCGAGCGGCCACACCAGGATCTGCACCGCCATCAGCGTCTCGGGCTTGCCGGCCGCCAGCGCCAGCCAGATGCCCAGCCACAGCAGCGAATACCGCAGCAGCAACAACAGGCCGACCGCGAGCAGCGCGTCGGCGGCGCCGTGGTGCCAGCGCCAGCCGATCGCGAGCCCGCAGGCGATCAGCGCGACCAGCCCCACCGCGGCGTCGAGCATGTCGGCCACGCTGCGCCCGGTCACCACCGAGGCGGCCGAGATCGGCATCGTGCGGAACCGGTCGGTCACCCCGCGCTGCGCGTCGGCGGCCACCGCGGTGTAGGTGCCCTCCAGCCCGAACGCCATGGTCAGCGTGAACATCCCGGGCAGCAGGAACTCGCGGTAGTCGCCACCGCCCGGCACGATCATGGCGCCGCCGAACAGGTAGGCGAACATCAGCAGCACCATCACCGGAAAGAAAAGACCCAGAAGCAGCTGGGCCGGTTGGTTGCGCCAGTGCAGCAGCGTGCGGCGGGTGAGGGTCCAGCTGTCCAAGATCATCCAGTACGCCGTCACGGCGCGCTCCTTTCCGTCAGCGACAGGAACACCTCGTCGAGGGTGGGCCGGCGCACGCCGATGTCCTCGGCCTCGATGCCCTGCTCCTTGATCTGGTGGGCCACCGTGGTCAGCGCCGCCACCCGGTCGCGCACCGGAACACTGACCAGCCGCCGGTCGGGGTCCGTCCGGGGCTCGCCGATCTTCTGCAGGATCATGACCAGCTGATCGAGCCGGGCCGGATCGCGCACGACGACGTCGAGATGGTCGTCGCCCAGCCGGCCCTTGAGCTCGTCGGAGGTGCCGGCCGCGACCACCCGGCCGTGGTCGATCACGGCGAGCGCGTCGGCGAGCTGGTCGGCCTCCTCCAGGTACTGCGTCGTGAGCAGCACCGTCGTCCCGTCGGCGGCCAGCGCGCGGATGGTGCGCCACACCTCGTTGCGGGCGCGCGGGTCGAGCCCGGTGGTGGGCTCGTCGAGGAAGAGCACGGCCGGATCGGTGATCAGGCCGGTCGCCAGGTCGAGCCGCCGGCGCATGCCGCCCGAGTACTTCCCGGCGGACCGGTCGGCGGCGTCGGTGAGGTCGAAGCGGTCGAGCAGCTCGGCGGCGCGGCGGCGAGCCCGTTCGCGGCCCAGGTGGTGCAGGCGGCCGAACATCTCGAGGTTCTGCCGGCCGGAGAGCTGCTCGTCGACCGCGGCCTGCTGGCCGACCAGGCCGATCCGGGCGCGCACCCGGTCGGACCGGCGCACGACGTCGTGGCCGGCGACCTCGGCCCGGCCGGAGTCGGGCCGCAGCAGCGTGGTGAGGATGCGGACGGCGGTGGTCTTGCCGGCGCCGTTGGGCCCGAGCAGCCCGTGGATGGTGCCGGCCGGGACCTCGAGATCGAACCCGTCGAGCGCGGTGGTGGAGCCGAATCGCCTGGTGAGTCCCTCGGCGAAGATCATTACCTATCTCCTTACGGCGTACGGAGTTCGTCGAGTATAGCCCGACTCCGTACGCTGTAAAGGGTGACCATCGACTTCACCGGCGGCGGCGACCCGCGGCGTAGCATCGAGCTGCTCTGGGGCCTGCGCTCCGCGGTTTCCCGGCCCGGGCCCAAGCCGCGTTTCACCGTGGCCGAGGTGGCCGCGGCCGCCATCGCGATCGCCGACGCCGAGGGGCTGGGCGCGCTCTCCATGCGCAAGGTGGCCGAGCGGCTCGGGGTGAGCCCGATGTCGCTCTACACGTACGTGCCGGGCAAGGCCGAGCTGATCGACCTGATGTTCGACACCGTGCTGGCCTCCGGCGAGGTGGACGGCGACGACTGGCGCGAACGGCTCGAGCGGGTCGCCCGCGACAACTTCGCCCTCTACCTGCGCCACCCGTGGCTGTTGCAGGTCGCCACCGCCCGACCGCCGCTCGGTCCCCACGTGGTCGCCAAGTACGACCGCGACCTGCGGGCGATCGACGGGATCGGGCTGACCGACATCGAGATGGACCTGGTGGTGCAGTTGGTCGCCGACTATGTGCACGGGGCGGCGCGGACCGCGGTGGCGGCGACCCTGGTCGCCCAGCGCACCGGCCTCACCGACGAGCAGTGGTGGGAGCGCGCCGCCCCGGTCCTGGCGGAAGTCCTGGATCCATCCGCGACTCCCACCGCCTCACGGGTCGGTTCCGCCGCCGGCGCCGAGTACAACGCGGCGAGCGACCCGGCACGGGCTTTCGAGTTCGGGTTGGCCCGGCTTCTCGACGGGGTCGCGGCGCTGCTGAAATAGATTACGCTGATCCCCATCGTCACTACATGATGATCGCGGGGACACGATGAGTGATCTAGGCCTGCCGACGCATGTGTTGACCGAGATCGACAGCCCGATCCGGGAGACCCGTCTCGCCGCGGTGGACGAGCTGGCCCGGCTCGCCGCCGGCCCCGATCTCGCGGTCGCCGTTGCCGCGCGCCGCGCCCTCGAGGGCCTGACCCAGGACGACAGCCGCAGCGTCTCGGCCGCGGCCGCCACCGCTCTCGAGCGCACCGCCATCCGCCTGCGCCCCGACCGGGTCGACTTCGGACAGGTCGCGCCGGGCACCCCGCGCGTGGTCGCCGACGTGCTGGTCGACGGGCCGCCGCTGGCCACCGCGACCGCCACCGTCACCGTCTCGGGGCCGGGGCTGCGCGCCATGCTCGCCGGCCACCAGCTGCGCGTGCTCTGGCAGCCGCGGTCCGAGTGGCTCGACGGGTCGGTCACCGTGCGCGGGCCGGCCGGCTGGGCCGAGGTGCGGGTGACCGGGCAGGTGCCGATGGCCGCGGCGCCGATGACCCGGACGGGCGTCGAGGCGCAGATGCGGGCGGTCGACGGCCTGTCGACGTACGGGCCGCCACGGGTCACCGTGCTGCCGCCGCCACCCGAGCGCCGCAGCCGGGCCGGCGCGGTGGCGCTGATCGCCGGGCTCACCGCGCTGGTGCTGCTGGGCGGCGCCGGCGTCGCCTGGGCGCTGGTCGGTGACCGGGGCAGCGGCGGCAATGCGGGGAACGCGATCGCCGAACCGCCGCTCGCCTCGGCGCCGGCCCTCCCGCTCGCCTCGGCCGCCGCCGGCGACGCGCCCGCGCCGGCGCCGGCGCTGACCCGCGAGGCGCTCGCCCACCGGATCGCCAGCCTCGCCAAGCCCACCGTGATCGGCACGATCAAGGTCGGCAACGAGCCCGAGGGTGTCGCCGTCTCGCCCGACAGCGCCACCGTGTATGTGGCGAATCAGGCCGCCAAGGTGCTGTCCGTGGTGGACGCCGGCTCGCGCAAGGTGACCAGCGTGACGCTGCGGAACACCCCGCGGTTCGTCGCCGTCTCCCGCGACGGCAAGCAGGTGTATGTCTCGATGTACGAGAACGACAAAAAGACCGGCAGCGGCGTGGCCGTGGTCGACGCCGTGGCCGGCCGGCCCGACCACTACCTCAAGACCGGGCTGCAGCCGTTCGCGCTGTCGGTCGGGCCGGACGGCAAGGTCTGGGTGCCGATCCACAGCAGCGGCCGGGTCGAGATCTACACCGCGGGGCAGAACAAGGAGGACTCGCGCATCGTCGTGCCGCCCAACCCGCACGCCGTCGGCTTCTCCGGCGACCTGCAGCGTGCCTTCACGGCCAACCACGAGTCCAACGCGGTCGCGGTCATCGACATGAAGAGCGGCAAGTTCCTCAAGGCGATCCCGGTCAGCCGGGCGCCGCACAGCCTCGCCGTCTCGCCGGACGGGCGGCGGGTGGTGGTGGCCGGCTACGAGGCGAACGCGGCCAACCTCATCGACGCCGTGACGCTCAAGCGGACCGGGCCGTTCAAGGTCGGCAAGCAGCCGCAGAGCGTGGCGTTCGCGGCCGACGGCGAGCACGCCTACGTGGTGAACGAGGGGGAGGACACGGTGTCGGTGCTCGACGGCCGCACCGGCCGGCTCACCGCCACGGTCAAGGTCGGGCACAGCCCGCGGACGGTGGCGGTCGCGCCGGACGGCCGGCTCGCCTACGTCTCCAACGGCGCCGACGACACCATCTCCGTGCTGCGGGTGGGGGAGTGAGCCGCCGGGGTCGCGCCGACGAGGTGCTGGTCCGGCGGATCTTCGAGGAGCACGGCGCGGCGCTGCTCGCGTACGCGTCCCGGCTGACCGGCGATCGGGTCCGCGGCGAGACCGTGGCCCGGCAAGCGCTCCTGGCCGCCTGGCGGGACCCCACGGTCCTCGACGGCCCGGCCCGCGCGCGGCTGTTCGCGATCGTGCGCGACCTCGCCGGCGCCCCCGGTGTCGCCGGCGCCTCCGGGGACGCGATGGCCCTGCTCGGCGCGATGGAGACGCTCGAGCCCGAGCACCGCGAGGTGCTGCGGGAGCTCTACTTCCAGGGCCGCGACGTCGCCGAGGCGGCCGAGTCGCTCGGGGTGCCGGCCGGGCAGGTGAAGGCCCGCAGCTACCACGCGCTGCGGCGGCTCCGGGAGGTGGTGGCCGGGTGAGCGAGCACGAGACCGACCTGCTCGGCGCGTACGTCCTCGGTGTCCTCGACCGCGACGAGCAGGCCGCGGTGCAGTCGCATCTGGACGGCTGCCCGCCGTGCCGGCGCGAGGTCGACGACCTGCGCGGGATGGAGGCCGCGCTGGGCGAGATCCCGCCGGAGGCCTTCCTCGAGGGTCCGCCGCCCGACGGCGACCTGCTGCTGCGGCGCACGCTGCACGAGGTACGCCGGATCGGCCGCCGCGAGGTACGCCGTACCCGTGCCCTGATCGCCGCCGCGGCCGTCGCCTTCGCGGTCGTGGCGCTCGGCGCGGGCGCGGTGATCGGCCGCATCACCTCGCCGGAAGCGTCCGTCGTGGCCACGGCCTCGGCCCCGCCCGGCGCGCGCACCGGGGCGGCCACCGACGTCGGCACCGGGGTGTCGATGCGCGCGACGGTCCGGCCGGCGGTGGGCTGGGTGCGGGTCACCGCGACGGTGACCGGCGTGCCGGCCGGGGAGCAGTGCCGGCTCTTCGTCGTGTCCGCCGACGGCGCCCGCGAGCCGGCCGGCAGCTGGCTCGGCTCGCCGTCCGGTTCGACCACCCTGGACGGCGCCGCGCTGATGGCGCCGGCCGACGTGACGGCCGTGCAGGCGGAAACGTATGCGGGTCAGATCCTCGTAGCGGTTCCGATCTAGGGGATTCGATGCATATCATCAGAGCGTGATTGCTCAATATACCCAGAGTTACAGCGGCGGGTGGCTGCCATGACCACCACCGCCTGGGTCATGTTGGCGATCACCATCTTCGGCGCGTTCTGCTACGGCACGGCGTCGATCTTCCAGGCCGTCGGCGCGCGCCGCGCCGCCAGCACGGTCAAGTCGTTCGGCCAGCCGCTCTATGTCACCGGCGTGCTGCTCGACCTGGTCGCCTGGTCCTGTGCGATGGTCGCGCTCAGCCAGCTCGCGGTCTACCTGGTCGAGTCGGTGCTGGCCGGCTCGCTCGCGATCACCGTGGTGGCCGCCCGGGTCGTGCTCAAGTCCCGCCTGCGCCCGGTCGACGTCGTCGCGGTCGCCATCTCGATCGCCGCGCTCACCGCCCTGGCCCTGTCGGCCGGCCCGCAGGAGGATGTCCCGCCGTCCACCGGGCTGCGCCTGTGGCTCTGCGGCGCCGCGGTCTCGGTCGCGCTGCTCGGCTGGGGCGCCACGAAATACGGGCCGCCCGGCGTGGTCGCCTGCTTCGCGGGCCTCTGCCTCGGCGGCGCCGCCCTGGTCGGCCGCGCCCTCGCCTTCCCCGACGACATGATGTCCAGCGTCCGCTCGGCCGTCCTCACCATCTTCACCGAGCCGCTGGTCGCGGCTCTGGTGATCTTCGGTGTGAGCGGCATGATGCTGTATGCGAGCGCCCTCCGGCGCGGCCAGGTCGGCCCGGTCACCGCGGTGCACTGGATCGCCGAGGTGACCGCGCCCTCGGCCGTGGCCATCCTGTTCCTCGGCGACGCCGTCCGTCCGGGGTGGAGCACGGTCGCCCTCGCCGCCGGCGCCACCACCATCGTCATGGCCGTCGTCCTGGCCACCGCCCCGGCCAACAAGGCGGCCGTCGAGGCCGCCGAGCTGCAGCCCGCGCTGCCCGCCCCCGCGCCCCGCCCGGAGCTCCCGGCCGCTCCGGCCCCCGCCGCGGCCCGCCCGGCCCCGCGCCGCGAGGCCCCCCGCGCACCCGTCCCGCCCTTGGCTCCCGCCACGCACGCCGAGCGGATCATCTGGTGGGGCCCGCCGCCGATCTGGGTGCCGCCGCAGCGCGCCCGGCACGCCCTCGCCGGCGGGGCGCAGCCCTCGCTCACCTGGGCGCCGCCGTCCCGCCAGCCGCTGTGGGCCGACCCCCGCCCGGCCGACTCCGACGCGATCCCGGTCGTCGCCGGCGACAGCGCTGCCCCGGCCTTCGCCGACGACAGCGCCGCGGCGCCGGCTTTCGCCGACGACACCGCCGCGGCCCCGTTCTTCGCCGCCGACCCGTTCGAGGTCTTCGCCCCATCCCTCGTCGCCGAGCCCGCCCGCCCGCGTCCTTGGCACGACCTCTGACCGCTCAGGCCCACCGCGCCCGTCAGCCTGCCGAAGGTTGACCCGAATCGATCCCACCGCATGCGCGGTGACCAGGGCGTCGCCCGAGTCACCGCGGTTGGCCGGGGGATCACCCGGCATGCGCGGGGGTGATCCGTCATCCGCCTTCCGCCGCCGCAGGTTCCGGAGGAAGCAAAGTGGCCCGCCATTGCCGGATGTGGTTGCGTTCGGTGGAACCCAGCGTCGTCTCGTCGAGCGGGCTGACCGGCCGTGTACCGCACACCGGGCCGAGTTCCTGCTCGACCACCGCATGGGCGAGCGCTACCGCTGAGTTCAGGTCTTCGGCTGTGGTGGGCGTATCGGTCCTGGCATGACTGGCGGCGGCGTCGACGACGTCTGATGGCAGTCCCCACAGCGAGAGCAGGCTGGCGCCGGCGTCGCTGTGTGTGGTGCCGAAGCCGGCGAACTCCAGCCGGCACAGCCCTGGGGGGCCGCTCACTTCGGCTTCGGGGGTGTTCCCGCCGGCCACGGCGTTCTCGGCGGCTTCGCCGGCTTGCCGCCATTCGCTGACGATGGTTCCGAACTGGTCGGGGCGTGAGGTGGCGAGCACGAGTTGGCCGATCTCGTGCAGCAACCCGGCGGTGAAGGCGTGCGGGGCCCAAGGCTTCGCGGTGGACAGCCGGTTCGCGAGTTGGCCGCACTGCACCGAGTGCGTATTGAGAGCGCCCATCCAGGCTGTGGGCAGGTGAACTCCTTCGGCGAAGACGCTCACGATGTCGTGCAGCAGCACCAGCCCGCGTACGACGTTGGTGCCCAGCAGGGCGACGGCCTGGGTGACATCGGCGAGCCGACGGCCGGCATTGTGCGCTGACGAGTTCGCGAGATTAAGGATCTTTGCGGCCACGGCTGGGTCGCTCTCGATCACCTTGCCGATCGAGGAGGCGCTCGCTTTCTCGTCTTCGAGGACGCTCAACAGTTCCACCAGGACCGCCGGCGGGCTGGGCAGTGACGACACGCCGGAGACGTCGCTGATGATGTCGGCGCTGGTCGACGTTGTCGCCTGCGCGCCCAACACCACATCGATGGCCTCGATGATCTCGTCGGGGGTGGCGGGCTTGTTCAGGAACTTGTGCGCCAGCGCCATCACTCGCATGACGTTGTCGGCGCTGGTCTGACCGCTCAGGATGATCCGCGCGGTGTCCGGCGACATGGTTCGCACCTTCTCCAGCAGGGCGGCGCCGTCGATCTCCGGCATCCGGAAGTCGGAGACGACCACGTCGCAGTGGCGTTCGTCGAGCACGGCAAGCGCCTCGGCTCCGCCGTTGGCGAATGACATCTCCCAGCGGTTCCGCTGTCCGCGCAGCATCCGGCGCAGGCCGTCGAGGACGCGTGGCTCGTCGTCCACGAACAGCACGTGTGGCTTCTGTGTCATGCCGCCGCCTCCATGGTGTCTTCGTCCCGATGCGGTGCGGCCGCATCCTGCAAGGGCAGGCGCACGCAGAACGTCGTGCCGACGCCTGGTTCGCTGGTGAAGCCGATCTCGCCACCGTGCCGGTCCACGACCAGCGTGCGTACGAGCGCGAGGCCCTGCCCGGTGCCGGAGCCGACCTCCTTGGTGGTGAAGAACGGGTCGAACAGCTTGTCCGCGATCTCTGCGGGCACGCCGGTGCCGGTGTCGGCCACCTCGATGACGGCATGGTCCGGCTCGAGCCGGGTCGTGATGTGGATCGTTCCGCGTCCCCGGTCAGCCGACTTGATCGCGTGGGCGGCGTTGATGATCAGGTTGAGCACGGTTTGGTTGATGTCGCCGATTCGGCACGGCACCATCGGTAGCTCGGCGAGGTCGGTGGTGACGTCGGCGACGAGTTTGATCTCGTTGGCCGCCACGACGATCGTGCTCCGGATCGCCTCGTTCAGGTCGGCCGGCTTCTTCGGTTCGCCGCCCGGGTGGCCGAATGCCCTCATGGCGCGCACGATGTGGGCCACCTGAGTGATGCCCTCGAGGCACTGCCGGATAGCGATCGGTGTCTCTTCCCGGAGGTACTCGAAATCGGCTTCCTCGATGACCGTTGTGATCGTGTCGTCCGGTTCGGTGGTTCGTAGCTTCTGCTCGTACGCGTCGAGGATCTTGACGAATCCGGCGAACGCCTCCTCGATGAAGCGAACGTTGTCACCGATGAATTGGATCGGCGTGTTGATCTCATGGGCGATCCCGGCTGCCAAACGCCCGACCGATTGGACTTTCTGGGCGTGTTGCAGCTCTCTCTCCAGCCGCCGGCGCTCCGAGACGTCCCTGGCGTTGAAAATGATGCTGCGTGAGCCGTCGTGCTCGGTGAAGTACTCGACCATCGCCTCCGTCTCGGTCCAGGCTTGATCCTCCCGACCCCGGATCCGGCAAGTCCGCGCCTCCGCCGAGGGCGTGGCGAGGGTGGCCGCCAGGTCCTGCGGGTTCAGCAGCAGGTAGAGGTCGCTGCCGAGCAGCCCGGCCGCCGGTCGGTCGAGCAGCTTCTCGGCGGCCGGGTTGACGAACCGGATGATTCCCCGCTCGCTTGCCAGGATGAGGGCATCCGGTGAATGCTCCACCACGATTTTCAGCCGGGACCGGCTCAGCTGCTGGTCGAGCGTGAGCGCGGCGGCGTCGGCCAGGGTGGTGAGCGACGCCCGTAGGTCGTCCGTCGGGCGCCGGGTCAACAGCACGATCATGCCGAACACATCGTCGTGCACGGCCAGTGGCGCCACGGCGACGGCCGCGGTGGGCGGAAGCTGGAACGCCCGCGCGAAGCGAGCAGCGGCCGGCCCGCTGACCAGCGCGAAACCGTTGGGCACGAGGGCGGCGCGGACGTCGTTGCCCAGTTGGTCGATCGACGCGATGCGCCCGGCCACCTCCGGCTCCACCTCGCCGGCGGCACCGATGATCCGGGCGTTGCCGCCGGCGACGATGGCGATCAGCGTGGCATTCACGTCGGGGTCCATGGTCAACGCCGTCTTGACCGCCACGGCAGTGGCGTCCGACCGGCTGGTGGTGGCCGCGAACTCCGCGCCTGCTCGGGCGACCGCCCGTTCCCGGACAGCTGCCCGATCCCGGCCGTGGATGCCGCGCGCCAGCACATGGTTGACGATCAGCCCGAGGGACGCCGCTACCAGCATGGAAAAGGCATCGGACACGGGAAGGTGCCAGAACACCGCACCGGCCGCCATGATCCCGAAGATGGTGCCGCCGCCGATGAGCTGGTCGGTCAGCGAGCCGTACAGAGCGCGGAAGTTGACCCAGACGAAGAGCAAGCCGAACGTGACCGCGTGCCCGGAACCGGTGGCGACAACGCATACGCCGACACCCTCAACCAGCCAGGTCCAGCGGGGAAAACGACCGCGGCGGTAACCGACGACGAGGGGCACCACCACGGCGGCGACCGCACCTACCGTCACGTAGGGCCCGCCCACGCCGTCGAGGTCCGCCCAGACGAGGCCGACGAGCGTCCAAATCAGGCACAATGTCAGGAAGAGCGTGCGGACCTGCTCGAGCATGCTGTCATGCCCGCTGGCCCAGTGCGATACGACCCGATTCAGGTGCCCTCCCATCGGTCCTCCTCGTCGTTAGCCCGCGCGAATGGCCGCTCTCTGTTCCCATCGACCCCGCGGCCGCCGGACTGACGCGAAATTCGGGGCGGCACCGCACGCCGGCGTGACCACGCCGAGGAGCGTCATGCCAGGACGGCCACCGGCTCGACGATGCCGACCCCTTGCGCGAAGTGCCGCAGCCGGACCGCCATCGACTCGGTGAGCAGTTCCCCGCCGCGGATCAGGACGAGCCCGTTGGTCGTGACCACGTCCTGCTCGACGACCATGCCCACCATGAGCTCGGCTCCGGTGACCTTCCGCGGCTTGCGCACCTTCGCGGTCGTGTAAGCACGCAGCAGGGAGTCGACCAGCTCGCTCGGGTAGTGGGTGAGCCCGACGGCGATGGCGGCCGGCGATCCGCCCGCCTCGACGCCCACGACCAACGCGACAGCGGCGGCGTAGGGCGCCTGGTCCTGCCCGATCTCGCCGGCTGGTTCCTCGTCGGGCGCGAGCGGCTGGGCGGCCACCCACTCGGCGACCCGTTCGAGCCGTGGGATGCGGCTGATCAGCTCGTACGCCAGCTGGGGATGCCCGCGGAACAGCGCCTCGGCCTCCGGGTCGAGCTTCGCACCGGCGCGGACCCGGTCCAGGACCTCGCCGGGAATGGCGAGCAGTCCCACTTGCCCGAGCATCGCGGCGATCCGGGGTTCCCACGCCCCGGGCGGGGCGACCGCGTCGACGAGCGCGCGCAGTTGTTCGCTGCGGGCCGCTGCCAGTGGATTGGTGGCCTTCATCAGGTCGGTCAGCAGCTCCACGGTGCCGTCGAGGGTGCGCCGCAGCAGTTCCCGCTCGGCCATCACCAGCCGGTGCTGGCGCACGGCGGCGTCCAGGGCGCGGGTCAGGTCGTCCGGCTCGCAGGGCTTGGTGAGGAAGCGGAACAGGTTTCCGTCGTTCACGGCCGCGATGGTGGAGGTCAGGTCGGCCTGGCCGCTGAGGATGATCTGCACCGAGTCGGGGCTGACTTCGCGGGTACGCGCGAGGAACTCCGCCCCGTTCATGACCGGCATCATCATGTCGGACACCACGACCGCGTACGGGTCGGGCGCGTCGGCAATCCGGGCCAGCCCATCAGCGCCCGACGTGGCGAAGTCGACGGCGTAGCGGCCGTGCAGCGAGCGCCGGAGGCCGTCCAGGAGCCGCTGCTCGTCGTCGACCACCAGAATGTGCTCAGCCACGGCCGCAGCATATGTCCCGTACGCCGGGAATGACGGCCGAATGCGGGGACCTCAATTTTGCCGCCGGCGGGCCGAACGGAAGGACGACAGACAGGAGAAGGCCATGGCCACGATGATTCTGCCGCGCAGCGCGCAACACGTCTCCGCGTCGTCCGCGGTGTCACACCTGCCGGACGGCACCGAGGCGGTGGCCGAGATCGCGGCGGCCATCGGCACCGGCGCCGATATGTACACCGTGTTCGTCTCCGCCGGCTACGACCTCGACGCCGTCGGAGCGGCGCTGAAGCAACACTTCGGCGACCGGGTCATCGGTTGCACCAGCTCCGGAAACATCGGACCGAACGGGTACGACAGGTCCGGCATCTGCGCAGCCGGCTTCACCGGCGGCGGCCTGCGGATCCACACCACGGCAGTGGGTCCGCTCGACGACACCGCCACGGCGGTCGAGCAGGCCGGCTCGGCCCTGGCCGCGATGCGGGCGGAGCTCGGCGACGATGGCGAGGGCTTCGCGATCCTGCTGACCGACGGGCTGACCCGCAACGAAGATCTGCTGGCCGCCAATCTGATGGCGGCGCTCGGCGACGTGCCGATTGTGGGTGGCTCGGCCGGCGACGATCTGACCTTCTCGCATACCGCCGTCCTTCACGACGGGAAGTTCCTGGCCAACACCGCGACCGTCACGCTGGTCCGGGCCGACGCCCCGTTCCGGCTCCTGCGCCTGCAGCACCACGACCTGACCGACACCGTCCTGGTTGCCACCGAGGTGGACGCCGGCCGGCGGATCATCCGGCAGTTCAACGGGCGGCCGGCCGCATCGGCGTACGCGGAGGCGGTCGGCGCCGACCTGGCCGAGATCGGGCCCATCACGTTTTCCACCCATCCGCTGCTGCTCAAGGCGGGCGGGTCGAGCTGGATCCGCAGCATCGCCGCGGTCAACGAGGACGGGTCGCTGAACATGTTGGCCCGCGTCGACACCGGTGATGTGCTTCGCCTCGGCCGTCCGGTCGGGATGCTCGACAAGCTTGCCGAGCGGTTCGACGCGGTCGGTGCCGAGCTCGGCTCGATCCGCGCCATGCTCGCGTTCGACTGCATCCTGCGCCGCCTGGAGTTCGAGGAGCGAGGGCTGGCCGACGAGGTGGGCGCGTTCCTCGCCGAGCACCAGGCGATCGGCTTCAGCACGTACGGCGAGCAGTTCAACGGCATGCACATGAACCAGACGCTGGTGGCCGTGGCGTTCGGCTGACCGACCCGAGGAGACCCCATGACCGGTACGGCGACGAAGCCGCGCACCGACGAGATGGCGGCGTTGCGCCAGACGATCGAGGAACAACGGCGCACCATCGACGCCCTGGTCGTCGCGGCCGAGCGGCGTACCACCGGGGAACCCGACAGCGCGGCCCTGGCGACCTGGCAGCGCAACCTGACGTTGCAACGCCGCCTGATCGAACGCACCGAACGCATCCGCAACGCCGAACAACTGCTGCGCGCCGTCATCGACTCGATCGACGCGGGACTGTGCATCCTGGACGGTGACGGCCGGATCGTCGACACCAACCAGGTGTGGGGCACGATGCTCGACCGCGTGCACGGCGACCGTGGCGCGAGCAGCTTCTTCGAACTGGCCGAGGGCGCGGCGGACGGGCTCGGCGAGCTGACCCGGGCGGCCGAGACGGACGTACGTCACGTGCTGGAGAACCAGTCGAGCCGGCTGACCGCGACCCACCAGGTGATGACGGCCGGCGGGCCTCGCTGGTGGCGGATGCGGGTCGACCCGGTCCGCGGCCACGGCGCCGCCCGAGCGGTGCTCACCCTCACCGACGAGACCACGGCCGTGCGCACCCAGGAGGAACTGCGCCAGGCTACCCGGGAGGCGTCTCAGCTCGCGGTGGTCGCCCGGCTCATGGAGGACAGCGTCGTGATCGCCGACGCCGACGGCCGCATCGAATGGGTCAACGACGCCTTCACCCGGCTCAGTGGCTACACCCGCACAGAGGCCACCGGCCGGCTGCGCGCCGAGCTGCTCGGCGCCGACACCCTTCCGGACTTCGATCTCTCCGCGGTGCCGGTCGGAGGCTCGATGCTGCTGCCCGAATTCGAGAGCCGCACCAAGGACGGCCGGTCCTGCTGGATGCGCGTCGTGCTGTACCGGACCATCGACGACCAGGGCGTCGTCAGGCTGATGGCCGTCGAGCGCGACATCACCAAGCGGTACAACGCCGAGCAGGCTCAGCAGGCGGCCAAGAACCGTGCCGAGGCGCTCGCCGGCGAGCTCTCGGTGGAAAAGGCCGTCCTGACCGGCGTCATCTCCACCGTCCCGCACCTCATCTACTGGAAGGACCGCGACGGACGGTACGTCGGTCACAACACGGCGTTCCTCGCCACTCGCGGCCTGCCCGCCGGCAGCGACCTCACCGGACGGACCGAGAACGAGATCGCCGTCCCCGACGACCTCGCCGGCCTGCTGACCGACCTGGAAGCCCGCGTCCGGGACACCGGCGAGCCGGTCGTCGACCACCACGCCACCGTCACCGGGCCCGACCACACCGTGCGCACCGTCCTGATGAGCGTCCTGCCCCAACCGGCCGGTGACGGCCGGGTCGGCGGGGTGATCGGCATCGGCGCCGACGTGACCCGGATCAGCGCTCTGGAACGCCAGCTCAACCAGGCCAACCGCCTCGAGGCCATCGGTCAGCTCGCGGCCGGCATCGCCCACGAGATCAACACTCCGATCCAGTTCGTCTCCGACAACACCCGGTTCGTCGAGCAGTCGTTCACGCAGTTGCTCAGCGTCGTCACCCAGCTCCGGGAACCCATCGCCGACCTCGATCCCGACCTCGATCTCGACTTCCTCGTCGGTGAGGTGCCCACCGCGCTGGCCGAGTCGCTCGAGGGACTGAGCCGGGTCTCGCAGATCGTCCGCGCGATGAAGGACTTCTCCCATCCGGGCCACGGCCGCGGCGACGTCGACATCAACCGTGCGGTCGAGAGCACCACCCAGGTCGCCCGCAACGAGTGGAAGTATCACGCCGAGCTCACCCTCGACCTCGGCAGCGACGTCGGCCTGGTCCCTTGTTACGAGGGCGAGCTCAAACAGGTGATCCTCAATCTCATCGTGAACGCCGCGCACTCCATCGAGGCGGCGACGCCGCAGCGGGGCGGCGGCCTCGGCCACATCACGGTGCGCACGGCGCGGACATCCGACGAGGTCCGCATCGTCGTCGCCGACGACGGCATCGGCATGGACCAGCCCACCCAACAGCGGATCTTCGACCCGTTCTTCACCACCAAGGAGGTCGGCAAGGGCACCGGGCAGGGACTGAGCATGGCGTACGCCACCATCGTGCAGAAACACGGCGGCGCCATCCACGTCGAGTCCAGGCCAGGGGCGGGAGCCACCTTCACGCTCAGCATCCCGACACGTACGAAGGACGGCGTTCCCGCCACGGCATGATGATCGATCTCACGCGCTGATCGATGAGGCGGAGCGACGTTGGCTGCGTGCTGGGGCCGCCGATGTTCGGAGCTTGGACGAGCATCCGTCGGTAATCGGGCGAATACGCCGCAGTTGCGTACTGGAGTTGCGGGTCGGCCCTGGCCAAAGTGCCAGGCATGCCGACCTCGCCGACGGAACTGATGCTGCAAAGCCTCCCGGCCCAGCACCGCGAGATCCTCGTCGCGACGTACTTCCACCGCCGGACCACCGGCGAGGCGGCGCGGCTGCTCGGCCTCGCCCCCGAGGCGGCCAAGGCCCGGCTCTACGAGGCGATGCGTGACCTTTCCCTGATGCTCGCCACCTCGTCCTCCTGACCCGTCAGACCTCCGTCCGCCGCCCTCGCACGTCCACGTTCGCGAGCGTAACCACCGCGCGTTCGGTAGGTATACCGCGTCATGTACTGTGTCTGATACAGTAGTCGTCGTGATTGAGGAAACGTCCGAAGACGTCCTCGCGGCCGACCTGCTGCGTGGCCACACCGACACGATCGTGCTGGCGGTGCTGCGCGACGACGACCGGTACGGGTTCGAGATCTTCAAACGGATCCGGGACGCGACCGGTGGCCGGCACGAGATCAAAGAGGCCACGTTGTATGCCACGTACCGCCGGCTGGTGAAGGACGGCCTCATCGAGGCCTATTGGGGCGACGAGAGCCAGGGCGGCCGCCGCAAGTATTACCGGATCACCGACGCCGGCCGCGCCGTCTACCGCCGCAACGTCGCGGCCTGGGCGCTCACCCGCGACCTCATCGACACGCTGCTAGACCTGGATCGGAACGCCGGAGGGCGATCATCGTGACCAATCCCAGCGACACCGCGGACGTCCATCGCCTGCTCGACGAGGCGTTCGCGGGCATCGAGATGACCCCCGAGCGGCAGGATCTCAAGGAGGAGGTTCGGGCCAATCTGGTCGCCCGCGCGGCCGAGCTCCGGGCCGAGGGCGTTTCCGGCAGTGCCGCGGCGCGGCGCGCGATGGAAGAGCTGGGCGACATTCGCACGCTCATCGACGAGACAAACCATTCCGCGTACGGGATGAGCACCATGCTCCGGGTCCGCCCCCGGCCGGCCTTCGTCGTCCGCACGGTGCTCCTGTCGGCGGTCGGCGTGACCGGTCTCGCCGTGCTGGCGCTGGCCGCCACGGCCGGCGGCGTCGCGCTGGCCGGCGAGGCCGTCGCGGCGCTGGTCGTCGCGCTGGCCGCCGGCGTGATCACCGCCGACGCCCTGGGCCAGGAGACCACGACCAACCACCCGATGCCCACCGCCCGCGCCATCGGGTACGGCGCCGGCGTGCTGCTGGTGCTGGCCGGGCTCGGTTGCGGCTGGCTCTACCTGCGCGGCGCCGGCCTCGCGTGGGTCTTCGCCGGCGCGGTGCCGCTGGTGGCGGGCGCCGCGCTCCTGGGCTACCTGGGCGCCACCCAGACCAACCGCCACAAGGAGTGGGTGATGCGCATGGCCGAGTCGCACGCCGACGTCGGCAACCGCTTCACCGAGGACCCGTCGGCCGCCGCCCGCTTCGGCATCTACACACTGGCGATCTGGCTGATCGCGATCGCCGCCTTCGTCCTGCTCACGCTGACGGTGGGCTGGCTGTGGTCGTGGCTCGCCATCGTCGGCGGCGTCGTGCTCATGATGATCACGGTCGCCCGCATGCTGTTCGTGCCCGGCAAATGAACCGTGGTCGTGGTGCGCCAACACCACGACCACGGATGACACCCCGAACAAGTCGACCTCGGCCGGCCTGCCGTCAGTGCCCTGCAGCCACACGGTAGCTCACCGGCCGTCCCCCGGAAGGAGAGCACCATGCCCGCACCAGCACCCGCCATCGAGGCGGTGGAGTTGGCAAAGACGTACGGCAAAGCCGCGAGAGCGGTCCATGCCCTGACCGGCCTGAGCTTCACGGTCGAGCCCGGCACCGTGTTCGGCCTGCTCGGCCCCAACGGCGCCGGCAAGTCGACCACGGTACGCATCCTCACCACGCTGAGCCGGCCCGACACCGGCGAGGCCCGCGTGCACGGCATCGATGTGGTGCGGCAGTCGGCGAAAGTCCGGCAACTGATCGGGTACGTGTCGCAGAAGCCGGGCTTCGATCCGGTCGCCACCGGCCTCGAGAACCTGGTGCTCCAGGGCCGCATCCACGGCGCCTCGGCCCGGGACGCCCGCTCGCGCGCGGCCGTCCTGCTCGATCGGTTCGGCCTGACCGAGCCGGGTCGCCGGCTGGCCGGCACCTGGTCGGGCGGCATGCAACGCAAACTCGACGTGGCCATGAGCCTCATGCATCGGCCGCGCGTGCTGTTCCTCGACGAGCCCACCACCGGCCTCGACCCCGAGGCGCGCCGCGAGCTGTGGGCCGAGATCGCCCGGCTGGCCCGGGCGGACGGGCTGACCGTCCTGCTCACGACCCACTACCTGGAGGAGGCCGACCACCTGGCCGCTCGACTGGCCATCGTGGACGCCGGCCGGGTGGTCGCGGCCGGGACCCCCGACGAGCTCAAGACCGCGCTGGGCGGCGACACGATCCGGGCCGGCCTGGTGCGCCAGTCCGACGCCGACCGGGCCCGCGGCGTGCTCGGTTCGATCCCCGGGGTGGGTGCCGTCGTCACCGAGGGCGGCGCCCTGCAGGCGCGCGTCTCGGACGGCGCGGCCGTGTTGCCCGGCGTGCTGGCCACCCTGGAGGCCGCCGGCATCGAGCTGGCCTCGGTCGGCGTCGCCCGCCCGTCGCTGGACGACGTATATCTGCATCATGCCGGCCGCAGCTTCGGCGAGGCCGACCGCATCGGCGCGGGCCGCGCCGGCGCCGACCGTGAGGCGGTGCTGCTGTGACGCTCGCGCTGACCCACGCCCGCCTGCTGACCGGACGCTCGCTGCGCACCCTGTCCCGGCAGCCCGCGTACCTGATGTTCACCCTGGTGCAGCCGCTGGTCTGGCTGCTGCTGTTCGGCCAGCTCTTCCGCCGCGTCGCGGAGCTGCCCGGCTTCGGCGCCGGCAACTACCTCGACTACCTCACCCCCGGCGTGGTGGTCATGACCGCCATGATGTCCGCCGGCTGGAGCGGCACGTCGATCGTGCAGGACATGGAGCGCGGCGTCATGGACCGCACCCTGACCTCCCCGATCCGCCGCTCCGCGCTGGTCACCGCGGGTTTGACGCACCAGGCCCTGGTCACCGTCGTCCAATCCCTGATCATGTTCGCCACCGGCCTGCTGGCCGGCGCCCGCTACCCCGGCGGCGCACCGGGCCTGCTGGTCATGCTCGCCTGCGCCGTCCTGATCGCCCTGATCTTCGCCGGCCTGTCCAACGCCATCGCGCTGCTGGTGCACCAGCAGGAGGCCCTCATCGCCGTCGCCCAGTTCCTGGTGCTGCCGCTGGCCTTCCTCTCCTCCATCATGATCGCCCCCGCCCTGATGCCGGACTGGGTGGCCCGGGTGGCCCGCTTCAACCCGGTCGACTGGGCCGCGGTGGCCAGCCGCGAGGCGTTGAGCGCCACCCCGGATTGGGGGATCGTGCTCAGCCGGGTGGGCTTGCTGACCGCGCTGGCGCTCGCGATGGCCTGGCTGGCGGCCCGCGCCTACCGAGCCCACCAGCGGTCGCTGTAGGTGACGGCGGCTTCGCCCCGACAATAACCAGTCCACTGCGTGCGCCAACCTTGGCTGCCCCGGGGCCTCGACCTCAGAGATCTTGATAAATACCGGCTCACCGCGCGCGCCAACTCATCAACGCTGCGCCGCCCGCCTCCTCGACTTCCGAAATAAGGGGATGAGTCCGGCGGGTGCCGACGGGGATCCCGCGATGCGGCCAGCGCCTCTCAGTTCCCGGGACGGGCGGCCAACCGTGCGGACCGCCTGGCGTGGACGCTTCCTGCGGGTAAGCAGAGCAAAGTGTCGCGCACGCCCAGCTCAGTTGTCACCCACCGGCGGTCGCTCGGAGCGAAAGAGGGCCGCCCGGTGGGCGGCCCTCTCGTCACATCCGGTCTCAGCCGATCAGCTGCCAGGGGCCCCAGGGGTCGCCCGGCTTCTGGTTGCGGGTCCACCACTGGGCCTTGTACTTCTTGCCCTGGTAGGACACCACGTCACCGGCCACGAAGATGCGGGACGCGGTCCACACCGCGGTGCCGTCCTGGGTGGTGCGGATCTCCTCCCACGGGCCCCACGGGTCGCCGGGCTTCTGGTTCAGGGTCCACCACAGGGCCCGCCAGGTGGAGCCGTTGTCGTAGACCAGGTCGCCGGTGTTGTAGACCTTCGCCTTGTTCCAGGCGGGCGCAGACGGGAGGGTCAGGCCGGCGATCACCGGGTCGTGGTCGGAGGCGGCGAACGGGTCGCTGCCGTTGAAGAGCAGCGTGGCGTTGTAGTTGTACCTGCTGTACGCGTACGCGATGGCCTCTTGGGCGTTGATCTGCCAGACGTCCGCCCCGGTGACCATGGCGCGGGCGTCGGCGTTCGCGACGATGTGGTCGAGCGAGCCCTCGAGACCGTTGAACGAGTAGGTCTGCTCCGCCGGGTCGTAGACGCTGCCCAGGTCGGAGTAGCCGGCCGCGTAGAGGGTCTCCATCGGGTCCTCGTGGGTGTACGAGTTGAAGTCGCCCACCAGGAAGATGCGGTCGGTGTTGAGGCCGGCCGCCACCGACGACGCGAACGCCATGGTGTCCTGCGCCTCGTGCACCCGGGTGGCGTTGAACGCGCCCTGGTCGACGGCGGGGGAGGACGTGTCCTCCTCGTCGCCGGGGTACAGCGGGGTGCCGGGGCCCTTCGACTTCCAGTGGTTGGCGACGACCACGAACGCGTCGGCATCCGTGGCGCCCGCCTTCTTGAAGCCCTGCGCCAGCGGCTCACGGGCGATCGAGAACGACTGCCCGGGTCCGGACGCCGTGGTCAGCACCTGCGACGACCCGACCAGCGCCACCTCGGCCGGCTTGTAGATGAACGCCGTACGGATCACGTCCTGATCCGCGAGCGGCGGCAACTTGTCGGCGGACGGCGATGGGACGTACGCCCAAATCGCGGAACCCGCCGCGGCATTGAGCGCGTCGACCAGCCCGGCCAGCGCCGTGTCTCGCGGCTGGTTGAACCAGGCCGAGTTCTCCACCTCCTCGAGCGACACGATGCTCGCGTTCAGCCGGTTGATCCCGGTGACGATCTTCGCCTGCTGGCGGGCGAAGCTGACGTCGTTGGCGGCGCCGCGCGGCCCGCTGCCGGTGCACCGGTCGACCGCGATCCGGTTGCCCTCGCGGTCGGTGTAGTAGGTGCAGGTGCCCAGGCCCGCCGCCTCGTACTTCTCCCCGGTCATTCGGAAGTAGTTCTCCACGTTGAAGGTGGCCAGGCTGGCGCCGCCGAACGAGCGCGGGTGCTGGTTGCCGGCGCGGGTGTCGCTGAATGTCGCGACCGCCGAGCCGTCGTCGGTGATCTGCTGCCGCGGCTGGAAGTTCCACAGCGAGAAGCGGTACTCGAGGACCACCGGCTGGTGGAAGGTCACCTTCGAGCCGACGCTGGCCGGGTTGTCCGGGGTCAGCCACGGCAGCGGCTTGCTCGTGTTGGCGGCGCCCGAGTAGTTGGTGCTCGAGCCGTCGTCGAGGGTGACCATGCGGGCGGCGTTGTCGGCGGCGACCGCGTACGCGGCGGCGCTGCCGGCTCCGGCGGCGTCGGTCGGCTGCCGCAGCGGGGTGTCGCCGGCGGCGAGCGTGAACGACCCGTACCAGTTGGTGTCGTAGTTGTCGGAGACGGTGAACGTGCCCTGGGGGACGACCAGCTCGCCCTCGTGCGCCTCCTTCTCGGCGTCGGTGTCCAGCTCGGACCAGGGCAGCGCGCGCGGCTGGACGGCCGGCAGCGCGGTGTCCAGCTTGGTCACCGCCGGGCTGGTGATCTCGGTTTCGCCCTGGAACTCGGCGACCCGGCCGGCCACTCGGACGCTGTCGCCGACCGCGACCTGCGCGACCGAGTTCGAGCCGAAGACGAACACGCCGTCCGAGGCGCCCGGCGTGGTGTCGGCGCCGCCGGTCTCCAGGAAGAATCCGTTGAAGCCGCCGGTGGGGTAGGCCGCGGTGACGACGCCCTCGGTGATCACGTGCTGGTCCACGTACGGCGAGGTGTCGGTGTTTGTGCCTTGAATTTCGGCGATCGGCAGGAGCACGGCGGCCGCGGTGACCACGAAGCTGAACGTCGCCGTGCCGCTGGCCCCGGTCGAGTCGGTCGCCGTGACGGTCACCGCCGAGGTGCCGCTCGCGGTCGGGGTGCCGGAAATGACCCCCGAACCGGAAATATCCAGGCCGGATGGAAGGCCGCTCGCGGTCCAGGTGTACGGGGCCGTACCGCCGCTCGCGCCGAGCGTCAGCGAGACGGCGGTGCCGACGGTCGCGTTCTGGGTTCCCGGATTGACCACCGTGACGCCCGATGTGTCCGCTGGGGTCGGCGTCGGAGCGGCCACCTGGAAGTCCGCCGCGTTGTTGTCGGTGTCGGTGCCGTCGGGCGCGCGCTGGTAGCTCAGGACGACCGAATTCCCGCTCGGCGCTGTTCCCTCCGGCGAGTTGCTGGTGCCCCACCCGATCTTGTCGATGACCGCGGCGTCGGTCGGCAGCACGCCCGTCGCGCTCGCGGCGAGGTAGAGCGTCCCGCCCGCCGCGCCCGGGTTGACGCTGTTGCCGGTGCTGAGGTCGGCCGGCGGCAGGGCCGCACCGTTCGCCCCGTTGCTGGGCAGCTGGATGAGGAAGTGATCGTGCGCGGCCACCGATCCGGACAGCGCGAACACCTGCGACCCGCTCGGCACCACGGTGCTGGCCGGCGCCCGGTACTGCAACGTGTCCCCGGACAGCGAGATCGTCGCGTCCGTCGGGTTGTACAGCTCGATGAACTTGTTCGTGTAGCTGGCTCCGGCCGAGCCGCCGTTGACGTAGGCCTCGCTGATCACCAGGCCGGTGCCGGCCGGGTTGGCGAGCGCGGGCGTGCCGTTGATCGAACAGGCGACGCCCACGATGGACAGCGACAGCGCCGATATGGCGCATCGCCTTATGAGAGCACGGGACACAACCCCGACCTCCAAGCTTTCTGCGGGTGACCTCCGGACGCCAGGCGCCCCGGTCCGACAGGGTGGCGGACAAAGATCTGAACGTTATGCGACCACCAGAAGCAGCCTTTGTCGATGGCCGGGCAAAAATCAATAGACCTTTCGCGTACGCCTTCGTCGATGCCACCCTCCGGACTCGGCCGGTTCGGGGCGCCCTTGGGCCGCCGGCCTTATGCCGCGGGCAGGCGCGTCCAAGCCCCGAACATCGGCGGCCCCAGCACGCTGCCGTCCGTGGCCAGCGTCTCGCTCAGCAGCCGGTCGCTCAGGGTCGGGGGATCGACGTCGGCGCGGCTGGCGACGCCGTGCAGCTCCATCAGCGGCACGGTCGCCGAGAACACGTTGGCCCACGCCCACGCCGGCGCCGCCGGCCCGCCCGCCGCGAACAGTTCGACCAGCAGCTCCGGATCCGGCAGCCCGGCGACCCGGAACGCGGTGAACAGCGCCGGTCCCAGCCGCCGCTCGATGCCGGCCTTCTCCAGCGCGGCCACGAAATATCCGTGCACCTGCGTCCAGGTCGGGGTCGGCGGGGCGGCCGGCGAGTACGTCAGATCGGCCTCGTGGACGCAGATCACCCCACCGGGTCGCAGCCGCGACGCGGCCCGGCGCAGCGCCGCGACCGGATCGGGCACATACATCAGGATCAGCCGGCCGATCACCGCGTCGAAGCCGCTCTCGATCCCGTCCAGCGTCTCCACCTCGCCGACCCGGTACTCGATGTTGGGCGCGTCGGTCCGCCGCCGGGCCAGTTCGACCGCGTCCGGATTCCGCTCCACCCCGACCACCGCGCCGCCCGGCCCGACCAGCTCGGCGGCCAGCCGCGCCACGTTGCCGGCCCCGCTGCCCAGGTCGAGCACGCGCATGCCCGCCGCCAGCCCGGCCCGCTCGAGCAGCCGCCGGGTGAGCGGATCGAACACTTCTCCTTGAGCGACGAGCCGCCGGTCCTCGGCGACCCGGTCCTCGAACGGGTAGATCGTCATCGCCACCACCTTCTCCTGAAGTCCATGTAGGAACAGGGTGGCGGCGCCCGGCGCCGGTGTCGTTGGATCAGCGCGCAGAGGTGTTCACAACGCGTGCGAACCTGCGGTACTCCGCCGGCGGCACGCCGTGCGCGGTGCGGAAGGCCCGGCTGAAGTCGGCGGCGCTGGCGAAGCCCCACCGGCTCGCGATGGCCGCCACCGGCTGCGCGTCCAGGCTCGGATCGGCCAGGTCGCGCCGGCACCGCTCCAGCCGTCGCGACCGGATCCAACCGGCCACCGTCAGCCCCTCGTCGTGGAACAGCTGGTGCAGCGACCGCAGGGAGATGTGGTGGTACGCGGCCACGCCGGATGGCGACAGCCCCGGATCGCCGAGGTGCTGCTGGATGAAGCCCTGGATGGTCACCAGCAGCGCGTGCCGGCGGGCCTCGGGCGTGCCCCAGTCGCTGACCTCCAGCTCCCGGGCCAGCCGGGTGGCGAGGATCTCGAGCGCGGCGGTGGACAGCCGGGCCGCCTCCGTCGGCGTGCAGTGCTCGATGTTGCCGGCCAGGTGCAACAGGAACTGGGCGGTCAGGTCACCCATCCCCGCCGTGGCCGGGATGCGTACGGCGGTGAGATGTTTGCGCCCGCTCGGCGACAACGGCAGCAGCGACGGCGGGAACATGAACGTCATCACCCGCGTCGGCCGCTCGTCGACCCCGCAGCAGACCTCGTACGGCCGGCGGGTGTCGTAGAACGCGAACTCCCCGACCGACAGCCGGGCCTGCCGCCCACCCTGATCGACCACCGAGCTGCCGCCCGCGCAGACCAGGAAGAGCTTCAACATGTTCGGATCGGCCTGCGAGATCGTCTCGCTGGTGCGACGCACCGTGATCGGCATGATGTCCAGCACCACGACCTGCATCGGCCCAAGACCGCTGGCCCGGAACTCGCCGCGGTAGTCGGCCGGGCACCGGGCTTCGCACTCCATCGGCACCCACAACGTGGCGGTCAACTCTTCAATGAAGTCGAACCGGTCGGCCGGGGCTACATCAGCGGTGGTGACAAGCGTGGGCATGGCTCCTTCCACCAGGGAGAGGCCTACGAGCGTACGCCGAGAGGGCGCCCGGAACGGACGCCTACCGGACAGGACGCCGCTCCCGGCGCCCGGATCACGCGAAATGGCGGGTGACGCGGGCCTGTTCGCCGGCCCGTCGGGTGGACCAGCCACGGCGGCTGCGGCGGCTGCCGATCAGCCGGCAGGCGAGATAGATGGCGAACGAGATGGTGGTGACGTACGGGCTGATCGGGATGCTGCTGCCCAGCGAGAGCAGGATGCCCCCGACCACCGACGATACGGCGAACAGCACGCTGAGCAGGGTGACCAGCCGGGGTGAGGCGGTGACCCGCATCGCCGCCGCGGCGGGGGTGCAGATGATGCTCAGGACGAGCAGCGCACCGACGATCTGCACGGACATGGCAACCCCCAGGCCGAGCAGGATCATGAACACCGCCGAGAGGGCGCCGACCGGGACGCCACGGGCCGCCGCCACCTCGGGGTCGGTGCTGGCGAAGGTGAGCGGACGCCAGACGATGGCCAGACCGATCAGGACGATCGTCGAGGTCGCCATCAGCCAGGACAATCGCGGGGTGTCGACGGCCACGATCTGACCGGTCAGCAGGCCGAACTTGTTCGCGGAACGTCCTTTGTAGAGCGAGAGACACAGGACGCCCAGGCCGAGCCCGAACGGCATCAGCACGCCGATGATCGAGTTCCGGTCGCGGGCGCGGCTGCCGAGCGCCCCGATGACCAGGGCGGCCAGCAGCGAACCGGCCAGCGAGCCGGCGACGACGTCGATGCCGAGCAGCAGGGCCGCCGACGCGCCCGCGAAGGACAGCTCGCTGATGCTGTGTACAGCGAAGGGCAGATCTCTCATCATGACGAAGGTGCTGATGAGGCCGCCGACGAGACCGAGGACGACACCCGCGATGATCGAGTTGTGCACGAGCCCGAGCAGCTCGCCGTAGTCGGTGAAGTTGAAGATCACGACGCGCTCGCCACGTCGTCGTGGTGGACCGCCGACTGCCCGGGGACGCCGGCGACCAGGAGGCGTTCGCCCGTGCGGATCACGTCGACGGGCGTCTGATACATCTCGCTCAGGGTCTCGGAGTTGAGGACTTCGGCGACCGAGCCGATGCGGAACTGCCCGCCCGCCAGATAGAGGACGCGGTCGACGTACGGAAGCACGGGGTTGATCTCGTGCGTGACGAACAGGACCGCGGTGTTCTCGGCGCGCCGCCGCTCGTCGACCAGCGCGGTGGTTGCCTGCTGGCTGTGCGGGTCGAGGGCGAGCAGGGGCTCGTCGCACAGCAGCAGCTTCGGCTCGGACACGAGCGCCTGCGCGATGCGTACGCGTTGCTGCTCACCACCGGAGAGCAGCCAGACCGGACGGTTCGCAAAGCCGGAGGCGCCGACCTCGCCGAGGATGGCGTCGACGCGCCGGCGACGGCCGCCGCCGGGGAGGGGGAGTCCCCAGCGGTGCCCGTCGAGGCCCAGCCCGACCAGATCGCGGGCACGCAACGGTGTCAGCGTGTCGATCCGCCGTTGCTGTGGCACATAGCCGATGTCTTTGCTGCCGCGGTGCGCCGAGTGTCCGGCGATGGTGACGGTGCCATTGGTCAGGCGCTGCTGCCCGAGGATGACGCGCAGCAAGCTCGTCTTGCCCGACCCGTTCGCGCCGAGCACTGCGACGAGCTCGCCCGGCTCGACGGTGAGGTTCAGCTGCGCCCAGAGCCGCCGGGATCCGTAGTAGAGGGTGGCGTCGCGAATCGCGAGGATCGGTGCCATCGTGCTATCCGAGCGCCTTCTGGATTCTCGCCAGGTTGCCGGTCATCCAGCTGACGTAGTCCTGGCCGGCCGGCAGGGTCTCGGTCACCGGGACCACCGCCACGTTGTTGCTCCTGGCCGCGGCCACCACTTGCTCGGTCTCCGCCCCTGCGGTCTGCTCGTTGTACACGAGCAGCGAGATCTGCTTGCGGGCGAACAGGTCGAGGGTCGCCGACAGCACGCCGGCGGGGACGTCCGTGCCCTCCTCGATCGCCTCGCTGAACTCCTCCGGCGTCTTGTCGACCAGTCCGCAGGCCTCGAGCAGGTACAGCGGGACCGGCTCGGTGATGGCTGCGGCGGCGCCGTTGTGCGCGGCCTTGACGGCGGCTGCGGTGGACTCCATCTGCCGCAGTTTCCGGGTGAAGGCGGCCGCGCCGGCGCTGAAGGTGGCCGCGCCGGCGGGGTCCTTGGCCGACAGCACGGTCACGAGCTCGGTGACCAGCTTCTCGACGGTCGGGAAGTCGTACCAGACATGCTCGTTGAGCTCACCGCCGGCCGAGGCCCTCTTGCCGGAGATGTCGACGACGTCGAGCACCTTGGCGTCGCTGTTGCCGGCGGCCTTGAGCATCGTGTCGACGAAGTCGTCATAGCCGCCGCCGTTCTCGATGACCACGTTGGCCTTCGACAGCTCGAGCTGGGTGCGGCTGTTGGCCTCGTACGAGTGCGGGTCGGCGTCCGGGGCGTTGATGATCGAGGTGATCGTCACCCTGTCGCCGGCGATCTGCTTGACGATGTCACCGTAGACGTTCGTCGAGGCGACGACCGACAGCGTGGCCGCGGCACTGGGGCTGCCCGCCGCCGGGCCGTCGCCGTTTGACGAGCCGCACGCCGCGACCGCCATGACCAGCGACAGCGCGCCGGCGCTCAAGAATCCCGCACGTCGCCGAATGTGCACCGTGCCACCCTTCCTAAAGCGATAATCGTTTTCGTACAAGAGCGAGCCGGTGGTCCGATGCGCGTACCGCATCGGACCACTCCGTCCTGCGCCGCAGCGCCCGAGCCGATCGGGCGAGCAGCGCGGCCGTGTAGAACGGCTCCAGTGCTGAAACGATAATCATTTTCATTTTTGATTGTCTAATCGTGACCTGACGATGTGTCCACGCGGCGGCGTCCGGAGCTCGGGCGACAGCGGTGAGCGCGGCGTGCGGACCGCATCGCCACACGATGCCCTCGATGGTCGCCTGCGCGACCGCATGCGACGGAACGGGTCGCGGTGGTTGCCGGCGGGTGCGGGCAGCGTCGAAGTCGTCGCCTACCGTACGGCCGGCAAACGCTTACCCGATGTCAAGCCGCTGCGGGGCGGTGAGTGCGCCGTACCGGAAGAGGTCGTCGGTGCTGATTTGCTCGTCCTGGTGGGACGGGCGGCCGCGTCCGTAGAACATGGCGAGGAAGGCGTCGGCTGCGGTCTCGGCCGGTACTCGCAGGTGTGGCTGGTCGGGAGCCACCAGTTCGAGAACGGCTTGGCGGGTGGCGGCCTGCGCGGCGGCGCGCGCGGTGGAGCGGGTTCCGGGCTGCTCGGTGCCCGGGTCGCTTCGTCGTGGTCGCCGGTTCGGGGGTCCGGGATCGGTCGCGCAGTCGTGTGGGAAATGCCGGACGACCCTGCCTCCCGAGGATGTTCGGCACTAGGCTGCCCGATGGCCGGCGGACCGGTGGACGGAGGCGGTGCGATGACGATCCGTGACCTCTATCCGGGCTACTTCGCGCTGGTCATGGCGACCGGCATCTGCTCGATCGCGCTGGGGGACGTCGGGCGGACGAGAGCGTCGGTCGGGCTCCTGGTGGTGGCCGTCGGCAGCTTCGTCGCGCTGTGTATCGCGCTGGGCTGGCGAATCGCCCGATACCCCCGGCTGGTCCTCGCGGACCTGACCGCGCCGGACCGGGCGTTCGCGTTCTTCACCATCGTCGCCGCCTCCGATGTGCTCGCCGCCGAGTTCGCCCGGGACGCTCACCGCGGTGTCGCGATCACGCTGGCCGGCTTCGGCGCGGCCGTCTGGCTCGCCCTGACCTACACCGTCCCGATCCGGCTGATCCTCGGCCCGCGACCACAACCGGTTCTGGCCGGCGTCAACGGCACCTGGTTCGTCTGGGTCGTCGGCACCCAGTCGGTGGCCGTCAGCGCCGCCATGCTCGACCAGCCCGCCCACGGCCAGGCCCGGCTCACCGCGTTGCTCGCCGTTCTCATGTGGTCGGTCGGCGTGGTGCTGTATCTCATGGTGGCCACCCTGGTCCTCGCCCGACTGCTCCTGCTCGAGGTCCGGCCGGCCGACCTCACGCCGCCGTACTGGGTCACCATGGGCGCCACCGCGATCACCGTCCTCGCGGCCGCGCAGATCCTCACCATGCCCAACTCCCCGGCGGCCAACGCCACCCGACCAGTTGTCGGGGGCCTGGCTGTCGTGCTGTGGGCGTTCGGGACCTGGCTCATCCCCCTCCTGGTGATCTTCGGGGTCTGGCGGCACGGTCCCAGCCGGGTGCGGCTGGCGTACCTGCCGGCGCTGTGGAGCATCGTCTTCCCGCTCGGCATGTACGCCGTGGCCAGCATGCACCTCGGCAAGGCTGTCCAGATGCCCATCGTCGAACGCATCGGCCGGGCCTGGACCATCGTGGCGGTCCTGGCCTGGCTGATCGTCTTCGTCTCCATGTGCCGGGCGTTCCTGGCGTCCTTGCTCCGCCTCCGCGGACACCGGCCGGCCGCGGGCGGCCGGAGGCAGGAGGACGGTGGTGGCGTTCCCGCACGCTGACCGGCCGGCGACGACGGCGCGCGTCTGCCCACGGCCCGGCGGGATCGGCCGCAAGGCCCTGCGGCGACTACACCCGGCAGCGACGCACCGACGACCTCGCCGAATGGCACCGGATGCTGTTGGCCCGGCTGCCCGACACCGACGGCGAGCCGTTACTCCGGCCACCAGGAAATGCTCGATTTCGCCACTGAGATCGACGCACCGCTACCGCCCGTGCCGAAGAGGTCCGCAACAACGCTCCCGCTGGCGATAACCCCGCCCACGAGCAGGGACAGGCCGCAGCCCAACCACCGCCGCGTGGTGGGCTGCCGAGGCGGTCAGAAGGGCGGCGCTGGTCAGCGTCGCGACCCGCGCGTTTCAACGGTAGGTAGCACATGTGCTACAGTTGGTCCGTGCGTGAAGTCGGACTGCGGGAAATGCGGCAGAACGCCAGCGACCTGGTGCGCCGGGCGCAAGCCGGTGAACGAGTGACGATCACCGTCGCCGGCCGGCCGGCCGCTGTACTCGGTCCGGTCAGTCCTCGCGCCTGGCGCGAATGGGACGACTTTGCTGGAGTCTTCGATCAGCCCACCGACCCTGGCTGGGCCGACGACCGGGATCTCCTCGACGACGCTGTCACCGACCCGTGGGCCGAAGCGTGAGCCGAGGCATTCTCGACACCAGTATCCTCATCGCCACTGACGTCACCCCGATCCCCGGCGAACTGGCCATCAGCGTCGCGAGTCTGGCCGAACTTCAGTTCGGGGTCTTGGTCGCGAAGACCGCCGAGGCCAGAGCGTTGCGCCTGGCTCGGCTCAGCGCCATTCAACGCCGATTCGACCCGCTCCCCATCGACGAAGCCATCGCCGACAGCTACGCACGACTGGCCGCGCGCGTCGTCGAGACCGGCCGCCAGCCACGCGCAAGAGTGATGGACCTGCTCATCGCCGCGACCGCACATGCCCACGACGCCGCGATCTACACCCGCAACGCCGACGACCTCGCAGGCCTCGAGGACCTCATCACGATCCACACGATCTGACTCAGCCCTTCCCAGCGAGAAGCGCCAACTCCCACCAGAGCGACCGGATCCAGCTGCAAACCGGCTGCTGTGCAGAGCCACTCCCATAGTGGATGTCCTCCCGCGCGCAGGTCGAGCCCCGGTCGGCTCGCCCACCACGCCGGCCAGTCTGCCTAGCACGCGGCCCTGACCCAATGCCCGACAGGCGCACCGCGGATGCGGTGGATCGTGTTGATCCGTGACGTGTCACACGCGGTACGCATCGATGGCGAATCGACCGTCGTGGCCGGCCTGGTGCTGGACGCCGGCACCGGCCGTCTCCACGGCAGATGTCATGCACAGCTGGCTGTGGAGATCGGCGATCAGCCGCGCCGTGTTCGCGGTGTCCGGTCCACCATCCTTGAGCGGGCTGTAGTTCTGCACCGTCCAACCGACCTGCGCCGCCTGCGCCGTCAGCGACCAGCCGATGCAGCACAGTGCTCGGATACGCCGGGCGGTGCCTGCCCCGTCCACGATCGCCTTGGCGGCCGGCGCCGCCAGGTCTAGGTTGAGCGCGAGGATCGCCGCCGCTGTTGCCGGTCGGATCCGATCGTGGGCGGATTCCCGCGCCGGCCTCACAGCAGACCGGTCAGCGCGGCGCGGCTGACTCCGGTGAGTCGTGGACGCGGCGCTCACCCACTCCGCCGCCTTCAGCTTGACCAGGTGGGCGCGGGCCGGCCCCGCAAGGCCGCGGTCAGATGCCACGGGTGCTGGCCGAAGACTTCGGCGGCCCGAACCAGCTGGTCCGGCCGGCGCCACGATCGACCGGGATGGCCTCGGGGGCGCTGGCCGCGGTTCGAGCTCCGGCGAAGCTATCGGTCGCGATGACAACAAGCTCGGGCCGCTCGCGAGCGCGGGGGAGGGGCATACCGGTGTTCGGCGAGGCCGTGCTCGGACCAGACACGCTGTTGGTGCACGCCATTTCGGCCGTGGCGTCCAATTGATGCTGACGGGTCCAGCGCGGGTGCGCACCCGCCGAGCACCGTGCATGACCGAGCCGTAGGGCCTCCGATCCTTCGGCGAGGCCGAAGTAGCGGGGTAGCGGCTCAACTCGCCGGAAAAAGATCCTTCATCGCGGTCCTCCTGACACGCGGTCAACCTCGCGTCGACGATCGGCCCGGTTCCGGGCCCTGAACGACGAAAGGCGCCCGACAGGGCGCCCCGGCATCGACCCATATGGCCCGGCAAGCAACCGCCGCACGGGGAACGTGTACCCAGTACCGCGCGGCAGAAAGCGCATGTCAAGCGCTTTCACCAACCCAGTTTTGAGGCGCTGCCGCGGCCGCGGCACTCGAACGTCCCGGCGCGTGTCGGCCAGTCCACGCGGACACGCCCCCGTCTGCCGAAGGCCCCAGCGTCCAGGGCGGCGCGAGTGTGCCAACTTTCGCTGCCAATCCCAGACAGCGTCCGCGCGAGCTTGAGACGCACTCCCATGCGCCTGCCGCGGATGCGTCGGTGCTCAGCAACCGGACCTGCCGGACCCCGTGATTTACGCCTTGAGGATGTCGACGTCGTACCGTGCGATCGACTCGTCGCGGGAGACGAGGGTCAGGCCCTCGACGGCCGCCTGCGCGACCAGCATGCGATCGAAGGGATCGCGGTGGTGCGGCGGGAGCCGTCCGGCGGCAATCGCGTGGGCATACGTCACGGGCAGTTCGCGAAAGCCCATGTCGCGTACTCGTTCGGCGAGATCGGCCGGGCCGGTGAGTTTCCCGGTGGCCTGCTTGATGGTGATCTCCCACAGACTGACCGGAGACAGGAAGACGTCGGGGTCGCGGCGCAGCCGGTCGAGGAAATCCTCGTCGAGGGTGGCGTCACCGGTGATGGCCCACAGCGCGATGTGGGTGTCCAGCAGCAGGCTCATCCGCCGATACCGAAGTCGGCGGCGATCTCGGCGTTGGTCTCGGCCGAGTCCCAGTCACTCGACAGGTCGACCTGACCGGCAAGAGAGCCGATAGCGGTCCGGTTTACCCGGCGGACCAGCGGAACGACTTTCGCCACCGGCGTGCCGGCCCGGTCGATGATGATTTCTTCGCCGTGTTCGACCCGCTCGATGATGCGCGACAGGTGCGTCTTGGCGTCGTGCATGTTGTAGTGCACCGCCTCCGCGGACATCGCCCCACCCCCTCGGTTAGCTAACAGCTTAGTCTACCCGGTCGGGGGTCGCCGCTTGGTCAAAGGCCACGCGCCGGACACCCGCATGGATGCCCGGCGACGCTGCCGCAGCGATCGCCACTCGGGCTCCCGCCGTGGTGCCGGTCCGGCGGCTTCCACCGCTGGGCCGGTTGCGGGAACGATGGCGTGGCTTCCGCAGAACATCAATTCGCTCTGACAGGTCTCGGCACGCGGTCCGCTGAACTCTTTGCGAATCCATGACCGCGGCGACTGATCCAACGGCTCCCGGGCAGCCACCGAGCATCCCGACCAACGGCGCCATAACGAAAATGGCCCCAACCAGGTGAGGAAAACACCAGGTCAAGGACCATGTAAAACGTGCGCCGCGTAGGACTCGAACCTACAACCCGCGGATTAAGAGTCCGCTGCTCTGCCAGTTGAGCTAGCGGCGCTCTCCGGCAACGACGGAAACGTTAGCACGCACCCCCATGATCTTTGAAATCGGCCCTCGCCGTGTGAATCAACTTCAGGGTGCTCCCGCAGCCTTGCATCCATGGGGCAGGATGTGCGCCAACTCCAGAACGTGATCAAGGGATGGTCGGCATGCGGCGCTCGCTGGTGACGGCAGTGGTGGCGGCGGTGATCGCGCCCCTCGCGCTGTCCGCATGTGGTGACAACAAGAAGCCGGCCGCCGCCTCCTTCAAGGAAGCGCCCAGCGCTAGCGCGGAGCCGAGCGCCCCGCCGACCGAGGCCGCCGCCGTCCCGATCGAGCTCTCCGTGACGCCCGCCGCCGGTAAGAAGAACGTGCCGCTCAGCGCCGAGCTGGGCCTCCAGGTCTCGGGCGCCAAAATCACCTCGGTCACCCTGACCGACGGCAAGGGCAAGGCCGTCCCGGGCAAGCTGCGCGACGACGGGTCCAGCTGGGTGCCGGGCCGAACCCTCAAACCCAAGCAGACGTACGCGGCGAGCGTGGTCGCCACTTCCGACAGCGGCCTCACCAAGACCGTCACCACCAGCTTCACCACCATGGGCACGCCGGCCCGCAAGACCGGCACCGGCCTCTACCTGTTCGACAACCACACGTACGGCGTGGCGATGCCGGTGGTGGTCGAGTTCAACCCGGGCATCAAGAAGGCCGACCGCGCCGCGGTGCAGAAGCGCATGTTCGTGCAGACCTCGCCGGCGCAGCCCGGTGTCTGGTCGTGGACGTCCAGCGGCACCCAGGCGTACTACCGCGCCAAGGAGTATTGGACGCCGGGCACCACGCTGACCGTGCGCATCGCGGTGGGCGGCGTGCCGACCGGCGGCGGGCGGTACGGGGACCGGGACCGCGGGGCGACTGCCAAGATCGGCCGCGACTTCCGGATGACCGTGGACAACAAGACCAAGAAGATGACGGTCACCCAGGACGGCAAGGTGGTCCGGACGGCGCCGGTCAGCCTGGGCCGGCCGAGCAAGCCCTCGGTGAGCGGCACGCTCGTGGTGATGGACAAGCTGCCGCAGACCGTCTTCGACACCACCGACACCGACGGCGCCGCCGGGTACCGCACCGACATCGAGTTCGCCCAGCGGATCACCTGGAGCGGCCAGTACATCCACTCGGCGCCCTGGTCGGTGGGCTCGCAGGGCCGCACCAACGTCTCGCACGGCTGCGTCAACGTCTCGCCGTCGAACGCGCGGTGGCTGTTCGACAAGACGCTGATCGGCGACCCGGTCACGGTGAAGGGCACCGGCGTGAAGGCCGACTACGGGGACGGCTGGACGCCGTGGAACCTCAGCTGGAACGAGTTCGTCAAGGGCAGTGCGCTGCCCGTACCCGAAGCTTTGGGGTGAGAAAAGCAACGAGAACGTGATCCCGGTGCGTCTGATGGGTAGGGAAACGCGAAACCCCCCGGCTCGCGAACTGCCCGAAACGGGCGACTTGCCCCATTGACCTGTGCGACGGCCGCGCCGCGGCACGAATCCGGGATTGGTCTCCTGGCTTTCATAGAGCAAGATTGGGCGCCGGGGACGAACGACGCCGTGAGGGGACCATGAACATCAGTCGAGTTCGCCGGCCGTGGCGGATCGCCGCGGCCGGGCTGATCGCGGGCGCGGTCCTGCTCAGCTCGGGCTGCGGTCACGGCGACAAGTCGCCGAGCTGGCAGGGCGGCGCCGACCAGGCCCAGGGGGACGGCACCGGCACCGACGACGCCTCCCCGTCCCCGTCGCCCACGCTGAGCACCGTCGCGGTCGTCTCGCCGGCGGCCGACGCGACCGGCGTGACCGCGATCACCGAGATCAAGTACACCAGCGAGGACCCGGAGAACACGTCCGTCACGGTGACCGACGCCAGCGGCGACGAGGTCAAGGGCACCCTCGACAAGGACGACAAGGTCTGGCGCCCCGAGAAGGCCCTCGCCTACGGCACCAAGTACACCGTGACGGTCAACGGCACCGCCTCCGAGGGCAAGGGCGGCACGGCGTCCAGCACGTTCACCACGATGGCCAAGCCGTCGAAAATCGTCCGGGTGACCAGCTTCCTGGGCGACGGGCAGAAGGTCGGCGTCGGCATGCCGCTGATCATCAAGTTCAGCCGGGCCATCCCGGCGAGCTACCGCGACGACGTCGAGCGCCGGATGACCGTCACCGCCACCCCGGCGCAGGAGGGCTCCTGGGGCTGGATCAGCCCGACCGAGGTGCACTACCGTCCCAAGGTCTTCTGGAAGGCCAACTCCAAGGTCTTCTACAAGGTGCGGCTGGCCGGCGTGCCGCTGGGCAGCGGCTACTACGGCAAGAGCGACCTCACCGTCGACCTCAACATCGCCCGCTCGTTCGTCATGACGGTCTCCAACAAGACCAAGCAGATGACGGTCAAGCAGGACGGCAAGGTCATCAAGACGCTCCCGGTCAGCCTGGGCAAGGCCAGCACCCCGTCGTCGAGCGGCACGATGGTCGTGATGGAGAAGATGAAGCACACCGTCTTCGACACCACCGACACCGACCCGGTCAACGGCTACAAGACCCCGATCGACTTCGCCCAGCGCATCACCTGGAGCGGCCAGTTCATCCACGCCGCGCCGTGGTCCGAGGGCAAGCAGGGCCGCGTCAACGTCTCGCACGGCTGCGTCAACGTCTCCGAGGCGATGGGCGCCTGGCTGTTCAGCCGCACGATGATGGGCGACCCGATCACGGTGAGCGGCACCGAGGAAAAGCTCAAGCAGGGCAACGGCTGGACCGACTTCAACGTCAGCTACAGCGAGTGGAAGAAACTCAGCTACCTGAAGTGATGGGTCACGCTCGGCGGGAAAGGCGCGGTCGGCGACGACCGCGCTTTTTCGTGCGTACGTCGTGAGTGCGCCTAATCTGGACATATGCGACTTGCGCTCGTCCTCGCCTGCCTGCTGCTCGCCGGGTGTGGGCGGTCCCCGTCGACGCCCGAACGATCACCCAGCGTGATCCCCTCGACCGCTTCCACCTGGCCTTCCCCGGTCGACGACCCGCCGGGATCGCTCGCCTGTGCGCGGCTGGCCGCCGCCATGAACGCCGGCTCGTTCCTGACCGCGGGCGTCGTCGACGAGATCGTCACGGCGAGCGCCGACGCCGACGCCCCGCTCGCCGACGCGGCGGCACGGCTCGGCGACGCGTACCGGGCGGCCGTCGCCGCACACGACAAAGCAGACGAACCAGACAAGGTGGCGGCGGTTGGTGCCGCCGCTTCCGATATGTCCGACGTATGCCGGGCGAGCGGGCTCCAAACCGCTGGATGATCGCCAACGACGGCGATCAATGCCCGTCTGAGCTGCGGGTATGCCGCCTAGGAGAGCTTCGCGCGTTGTTTCGACATCTGTAGCCGGAAAGTGCCGCAACCTGCGTCACACCGCTTCACAAGGTGGTGATCAAGCAGGCAGGATGCAGCGCGAACTCGGGGCTTCGGGAGGGAACGGCAATGGCGCAGATCCATCACTTCGACCACGGGTGGATCACCCCCACGATCAGTTACACCCTGTCCGTGTTGGGTTCCCTGCTCGGTCTGACGCTCGCGGCCCGGTTCCGGTCGGCCCGCTCGAGTGGCGAGCGCGTCTGGTGGCTGATCCTCGCCGCGGTCGCGATCGGCGGCACGGCGATCTGGAGCATGCACTTCGTCGCCATGATGGGCTTCAGCGTCAGCGGCACCCCGATCCGGTACGACGTCGGCATCACCGCGGCCAGCGCCATCCTGGCCGTCGTCGCGGTCGGCGTCGGCCTCGCCATCGCGCTGTTCGGCGAGCGGGCGCAGAACGCCCGGATCATCGCCGGCGGCGTCATCTCCGGCCTCGGCGTCGCCGCGATGCACTACACCGGCATGGCCGCGATGCACCTCAACGGCGAGATCTCCTACTCGACCACCCGGGTCGGCATGTCGATCGGCATCGCCGTGGTGGCCGCGTCGGTCGCGCTCTGGCTGGCGGTCACGGTGCACAAGCCGCTCGCCATCTTCATCTCGGCCCTGGTCATGGGCATCGCCGTCAACGCCATGCACTTCACCGGCATGTCCGCCATGTCGGTACGCCTCGAGGCGCCGGACGAGCTCTCCGGCGCCACCGCCACCAGCCTGATCGTCCCGATCGGCGCCACCGTGGTCTTCGGCATCCTCGGCCTCGCGTACGCCCTGATGGCCGCGCCCACCGAGGAGGACCGCGCCGCGGCCGCCTATCTGGCCGCTCGCCGCGAGAGCAGCCAGCCCGGGACGATCCCGCGCCAGCCGGTCGCGCCGATGGCCGAGCAGCAGCCCTCGCGCGGGGCATCCGCCCTCGGCGGCGGCGCGTGGACCTACCGGGATCGCTCCCGCTGATCGCCTCAGCGGGGCTGCATCAGCCAGTCCCACGCCTTCTTGAGGCTGTGGCCGAGCCCTTCGTCCTCCTCGGCGAGGCGCGCCGACGGGTCCGCGCTCGGCTCGGGCAGCTCGGCGGCCGGCACCGCGATGATCGCGCCGTGTTCGTAGAGGCCGTCGACCAGGCTCGCCCGGGCGAACCGGTGGCCCGCGGCGGTCTTGACCAGCAGCCCGTGAAAGACGTCGGCGCCCTCGTCGGCGAGCACGTGCTCGACCTCGCCGACCCGGTCGCCCGAGCGGTCAAAGACGGGCGTGCCGTCCGCGAGCACGAGGTAGGACACCGGCGCGCCGAGGTCCTCGGGAGCTTCCTTGTCGGTCATGCACCGGGGTTTACCCCGAGGGCCTCGCCGATACACAGACTCGTCGGGCCCGCGCGTGTTCGTCAGGCTCGCACGTCGGGCAGGCTCGCCACCTCGCGATAGAAGTGGTCGATCTGGCGCACGGTCGACTCGAAGGCCTCGAGGCCGAACGGCTTGGTGACATACGCGTTGGCCCGCTGCTGATAGCTCGCCACGATGTCCGGCGTCGCGCCCGAGGTGGTCAGGATG
This sequence comes from Paractinoplanes rhizophilus, assembly GCF_042664765.1. Lineage (NCBI taxonomy): Bacteria > Bacillati > Actinomycetota > Actinomycetes > Micromonosporales > Micromonosporaceae > Paractinoplanes > Paractinoplanes rhizophilus. The sequence goes on along the minus strand of NZ_JBHTBJ010000015.1, from coordinate 120,151 downwards.
ACCACCGGGATCGCCTTGAGCCGGTCGTCGGTCTTGATGGCCGCGAGCGTCTCGCGCCCGTCCATCCGCGGCATGTTGAGATCGAGCAGGATCAGGTCGGGCCGCCGCGCCTGGGGGTAGGAGCCCTCCCGCCGCAGATAGTCGAGCGCCTCGCGGCCGTCGGTCACCCGATCGACCAACGCCTGCGTCTCGGTCGCGGCGAGCGCTTCCTCGATCATGAGGGCGTCCGCGTCGTCGTCGTCGACGACGAGGATCTGCAGGCTACGCACGATGTCCCCCTTGTTTGCAGTGCCGCAAGCATAGGGGTACACCTCGATGGCAACTAGCGCTGGACCGAATGAATTCGCTCGTCGGCGGCGGCCGTCGGCTCGAGCTCCGCGAACCAGCGCAGCACCTGTCCCGGGGTGAGGTCGTAACCGGTGGCCCGCGCGCCCGCCCAGTTGATCCCGACGAGCAGGTTGTCGTGCTCGAGGCCCACCATCCAGTCCCCGAGCCACTCCTCGATCGGGATCGGCACCACTTCGAATCCGCCGTAGGCCGTGACGTGCTTGACGACCAGCTGGGCACGGGTGGGCTTCGACCAGAACGGCACCGCGCGCCGGCCCTCGTCGTCGGCGGGCGCGGGGAATCCGTTCGCGTCCCGGATCGCGAAGACCTGGCCCTCCTGCGTCACCTCCCGGCGGAACGCCGCCTTGTGGGCGCCGCTGAGCGACATGCCGTCTCCCTTCTGGCGTACGCCTTCCATCGTGGCCGAGCGGCGCGCGACGCGATGCGTATTCGGCGCCGTACGGGTCGCCCCGCCGGCCACTCGCCAACATCATCTTTTCGGCCGAGCCGCGACTACACATTTTGTACAAGAAATAGTAGATAAGTCCGAAACGCGCCGGAAAGGCGGGCCTAGGCGACGGATTGCCCATAGTGTCCGTTTTGCCAGTCGCGAGTCCCTGCGGCCGGTCTCGGAACAGCCTCCCGGAGGAACGAATGAACAACACTCGGCGTATCGGAGCGATGGTCGCCCTGGCGACCGCCACCGTCGGCATGGCCGCCGCGACCACCGCCGCGCCCGCCGCGGCCGCCGCCCGTGGCCCGCGGCCGGTCTCCAGCGTGCTGGGCGCGGTGCGCGCCCACACCGCCAGCTGGGTCAACATCAACTGGCGTACGGACCGGCGGATCTGCGACGTTCAGGTCCGAGTCGTCGGCGGCCGTGACGTCGACATCGACTACCGGGGCCGGCGCGACTACGCGACCTTCCTCCGTGGCGACACTCTCCGCCCGGGGCGCGTCGACGCCACCCCCATCCGGGTGCGGGCCGACCTCGACCGGGGCGGCATCGCCCGGCTCCGCGCGATCATCTCGTACGACGACTGCGGCTTCAGGGCCCGCACCGAGCGCCGCTTCTTCTCGCTCGCGCTCCCGGTCCTCCGCAACCCGGGCTGGCCGGGCCACGGCCAGGGCCACGGCAACGACCACGGCCAGGGTCAGGGCCACGGCAACGACCACGGGAACGGCAACGGGCACGGGAACGGCAACGGGCACGGGGGCGGCAACGGGCACGGGAACGGGCACGGCGGGGGCAACGGGCACGGCAAGCGCTGATCGCGTTCTCGCCGCGGGCCCGGCGAGAACCGGGTAAATCGGCGGAATCGGCCCGTACGCCGCGGTACGGCCGCTAACGTCGGGGGAGTCGCCGGCGCTATCGGGTCGCGCGACGCGGGCGGGCGAAGGTGGTCCGCTGCTGTTCGTACCCGGCGGACCTCGTTCGCCGAACATATAAAAGGGATGCGCCCGGCCGGCTGGGGGGCAGTGTCGGCCGGGCGCAGGTCCTCGCATCGACGTGCAAGGCGTCGATGGAAACAAAGCTAATGATTTGGTGTATCGCGGGCTACGGGAGAGCGGGCGACCCGGGTGGTGCCGTCCGGAGTGGACGTGCGGCGGGCCGGTGGCGGGGGATGGGCCGTTCGGTTGATCTTTGTTGCCGGTGGGGAAATGGATCCGGTCACAGCCAGCCCGCGCGCTTGAACCGCCAGTAAAGGCCGGCGCACACCAGCGCCATCAGGCCGACCACGCCGTGAAAGCCGTAGTGCGCGTTCAGGAACGGCATCCAGGCGAAGTTCATCCCGTAGACCCCGGCGATGACCGTGGGGACGGCGGCGATCGCGGCCCAGGCGGCGATCATGCGCATGTCGTTGTTCTGCCCCATCGAGACCTGGGCCAGGCGCGCCTGCAGGATCGAGTTGAGCAGGTCGTCGAAGCCGGCCACCCGGTCGACGGCCCGGGCCAGCCGGCCGCGCACGTCGACGAAGTAGGGTCGCAGGCCGGCCGGCAGCCCGGACTGCCCGAGGACCATGTCGAGCGGCTCCTGCAGCGGCAGCACGGCCCGCTTGAACTCCACCATCTCGCGCTTCAGCTGATAGAAGTGGGCGATCTCGGGGGAGACGTGCGCCGAGAAGGTCTCCTCCTCGAGGCGCTCCAGGTCACGCTCGACCGCCGCCGCGACGCCGAGGTACTCGTCGACCATGCGGCTGCCGATCGCGTACGCCACCGCCCACGGTCCCAGCCGCAGCACCGGCTGGCGTTTCTCCAGGTCGCGCCGCACGTGCCAGAGGGCGCCGGCCGCGCCGTGCCGGATGCTGATCACGAACCACGCGCCGATCAGCACCGTGACGTCGCCGGTGTCGACGACCTCCGACGTGGCGGTGAGCTCCTCGTGTTCGACGTAGCGGGCGGTGCGCAGCACGAGCCGGGTCACGTCGCCGATGGTCTCCAGCGCCGGCCGGTGACCGCCCTCGATCGCCTGCTCGACGATCAGCTCGTGCAGGTCGAAGGCCTCGGCAATCGAGCGCATGGTGGCCCGGTCGGGCTCGTGCAGACCCAGCCAGACGTACGTGCCGCGGCGTCGCCGGGCGGCCCGGGCCGCCTCCGTGTAGTGCACGGCGCCGGGCCGCCGCACGCCGGCCGCGTAGATCGCGCAGTCGACGACGGCGCCGGGGTTGTGCCCGCCTTGCCGCGGGATCGTCGCCGCGGGGCGCGGCGCGAGACCCTCGATGAGCCGCCCGAGCGCCCGTGGAAGGCGCTCCGAGACGGGCGCGGTCCCGCGCCTGCGCAACCCGAACATCCGTCGACCCCTGTCCGCCCCTGAACGTTGCCGGACCGACGGTAGCGGTCAGGCGGAACGTCGCATCGCGCGCACGCCGACGACCAGTCCGAGTGTGGCGACGATCGCGGCCGCGGCGAGGCCGGCCACCGTGGTCCATGCCCAGATGTCGCCGGTGAACAGCGCCCGCTCGGCGTCCACCACGTACCGCAGCGGGTTCCACGCGGCGAGCGCGCGCAGCCACCCGGGCCCGCCGTCCAGCGGTAGCAGCACGCCCGCCAGCAGCAGGATCGGGAAGAGCAGCGTCTGCTGCACGGTCCAGAACAGCCACTCCTGGTGCTTCGAGGCGAGCGCCAGGGTGTAGGAGAGCGCGCCGATGCCGACGCAGAAGCCGGCCAGGACGACCAGGCCGATCAGCGCGCCGCCGACGTCGAGCCGATAGCCGAACGGCAGGCAGACGACCACGATCAGCGCGGCCTGCGCGATCATCGGGACGATCTCCTTGAGCGCCCGGCCGATCAGCAGGGCCGGGCGGCGCAGCGGGGTGACCAGCATCCGCTCGTGCGAGCCGGTCTGGATCTCGAACAGCAGGTTGGACCCGGTCATCGACGCCGCGAACAGGCACGACATCACGACGATGCCGGGCACGAACCAGCGCAGCGAGTCGGAGCCGGGCAGCAGCGGCGCGAACAGCGCCAGGAACACCAGCGGCTGCACCATCGAGATGATGATCGTGAACGGGTTGCGCAGGGTCGGCCGCAGCTCGCGGCTGAACACCACGGCGGTGTCGGTGAGCATGTCAGACCTCCACGAGCTCTCGGGTGGACTCCTCTTCCCGGCCCGCGCCGCCTTCGCGCAGGCTGCGGCCGGTGAGCTGCAAGAACACGTCGTCGAGCGTCGGCCGGGTGACCTCGACCGACGCCGCCGGCAGGCCGGCGGAGCGCAGATCCTCGAGCATCCCGGGCACCTGCCGCGGCCCACCCTGAGTGCGGATCTTCACTTCTTTCCCGTACGCGTTGAGCTCGCGCCCCCGCAGGACGCCGGCCGCCCGCGCGGCCTCGTGCTCGGAGTCGAACCCGAAGAGGATGGTGTCGCCGACGTGCTCGGCCTTGAGCCGGGCCGGCGAGTCGTCGGCGATGACCCGCCCATGGTCGATGACGATCACCCGCTCGGCCATCGAGTCGGCCTCGTCGAGGTAGTGGGTGGTCAGCACGATCGTGGTGCCGTGCTCGGCGCGCAGCCGCAGGATGTGCTCCTGCAGGTTGGCGCGGTTCTGCGGGTCGAGCCCGGTCGACGGCTCGTCGAGGAAGAGCAGGTCGGGCGCGTGGATCAGGCCCATCGCGATGTCCAGCCGCCGCCGTTGCCCGCCGGAGAGGGTCGCCACTGTCCGGTCGGCCACCTCGGCCAGCCCGAGCGACTCGATCAGCTCGGTGGCGCGCTGCCGGGCGGCGCGCACGCTCATCCCGTACGCCCGGCCCTGACTTGTCAGTTCGTCGCGCCCGCGCTGGCTGTGCCCGGCGCCGTTGCCCTGCCCGATGTAGCCGATCCGCTGCCGCACCTGCCGCTGCTGCCGGACCACGTCGAAGCCGGCCACGCTCGCGGTGCCGGAGGTGGGCGGGATCAGCGTGGTCAGCATCCGCAGCGTGGTCGACTTGCCGGCCCCGTTCGGGCCGAGCAGCGCCACGAGCTCGCCCCGCGCCACCGTGAGATCGATGCCGTCGACGGCCCGCACGTCCTTGAAGTGCTTGGTCAGTCCTCGTGTCTCCATCATGTTTTCGACGCTAGGGTGCGTTGCGGACAGTTCCTGACCTCAATACGGCGGAGTCTGGATTCATGGCGAACACGAGTGCTCGGATGCTGCGGCTGCTCTCCCTGCTCCAGACGCATCGCTACTGGCCCGGCGCGGAGCTGGCCGACCGCCTCGAGGTCAGCCCGCGCACGCTCCGCCGCGACGTCGACCGCCTGCGCGACCTCGGCTACCCGGTCGACGCCAACCGGGGCGCCGCCGGCGGTTACCAGTTGCAGGCCGGCGCCGCCGTGCCGCCGCTGCTGCTCGACGACGACGAGGCCGTGGCCATCGCCGTCGGCCTGCGCACCGCCGCGGCCGGCGCGGTCGCCGGTTTCGAGGAGACCTCGGTGCGCGCCCTCGCCAAGGTCATCCAGCTCCTCCCGCCGCGGCTGCGCAAGCGCATCGACGCCCTGCGCGCCGTGACCGCCCCCGGTGCCTTCGGCGGCGGCCCGGCCCTCGACGCCACGGCGCTGACCACCGTCGCCCTCGCCTGCCGCGGCGAGGAGCGCCTCCGGTTCGCCTACGCCCCGCGCGAGGGCGACACCTCCGATCGCCACGTGGAGCCGCACCGCCTGGTCTCCCTGGGCCGCCGGTGGTACCTGATCGCCTGGGACCTCGACCGCGCCGACTGGCGCAGCTTCCGCCTGGACCGCCTCTCCGGCCCGGCCGCCACCGGCGCCCGCTTCCGCCCGCGCGAGATCCCCGGCGGCGACCCGGTCGCCTGGCTCCGCTCCCGGATCGCCGCCATCCCCACCCGCCACGAGGTCTCGGTCGTCCTGCAGGTCGCACCGGACCGGGTGCGGGCCGTGGTCGGCCACTGGGGCACGGTCGAGCCCGTCGACGGCGACGGCTCGTGCCGGCTGCGGATGAACGTGGACGACCTCTCCTGGCCGGTCTGGGTGCTCGGCACGATGGGCGCCCCCTTCACGATCGAGTCCCCACCCGAGCTCCGCGACCGCGTCCGAGCCACCGGCGAGACCCTGCTGCGCGGCGCCGCCTGACGGGTGGACGGATCGGCGCCCCCGTGGCGCCGATCCGCGAGGAGAAAGCTATCGGCGCCCACCGACATTTTTCGCCCGCTTATAAGACAGCGCTTAGATAAGAATTGCTGGATATGCGCGGTGGCCGCAGAATGGACGCCGTGATCACGCCTCCCCGCTCGGTGGCCGACCTGCTGGCCCGGCCCGTACCTCCGAAATTCCTCTTCTTCTGGAGTCATCGACCGCAGCGCGACGGCAGCATCGGCGCCGGCTGCCTCAGCCAGTGGTGGCCGGTCGAGTTCACCGTGGACGGCGTCCTCTTCCGCTCCGCCGAGCACTACATGATGTGGCGCAAGGCCCGCCTCTTCGGCGACCACGAGATGGCCGAGCGCATCGTCGCCACCACCGACCCGCGCGATGCCAAGGCCCTCGGCCGTGAGATCAGGGGCTTCGACGGCGAGACCTGGGCCGAGCACCGTTTCGAGATCGTCACCGACGCGAGCCGGCACAAGTTCGGCCAGCACGACGACCTGCGCGCCTGGCTCGTCGGCACCGGCGACCGGGTGCTGGTCGAGGCCAGCCCGACCGACCGCGTGTGGGGCATCGGCCTGGCCGCCGCCGACGAGCGGGCCGCCGACCCCGCGCGGTGGCGCGGCCTCAACCTGCTCGGCTTCGCCCTGATGCGTGCCCGCCACGAATGGCAGAGTGAGCACTCATGACGATCATCGGGGCCATCTCGCTGCCGCAGAACCCGCCCGAGGACTTGCGGGCCATCGCCCGCGCCGCCGACGAGGCGGGCCTCGAGGAGCTGTGGCTGTGGGAGGACTGCTTCCTCGCCGGCGGCGTCTCGGCCGCCGCGGCCGCGCTGGCCTGGACCGAGCGGCTCAAGGTCGGCATCGGCATCATGCCGCTGCCGTTCCGCAACGTCGCGCTGGCCGCCATGGAGATCGCGACCTTGAGCCGCCTTTCCGGCGGCCGCGCCCGGCCGGGCATCGGCCACGGCGTGCAGGAGTGGATGGGCCAGGTGGGCAATCGCGCGGCGTCGCCGCTCACCCTCCTCCGGGAGTACGCGACCGCGCTGCGCGCCCTGCTCAACGGCGAAGAGGTCACCACCAAGGGCCGCTACGTCAACCTCGATGCCGTCCGGCTCGACTGGCCGCCCACCGCCGTCCCGCCCCTGTACGTGGGCTCCACCGGCCCCAAGACCCTGGCGCTCGGTGGCCAGGTCGGCGACGGCACGATCCTCACCGGCGGCACCTCGCCGGCCGGTGTCGTCGCGGCCCTCGGCCACATCCACGCCGACGCTGTGCCGGACCGAGAGCACGAACTGGTCGTCTTCGTCCCCGCCGCGTTCGGTCCCGGCGCCGCCGACCGCCTGCGCGCGCAGCAGCACCGGGAAGGCGCCGACCACCCCGGCGTCTCCGGCGCCCCCGAGGAGATGGCGGCCGGCCTGCGCGAGTTCGTCGCCGCGGGCGCCACCAGCCTGATCCTCCAGCCGACGCCCGACGACCCGGACCCGGTGGCGTTCGTCCGCTCGGTCGCGCGGGAGATCCGTCCGTTGATCGACTGATCGGCGACATCGGTCACGACCCACCCTTACCGGCCGGTACCCTTCGGTAATCTCGCGCGGGAAGGCCAGCTTGGTCATCTCCACTCGGCGCGGGAAGGGAACCAGCAGTGACGCGGTACGTGGCGATCGGGGACAGCTTCACGGAGGGCCTCGGCGACACGTTGCCGGACGGGTCACAGCGTGGCTGGGCCGACCTTGTCGCCGCCGGCTTGGCGGCGGCGGAGAAACAGACCATCCAGTACGCCAACCTGGCCATCCGCGGCCGCCTGCTCGAACCCATCGTCACCGAACAGCTGGAAGCGGCCCTGGCGCTGGATCCGCTGCCGACGCTGCTGTCGCTGAACGGCGGCGGCAACGACATGATGCGTCCCGGCAGTGACATGTCGAGCCTGGTCGGGCTCACCGAGCGGGCGCTGCGCCGGTGCGCCGACGCCGGCGTACGCGTGCTGCTGCTCAGCGGCGCCGACCCGTCCGACCGGCTGCCGTTCGGCGCCATGATGCGCCGCCGCGGCGAGATGCTCACCGAGTCCATCCGGCCGTTCGCCGACCGCTTCGACCTCACCTTCGTCGACGTCTTCCACGACACCGAGATCCGCCGGGCCGGCTACTGGTCGCCGGACCGGCTGCACCTCAACGCGGCCGGCCACCGCCGGGTCGCCGGCCTGGTGCTGACCGCGCTGGGCCACCCGACCGAGGCGCACGTGATCGACCCGGGACCCGAGGAGCCGCGCCGGGTGCTGGCCGAGGCCCGCTACTACCGCGAGCACGTCCTGCCGTGGATCAACCGCCGCCTCCGCGGCCGGTCCTCCGGCGACGCCCGCACCGGCAAATACCGCACCTGGGTGCCGATCCCGACCGCCTAAGGGACCAGCGGTCGGATCCGTACGTGGTCGTCGTGCCAGACGTCGCCGACCAGGAAGCGCTTGACCCCGACCACCTCGAAGCCCTGCTTCGCGTAGAACTTCGCGGCGCGCACGTTCCGCTGGTTGACCCCGAGCCAGCAGAACTTCGCCCCGGTCCTGGCCGCCTCGGCCAGCGTGTCCGCCATCAGCGTGGCCGCCACGCCCGACCCGTGCCGGTCCGGCGCCAGGTAGAACTTGCTCAGCTCGATGCTCGTCGCCGAGTCGACCACCGCGGCCACGTCCGGGTCGGCGATCGGGCCCCCGACCAGCATCGAGTAACCCAGCGCCACCCCGTCCTCCTCGGCGATCAGCAGGATCCGGCCCGGATCGGCCAGGTACTGCCGGAAGGCCTCCCGCGACAGGTGCCGGGCGATGAACGCGTCGATATCGGCCTGGAGCGTCCCCGGCGGGCAGGCCAGCCCGAACGTACGAGCCGCGAGGTCGTGCAGCAGGCCGGTATCGGAAAGATCGGCGCGACGGGTCGTGATCGACATGGAAAGACAGTTTAAGGTTTCTCGCGTGCAGGCACTCACCAGGCAACTCGGCGATGTCATCCCCCTTCCGGTCTCGGTGCGGCCCGATCCGGCCGCCAACTTCCGCGTCCCCTCCGATCTGTCCGTGAGCGCCTCCCCGGAGGCGGCGGACATCGCCGAGCAGCTGGCCGAGCTGCTGCGGCGCGCCACCGGCCGGCCCGTCCCGATCGGGAGCGGCGGCTCGTTCCGGGTCCTCCTCGAGGGCGCCGACCGGAACGGCAAGCCTCCCGAGGCGTACGGATTGGAAATCACGCCGGAAAGCGTGACCCTCCGCGCGCCGAGCAACCAAGGTCTCTTCGCGGCGTTGCAAACGCTGCGGCAGCTCCTGCCGGAGCGGCCGGCCGGCGAGATCGTCCTGCCCGGCGGGCGGATCGACGACGAGCCCCGCTTCGCCTATCGCGGCACCATGCTCGACATCGCCCGGCACTTCTTCGGCCCGGCCGAGATCAAGTCGCACATCGACGCGATCGCCCAACTCAAGATCAACCATCTGCATCTGCACCTCACCGACGACCAGGGCTGGCGTCTCGAGATCCCCGGCCGGCCGCGCCTGACCGAGATCGGCGGCGGCCCCGGCACCGGCGTCGACGGCGCCGGGCCGGGCTTCCTCACCGCCGCCGAGTACGCCGACCTGGTCGCCTACGCGGCCGCTCGGTACGTCACGATCGTCCCCGAGATCGACATGCCCGGGCACGTGAACGCCGCGCAGGTCGCCTACCCCGAGCTCACCGCCGACGGGCAACCGGTGCCGCCGCGCACCGACGCCGAGGTCGGTTACAGCTCGCTGGCGGCCGGCAAGGAGGAGACGTACGCGTTCGTCGAGGACGTCGTCCGCGCGGTCGCCGCCCTCACGCCCGGCCCCTACCTGCACATCGGCGGCGACGAGGCGTTCTCGACGCCGCCTGAGGACTACCGCGTCTTCCTGCGCCGGGTGCTGCCGTTGGCCGGCAAGTACGGCAAGCGGGCGATCGGCTGGCACGAGATCGCCGCCGTCGAGCTCCCGCCGACCGCGATCCCGCAGTACTGGCGGATCGAGCCGGCCGACGACGGCGTGGCCCGCGCCGCGGCCGCCGGCCACCAGGTGATCATGTCGCCGGCCGACCGCAGCTACCTCGACATGAAGTACGACAAGGACACCCCGCTCGGCCTCGACTGGGCCGGCCTGGTCGGCGTCGAGCGCTGCTACGACTGGGATCCGGCCGACCGGCTGCCCGGCGTCGGCGAGGAGTCCCTGCTCGGCGTCGAGGCGCCGCTCTGGTCCGAGACCGTGCGCTCGCTCGCCGACGTGCAGTTCCTGGTGTTCCCGCGGCTCGCCGCGATCGCCGAGGTCGGCTGGACCCCGCGCGCCGACCGCGAGTGGCGCTCCTTCCGCCGCCGGCTCGGCGGGTACGGCCCGCGCTGGACCGCCCAGGGCATCAACTACTACCGATCCGCGGAGATCGACTGGGCCTAGGCCCTGTTTCGTAACCCGGCCAAGTGCGAGGCGAGGTCCAGGGGTCGGCTGGCGTCGCCCGCAGGGCGGTCGCATCCCGGTGTTGGATGTGGCCGTTCTGCGGGTGCCGTCAGCCGACCCCTGGGCCACGCCGCAGCCCTGGTCGGGTTACGAAACAGGGCCTAGCTCTCACACCACCACGATCCGGGGGCCGCTGCGCACCCGGGCCGGAATCCGCGCGAGATCAATGGTCAGATCCTGCGGCGGCAGGTAGTACTCGAGCCGGGCCAGCCGCTGCGCGAGCGTGCCGAGCACCGCGATGGTGATCTGCTCGCCCGGGCAGCGGTGCCCGGTGCGCGGGTCGCCGCCGCCCTGCGGGATCAGCTCGAACTCGCCGATCGGCCGCCGCCGGAATCGCTCGGGCCGGAACTCGTACGGCTCCGGCCACACCCGCGGATCGTGGTGCTGGCCGTAGACGTCGAGCAGGACCAGCGCCCCGCGGGGGATGTCGACCCGCTGGAAGCGCAGGTCGCGCCGGGCCCGGCCGGCGAGGAACGGGGTGAACGGATAGAACCGGCGCACCTCGTGGGTGAACGCGGCCGTGTACTCGTCGGACTCGGCGATCTTCGTACGCATCTGCGGCCATCGCTCGAGGGCGTGTGCCGCGAAGGCGGCGAGCCAGGTCACCGCGGTCGCCGGGCGGAGGATGTTGAGCAGTTCGACCGCCGCGGTGCGGGCGTCCAGCGGGTCGCCGCCGGCCGGATGATGGGCGATCGCCGACACCGCGGTCGGCGCCGGATCTTGCCGGCGCACCTCCCCGATCAGCTCGGTCAGCCGGTGCTCACGCCGCCGTCGCGCCAGCCGGGCCCAGAGGTGGCGGGGGCCGGCCGTCGCGAACCCGTCGACCATGGCGACGAGATCCAAGGCCAGGTCGGTCCGGTCACGCTCATTTTCCGGTACGCCGCACCAGCGGCTCACCGCGTCGCTGATGACCAGGGCCGTCTCGTCGAACAGGGATATCTCCCCGGCGCCCCGCCAGCGGTCGGCCGCCTCGTCGAACGCCACGCCGACGAGCTTGGCCAGCGTCTCGACCCCGTCGCCCATCAGCAGCGCGACGAACAGCGCCTTGCGCGCCTCGTGCTCGGGCCCGTCGAGCGTCTGCACCGCGCCCCGGCCGAACAGCGTGTCGATCACCGGGCCCGGGATCGCCGTGTGGCGTTCGAGGTGGCCGGCGTCGTAGAAGAACTTGGCCGCGGTCGGCCCGCCGATCGCGACCGCCGGCTTGCCGAGCAGACGCATCGTCACCGGCTGTCCGTGGCTGCGCCGCCGCAGGTCGGGCAGCCAGGCGTAACCCTTGATCGGGATGGCGAAGGTCTGATCGAGCCGATCCATGGCCATCCGTATTCCCTCCCGTGACTGCCCGACACCGCCGCAACAAGACTTCCTTAATTCTCGCCGCCGCCGGACTCGGCGTCTGGGTTTTCTGTCGGTGCCCCGCTCTAGGCTGTGCCCGTCGTGTTCCCCTCGGGTACGGAGGTTCGGGTGCGCCACGGCAACCGCGCTGCGCTCTCCGCCGCCGGCTTCGCCGGCTTCCTGCTGATCGCCTGGTTCCAGGTGATCGCGGCGCTGCTCGCCGTCGCGCTGGTGCTGTCGGTGCTGCCCGGCTCGGCCGCCGTCCGAGTGGCGGTCCCGCTGGTGATCGCCACCGCCGGCCTCCTCTGGTGGGCCACCGTCCGGGCCCTCCGCCTGCCCCGCCCGGCTCCGGCCGGCGTGCCGGTGACCAGGGCGGACGCTCCGGCCCTGTGGCAGGTGATCGACGCCGCCGCGGCCGCGGCCGGTGCGCGCCCGCCCGACGCGGTGACCGTGGTCGCCGGCGCCTTCGTCACGCTCGCCGAGCGGGTGCGGCTGACCGGCTTGGTCGGCGGCCGGCGCGAGCTTTTCCTCGGCCTGCCGCTGCTGCTGGCGTGGGATCAGCCGCGTCTGCGCGCCGCCGTGGCGCACGAGCTCGCCCACGGCACCCGCCGGCTGGGCCGCTTCGCCCCGATGGCGTACCGCGGCCGGGTCGCGCTGGCGCGCATCGTGCCGCGCATCCCGCGGCGCAGCCCGGCCGGCCCGGTGCTGCGCGCCTACGCGGCGTGGTATCGCCGGATCGACGCGCCCTTCGCCCGCGAGCAGGAGCTGGCCGCCGACCGGGTCGCGGCCGAGTTCGGCGGTGGGCGGCCCGCCGCCGAGGTGCTGCGCGACGGCCCCGCGCTCGAGGGCATGCAGCAGCTGTTCCACGCCGAGTACCTCAGCCCTGGCTGGCAGGCCGGCCACGTGCCCGACGACGTGTTCGGTGGCTTCCTGCGGGTGCTGGCCGCCCGTCCCGACGACATGGCGCTGCTGCGCGCCCGCACGCCCGAGCCGCCGGGGGAGTGGGATCCCCATCCGCCGTTCGCCGATCGCATCGCCGCACTGGTGGCGCTGACCGACGAGGGCCCCGAGGTCGCGGTCCGGCCGGCCGCCGCCGATCTGGTGCCCGACCTGCCGGCCCTCGGCCGCGCGCTGCAGGCGGTGGCGTTCCCGCCGGCCGGGCGCACGGTGCTGTCCTGGGACGAGTTCTTCGACGCGGCCCGCGCCGGCGAGATGGAACGCGAGGCCGACGCGTCGCTGCGGGCGATCTCCCGGGTCGCCGGCTCGCCGGTCACGGGCGCGGCCGACGTGCTGGAGCTGGCCGCCGACGGCCGCCTCCGCAAGATCGCCGAGACGGTCTTCGACGACCGCCCCGCCGACGAGGTGGCCGGCCGCATCGTCGACCTGATCGCGCTGCTGCTGGCGCTGGCCGCGCTGCACGGCGGGGTGGCCCGCTGGCGGCACAGCTGGACGGGCACGGCCGAGCTGGTCGCGATCGACGGCTCCCATCTCGACCTGGTCGGCCCGGCCGAGCTCGCCGCCGACCCCGCCACGGTCGGCGCGGCCCGCGAGCGCCTGGCCGCCATGGGTATCGACCTCGCCACCGCCGGCCCCGCCGCCGCGGGCCGCCCCACGGCCCGCGTGCCGGTCGTCGGCGGAGTGGTAAACGTGCTGGTCGACGGCGTGCGCACCGACGTGCTGGTGGTCGAGACCGGGCTGTTTCTGCTGCCCGGCCTGCCCCGCTCCCGCGCCGGCGAGGCCAAACGCCGCCTGACCCGCCTGGCCGCCGACGGCGTCCTGGCCGACGGCACCCCGGCCGCCGCGAAAGCCCCCGCCCTCGATCCGGCAGCCCTCGGTCCCGCCCCTGGTCCCGCAGCCGTTCCCGCCTCCGATCTCGTTACCGGTTCCGGCGTCCTCGCGTCCCTCGACGGGAGCCGGTTCATTCCGTTCGCGGATATGGCGGGCGCGTCGGCGAGCCGCAACGGGCGGCGATCGTGGGCGATGAGGCTGAGCGACGGCGGCACGCTGAGCGTCCGGACGGCCCTCGACTCGGACGAGCTTCCCGGCGGCTGGACGGCCCTCGACGACGCGGTGTCCTTCCTCACCAGCACGCGCTGACCCCGGCCGCCCCGGGCGTATTTCGCAGCGTGGTCGCGGACGCCCCGAACCGGGCGTCCACGCACACTGCGCGGAAACGGGCATGACCCACCGTGAACTTCCTGGCCTGCGGATCCGTGACCGGAAGCAGGTGCGTCTCATCCGCGACGAATGAGCTAGCGCCTGATCACCTTGGGTCACAATAGCCTCAGTGGTTGTTCGCTTGGCGTTTTCCGAAATGGGTAGTGCAGTGCGGGGACGCGGTCGGATGATCGGGTTATACGGGGGAGGTCACTCATGCATCGAGGGCCTGCGGCGCTGTTCGGGGCGATCGTCGCGGTCGGGCTCGGTCCGGCCATGTGGCTGGGGGTGCGGCTCGGGGCGGTCGAGGTCGCGCCGGCGGGTCCGCCGGCGGTCGTCGGCGAGCGCACGGCCGGCCCGGAGCAGCTGGTCGGCGGCTCGGGCGCCGGCGACAGCCCGCTCGACGGCGACCAGACCGCCGGCGCCACGCCGCGCGGCAAGGTCCTGCGGCTGACCGCCTCGACGTCCCCCACGCCGTCCGCAACCACTACGACCTCGCCGACGCCCGCCACCCCGTCCGGGTCGCCGAGCGCTTCCCCGGCGCCGAGCGACACCGGCAGCCCGTCCACCCCGCCCACCGAGTCGACGACCGGCCCCGCCACCCCGCCGACCGGCGACCCCACCGATCCGACCCAGCCGCCCGACCCGCCCACCGAGACCAGCACCGCCGCCCCGACCGACCCGGACAACCTCCAGCCCGGCACCGGAGGCATCGCCGCCGGCGGCCCGATCGGCAACCACCCGGGCGCCTGAGGCATCGCCGCCGGCGCCGGATCGGCAACCACCCGGGCGGCCTGAGATCCCCGGCGCGACGGTCCGGCCGGTGCGGTCGCCGGCAGCGCGGTTCGGGCCGGCGATGCTCGGCGGAGGTCAGGCGGAGGCGGTCGTGGCGTTCGTGGACAGATATGTCCGGGCCATCGCCCGGGCCGTCTCGGCCATGCGCTCGCGCAGTTCGGGGGGCTCCAAGACCTCGACGTCCGCGCCCAGCTTGAGCAGCTCGACGTGGCCCTGCTTGATCGACTCGATCGGCACGGTGGTGCACAGCCATCCGTCGTCGCCGGGTTCGCCGGCCAGGTCGCGGGCCGTGCGCGACATCTCCGGCGGGAAGACGAAGGCCATCAACCGCAGCGCGTCCTCGGTCATCCGCACGGTCGCCGTCATGCGGTAGACGCTCCGCTCGTATCGCTCGGCCCATTCCTGCCAGAAAGCCGCCAGGTCGAAGCCCTCGGGGCGCTCGGCCGGCGCGTCCAGCACCTCGGCCTCCAGGATGTTCGACACGCGGTAGCCCGTGGTGCGCTCCCGGGCGCTCGCCACCAGATACCACCGGCCGGCCTTGAGCACGACGCCCAGCGGGTTCAGCGTGCGGGTCACCTCGCGCGGCGCCTTCCACCGGCGATAGCGGACCTCGAGAAGGCGGGAGCTCCACACCGCCTCGGCCACCGTGGACAGGTACGGCGTCGGCTCGTCGCCGCGGAACCAGCCGGGCGCGTCCAGGTGGAAGCGTTCGCGTACCCGATCGGCGCGATCGGCCAGCTCGCCCGGCAGCGACGCGCGCAGCTTGAGCTCGGCCGCGGCCAGCACCGAGCCGAGCCCGAGCTCGGCCGCGGGACCCGGCATGCCGGCCAGGAACAGGGTGCCGGCCTCGTCGCCGGTCAGGCCGGTCAGCCGGGTGCGATAGCCGTCCAGCAGCTGATAGCCGCCGGCCGGGCCGCGGTCGGCGTAGATCGGGACGCCGGCCGAGCCGAGCGACTCCACGTCCCGATACACCGTACGGACGGAGACCTCCAGCTCGTCGGCCAGCTCGCGCGCCGTCATCCGCCCCCGGGTCTGCAGCAGCAGGAGG
Source organism: Paractinoplanes rhizophilus (assembly GCF_042664765.1). Taxonomy (NCBI): domain Bacteria; kingdom Bacillati; phylum Actinomycetota; class Actinomycetes; order Micromonosporales; family Micromonosporaceae; genus Paractinoplanes; species Paractinoplanes rhizophilus. The sequence continues at coordinate 104,438 of NZ_JBHTBJ010000015.1, read as the reverse complement.
AGGGACACGAGTCGGCCGGCGCGCACCCCCGCACGTTAACCGGCGGATATCACAAAGGGGGAGCCGGACGGACCGGCTCCCCCGGGGAAGACGTGCGGGATCAGAGAGCGGACAGGCGGTTGAGCAGGTCGCGATAGCTGCGCAACTGGACGCGCAGCTGCTCGGTGTCGTCCGAGTTGCCGCCGAGGGCGTCCTTCTGGGCCCGCAGCGCGTCCGTCAGCTTGTCGACCGCCTCGCCGACCAGGGCGGCGGCCTCCGCGGTCGCCTCCTTGGGGCTGTCCACGAAGCGCAGCTGGATGTCGCGGAACCGGTCGGCGAACGAGTCGCCGTCGGTGAAGAGCCGGTCGAGCGCGGTGGCCGGGGCGCCACCGGGAGTGGCGGCGGCCGCCACCGGGACCGGCTCGGGCTCGACGGACACGGGCTGACCGTCGAGCTCGGCCTGCCGCTCGTCGGCCCGCTCCTCGTCGATGGTCTGCTGGGCTTCCGCCTCGGCCGCGGCCCGGTCGCGGGCGTTCTCGTCATCATCGAACGTGTCGGACGAACCAGAGAGCGGCTCCCCGGTGCCGGGCTCGACGGCCTGCGGGCTGTCGAACGTGCCTTTGTCCTGGACCGCGGCGTCCTGGACCGCGGCGTCCTCGGCGCGATGCTCGCCGCCGTCGTCGCCGCGCAGGGAGCCGGCCTCGGTGCCCGTGGAGTCGACGTCGTCGGTGCCCGCGGTGTCGCCGTCGTCGCGGCGAAGCGCGTCGGCGTCGTCGGTGCGCGCGGAGTCGTCGTCGGCGTGCGGGGAGTCGTCGTCGGTGCGTGTGGAGTCGTCGCGGGGCGAGTCGGAGTCGAGGCTCAGGTCGAGGTCGTCGTCCGCGGACCGCTCGGTCACCGTCCCGTCCGGCCCGTACGTCGTCACGGTCCCGTCGCGCCGCGCGGCCGGCTCCTCGTCGGTGCCGTCCCGCAGTTCCTGCTCGGCCAGCTCGTCGTCGGGGCTGCCGGCCTCGACGACGGTGGAGTCGGCATCGCCGGAGTCGGTGCCGCGGGAATCCGAGTCGGTGGACTCGTAGCCGGTGCCGGTGGCCGGGAGGGTGTCGGCCTGAGGAGCCGTGTCGGTGCTGCCCGGTGCGTCACTCCAGGGCGACCCGGCCCGCTGCTGCGGCACCGCGACCGGGTCGGAGGTCACCACGTCGCCGTGCTGGTCACGGTCGCGGTCGGGGTCGTCGGTCTCTTTGGATTCGTTGGAGAAGAACTTCATGGTCGATGGCTCCCTCAGCGGCGGTTGTCGGTGGCGGCATCGGTGTCGGCGGCCCTGCGGGGAGCGGGCGCCGGCTCATCGTCGGAACGGGACCTGAGCTCGTCCTCGGAACGGGAAGCGGGCTCGTCGGCACGGGAAGCGGGCTCGTCGGCACGGGAGATGGGCTCGTCGGAACGGGACGTGGACTCGTCGGAACGGGAGAGGGACTCGTCGTCGGGACTGGAAGTAGCTTCGGGACTGGAAGCAGCTTCGGGACTGGAAGTAGTAGTACCAGCAGTCGTCGACGGCGGAACCGAAACCGGGTCGGTGCCCAGCAGATCCGCGAAAAGTGCCCGGTAATGCACGAGCGCCTGGCGCAGGTCCTCGGTGGTGGCCGACCCCGCCGTGTTCCGCTCGCTGATCTCGTGCGCGTCACGGTAGTGCTGCAGCGTGTTCGCGTGCTCGACGGACAGGTTGGCGAGCCGCTCGTCGTACTCGCCGGTGGGGTAGCCGCGCTCGGCGATCAGGCGGGTGACCAGCTCGTCGGCGGTGCCGACGGCCTCGGACGGGTTGTCCACGAACTGGATCTGCACCTCTTCCCAGGCGGCGCGGTACCGCTGCTGGGACTCCGGCGACAACTCCTTCAGCTCCAGCTCCGCGTGCCGCTTCTCGCGTTCGCGCAGCTCCTTCTCGGCCTCCGTGCGGTTCCCGGTGTCGGCCACCACGCGGTCGTACTCCGGCCCGAAGGTGCTCTGCAGCTTCTTGCGCCGCCCAGCCTGCACGCCGTACACGATCGCGGCGATGACCACCAGGACGACGATTATCAGGACGATGGTGATAACGGGGGACATCGGCCTCCTCCTTCTTCACCCCCGGTTATTCCCACTCACCCGTAGTCGTCAATCCCCTTCCCCGAGAACGGTCCAAAAGGGGTCTGTCGCAAGGTCGACTACGAGAGCGCGCTCTCCCGCATGCCAATCCGCAGGACAAAAAGGACAGTCACGGCATTTATCGTACGGTCAGACGGTGGCTCCGCATGAAGGTTTTACGTATCCTCCCTGAGGCGTACGCGGACGGTGACGGCCCACCGCAAGCGGGCGGTCGTCTCCCCGGGGGGTGCCTGATGAGAACGCGCAACTGGTCGATCCGTTCGAAGATCATCACCATGGTCACCGTGCCGCTGGCGGCCCTGCTCGCGGTGTGGCTGTTCGCGACCGCGCTGACCGCCGGTCCGGCGTTCAGCCTGCTGTCGGCGCGCACTCTCGCCGACAACGTGGGCAACCCGGGCGAGGTCGTGGTCGGCGAGCTCCAGCGCGAGCGCCGCCTCTCCGTGCAGTACCTCTCGGACCCGAGCGCGACCCGTGGCCTGCTCACCGAGCAGCGGGCGGCCACCGACCGAGCCGTCGACGACTTCCGCAAGGCGGCCAGCGGCGGTGACGCCTGGCGCTCGGCCAGTGACAACCTGCGTGGCCGGATCAACCAGTTCTTCACTGAGATCAACGTGCTGCCGTCGCAGCGCTCGCACATCGACCTCCGCGAGCTCGACGCGGTCGGTGCGCAAAACCTGTACAACGGCATGGTCTCGTCGGGCTTCGACATGTTCACGGCCACCGCGACCTTCCCCGACGACGAGATCGACCGGCAGGTCCGCGCGCTGGCCACGCTGGGCCGCGGCCAGGAGTACCTGAGCCGCGTCGACTCGCTGCTGGCCGGCGCCACGGTGGCCGGCCAGTTCACCGACGAGCTGCGCTCGGCGCTGGTGCAGGACGTGGGCACGGCCCGGTTCCTGCTCGCCACCGGCGTCGACGAGATGCCCGCCGAGAGTCGCGCGGCGTATCAGAAGCTGAGCAGCGGGGCCCCGTTCGTGCAGATCAACGGGATGATGGACCGGCTGATCTCGCAGAGCCGGTCCGGGCAGATCTCGCCGGTCGGCGCGGACAGCTGGCACGGGCCGTACACCCAGACCGCCCAGCAGCTGCGCGACTTCGAGAACGCCGCGATCGACGGTCTCGCCGACCGCGGCCAGTCGCTGGCGGTCACCATCCTGATGCGGCTGGCCCTCGCCGCGATCCTCGGTCTGTTCGCGTTCGCGGTCTCGGTCGTCATCTCGGTGCGGGTGGGCCGCTCGATGGTCGGCCGGCTGCGCCGCCTGCGCGCCGAGGCCCTCGAGATGGCCACCGAGCGTCTGCCCAACGTGGTGCGCCGCCTGCAGCGCGGCGAGACGGTGGACGTCGAGGTCGAGACGCCGCCGCTGCGGTACGGCGCGGACGAGATCGGCCAGCTCGGCCACGCGTTCAACGACGTGCAGCGTACGGCCGTGCAGTCGGCGGTCGAGGAGGCCAACGTCCGGCGCGGTCTCAACGAGGTGTTCCTCAACATCGCCCGGCGCAGCCAGACGCTGCTGCACCGCCAGCTCGCCCTGCTCGACCGGATGGAGCGCCGCGAGACCGAGCCGCAGGAGCTGGAGGATCTCTACCGCGTCGACCACCTCGCCACCCGCATGCGGCGCCACGCCGAGGACCTGGTGATCCTCGCGGGCGCCGCCCCCGGCCGTGGCTGGCGCAACCCGGTCCCGGTGGTCGACGTGATCCGCGGCGCGATCAGCGAGGTCGAGGACTACAAGCGCATCGACATCCGCTCGATCGAGTCGTCGGCGATCCTCGGCCGCGCGGTCGGCGACGTGATCCACCTGCTGGCCGAGCTGCTCGAGAACGCGACCTCGTTCTCCCCGCCGCAAACTCGGGTGCAGGTCTCCGGCCAGGTGCTGCCGAACGGGTACGCCATCGAGATCGAGGACCGCGGCCTCGGCATGACCCACGAGGCGATCGACACGGCCAACCGCCGCCTGGTCGAGCCGCCCGACTTCGACCCGGCCGACAGCGCCCGCCTCGGCCTGTTCGTGGTGGCCCAACTGGCCAACCGGCACGGCATCCGGGTCTCGCTGCGCGAGTCCGCGTACGGCGGCGTCACGGCGATCGTGCTGATCCCGGGCGAGCTGGTGGTGGCCGGACCGGATCAGGCGGCCCTGCCCGGCGGCTCCTTGCCGGACCGGTGGGAGCGCCCGCTGGTCGGCTCCGGCACCGAGGACCGGCGCTCGCTCGCGTCGCTGCAGTGGGCGGGCGCCGAGGAGCTGCGCGAGATCACGGTCGCCGGTCGCCCGATCGCCCTGGCCCGCCGCGAGATCGAGATCAGCACCTCCGGCGTGGCCACGACCGAGGAGAAGCCGGCCGAGACCGAGGAGGCGGCGGCGGGGGCGCCGGCCGTCGAACAGCCCACGCCAGCACTGAACGGGCCGGTGCCGTCGTCGGTTGCGGACGGCGTGAACTCCGACGGCCTGGTGCAGCGCCGACGCGTACGCCGCCCGGTCGACCTCGCCACCGCCGGGCCCGCGCCCGCGCCGCCCGCGGCCGAGGTCACCCAGATCCTGCGGGCCGCTGTGGCCCCCGCTGTGGCCCCCGCTGGGCCGGCCACTGAGGACGGTCTGCCCAAGCGGGTCCGCCAGGCCAACCTGGTGCCCCAGCTGCGTCGTCCGGCGGGCGCGTTGCCGGACGAGCCGACCGTCCCGCTCCGCTCGCCCGAGCAGGTGCGCAGCATCATGAGCGCGCTCCAGTCGGGCACCACCCGCGGCCGCATCGACGCGGACCGGCTCGGTGTCCCGAAGCAGCGCACCGGCTCTCCATCTGAAGATCGCCCGAAGCCGGAGAAAAACGGCAACCGGGCATCACCCGGAGGCGCGTCCAGCGCGGATGCGGCTACCGTCATCCTCCCGGCGATCCTGCCGCCCACCGGCAAGCCAACGGAAGAAGCCGGCCCGACGGGAGAAGCCGGCAAGGCGGGACGACGCAGCGCGACCGGACGAGGCAGCGCGGCCAAGCAGGACAACGCGACGGGAGAAGACAGCACGGGAGACGGCGCGGCCGGCGAGAACCGGACCGAGCCGACGGGCAAGAAGAAGACCAGGCCGGAAAAGGACGCATAGTGACCCAGACGACCAACCAGAGCGCGAACCTCACCTGGCTGCTCGACGACCTCGTCGAGCGGGTGCCCACCGCGCGCCAGGCCGTGGTGCTGTCGGCCGACGGGCTGATGATGGGCGCCTCGGCGGGGCTCAAGCGGGAGGACGCGGAACACCTGTCGGCCATGGCGGCCGGCTTCCAGAGTCTGGCCAAGGGGGCGAGCCGGCACTTCAAGGCCGGCCCGGTGCGGCAGACGGTGGTCGAGATGGAGTCGGCCTTCCTCTTCGTGACCGCCGCCGGGCAGGGCGCCTGCCTCGCGGTCCTCGCCTCCAGCGACGCCGACCTCGGCCTGATCGCGTACGAGATGGCCATGCTCGTCACCCGGGTGGGTCAGAACATGAGCGCCCCGGAACGCCCGGCGGTGACCCCCTCCGATGCCGGCTGACCCGATCGGCGTCGCCCACGACTGGCTCGATCACGACGCCGGTCCGGTCGTCCGTCCCTACGCGGTGACACAGGGCCGAGTGGCCCCGACGGGCGGTGAGATCGACATGATGGCGTTCGTCGTGGCGACCACCGCCGAGGCGCAACCGGCTGGCCGCCTCCAGCCGGAGCACCACGCGATCGTCGCGACCGCGCGCGAGCCGATCCCGGTGGTGGAGCTCGCCTCCAGTCTCGACCTGTCCGTCGGTGTGGTCCGGGTTTTGCTCGGTGATCTACGCTCGGCAGGTCTCATCTCGATGTACGAACCCCCGGCGGCCTCCAGGCCGCACGACGTCGACGTACTCAAGGCGGTTGTCAATGGACTCCGTGCGCTCTGACCGCAACGGCGCGTCGTCGCGCATTCCGGTAGCGCTCAAGATCCTTATCGCGGGCGGATTCGGCGCCGGCAAGACCACGATGGTCGGGTCGGTCAGCGAGATTCGCCCGCTGCAGACCGAGGAGATCCTCACCGGCGTCGAGGGCGCCGACGAGGTGGACGGCGTGGAGGGCAAGACCACCACGACCGTGACGATGGACTTCGGCCGCATCACGATCACCGAGGACCTGCAGCTGTACCTGTTCGGCACCCCCGGACAGGACCGCTTCTGGTTCCTCTGGGACGAGCTCTCGCAGGGCGCGCTCGGCGCCGTGGTGCTCGCCGACACCCGCCGCCTCGCCGACTGCTTCCCGTCGATCGACTACTTCGAGCAGCGCGGCACCCCGTTCGTGGTCGCTGTGAACTGCTTCGAGGCCGAGCAGCGCTTCGCCGCCGACGCGGTGGGCCGGGCGCTCGACCTGGACCCCGGCGTCCCGGTCGTGCTGTTCGACGCGCGCGAGCCGCTGGGCGCCCGCAACGTCCTGATCGAACTGGTCGAGTACGTCGCGCGCCGCCAGCTACTGGCCGCCGGCACCCGCTGACCGATCCGGCGAGGCCGAGCGGTCGACCGAAACCGCGCCGTCGTCAGGAGGTGGAACCGGGCCGTCGGCAGAAGGCGGAAGCGCGCCGTCGGCAGGAGGTGGAACCGGGCCGTCGGCAGAAGCGGCGGGGAAGGCGGGACCGGCGGGGACGAAGGACTGCGGCGGGATGGCGATCAACCGGTAGGCGTTCCGCCGCACCACCCGCTCGCCGAGCAGCCCGCGAGTGACCAGCTCGCCGGGCTGCCCGAACGGTCCGCGCCGCCCCCGGTCGACCACGATCTCCTGGGCCCGGGCGAGCGGCAGGTCGAGGGCCCGGGACAGCTCGAGCGCGCCCAGGTGGTTGATGTCGACCAGCCCGCCGTCGTCGAAGGGCCGGCTCAGGATGTCGGGCCGCCCTACGCCGACCTCGATCGCGCGGGCCGGGTCGAACGTCGCGAACTGCCGGGCCTGTTCGCGCAGCGTCTTGGCCCGCTCGTAGTCGCCGGTGCGCACCGCCACCACCGCGCCGTGGATGGTCGCGCTGATCGCGAGCGGCAGCACGATGAAGATCCCGAGCGTCTCGGCGCCCGACGCCTCCTCGTCCAGCCCGGTCGGGTCGACGGCGAACATCAGAACGCCCACCACGAGCAGCACGAAGTAGACGGCCGCGGTGATGAACTGGGCCCGGTCGCGGCGGCGGACGGCCGTGTAGAGGAAGTAGCTCCAGCTGGCCATCGTGCAGGTCGCCAGCGGCACGATCGCCGCGAACAGCACCTCCACCACCGATGCACGCTGCGTGGACGGCCGCCAGTAGAGCGGCGGCAGGGCCGGGTGCGGCGCGGGTGGCGAGACCTGCGCGGGAATCGACGGCACCGGTGCAGGGGCCGGGATCGCGGGCGCAGGCGCGGGCGCGGGAATCGAGGGCGCCGGCGCAGGAGAAGGAACCGGGTCGGGCGGCGGCGCCGGCTCGCTTCGCAGGATCTTGCGGTGCGCCTCCTGCATCCGCTCGCCCGGCTCGGCGCCGAACTCGTCCAGGAAGTACTCCCGGGAGTCGCGGAACACCGCCAGCGCCTCGGCCTGCCGCCCGGTCTGATGCAGCGCGAGCATGAGTTGGGCCCGCAGCCCCTCGCGCAGCGGGAATTCCGCCACGAGCTGGGTCAGCTCCGGGATGATCATGGCCGCGCGCCCCTGCGCCAGCCCGATCTCGGCCCACGTCTCCCAGGCCGAGGCGCGCGCGTCGGCCAGCCGGGTGCGGGCCGCCTCGAAGACCGACCCGCCCAACCCGGCCAGGGCCTCGCCGCGCCAGAGACCCAACGCGCCCCGGAGCGTGCTCGCCGCCTCGAGCGGGCGGTCGGCCGCCCGCTCGGCCGCGGCCCGCTTGACCGCCGCCTGGAACTCGTCGGCATCCACCACCGCGCCGGCCGTGCGCAGCACGTACCCGCTGCCGGTGAGCGCGAGCAACTCGCCGGGCGTGCGCGGCGCCCGGTCGGGATCGAGGGCCCGGCGCAGGCCGGCGACGTATTTCTGCACCACGTTGGCGCCGTTCTCCGGCGGCTCGTCGCCCCACACGGCGTCGACGATCTGGTGGGTCGGCACCGGGCGGCCGGCCTGCAACAGCAGCACGGCCAGAACCGCGCGTTGTTTCGCCGGGCCGAGATCGACCGGAAGGCCCGCGCGGAACGCCCGCACCTCGCCGAGGACCTCAAACCTCAAGCGGTCGTCGACCGCCACCAGACACCCCCTGAGCAGCACTTATCTGGAACCGCAGCGAAACGGCAGCGGGCAGCAGCATAACCGCAGCGCGACGGCGGCGGAGTTCCGCAGTCTTCGATCCGTCGGTGGCGACCGCCACGTCAGGCACGATCCGAACCCCACCTGAGAAAGACGATGACGATGACCGCACGCAAGGCGCAACTCGCTGGACTCGCTGCCATCCTGGCCCTCTCCACCGTCGGCTGCGGGGCGCAGAAGGACGCGGCCGATCCGCCCGCCGCGGCGCCGACGTCGACCAAGCCCGCCGACCCGCAGGTCGTGCTCATCGACGCGGTTCCGGGCGACGACGACGGGGCCTACCACTTCGAGGTGAAGGGCGCCGAGGTGCCGACCTCCGGCGTGCTGGACGCCCCGAAGAAGGCCGCCGAGATCAAGGCGGTGCAGACCGAGCCGGACGCCGGCTTCACGCTCACCATGACCACCCGCATGATCGGGGAGCAGACCTGGGTCAAGATGGCGTTCCGCCCGGCGGCCATCCCCGGCCTTCCCAAGATCCCGAAGAACTGGCAACTTCTCGACGAGTCCAAGATCAAGGACAAGGACCTCATCGGGTACGACGGATCGCTCGACCCCGGTTTCACCAAGTTGCTCGTGCAGAAGTCGACCGGGATCAAGGAGACCAGCCCCGGCCACTTCGCCGGCACGACCGACCTGACCCAGTCGACCGAGGCCGAGATCGTCGACGAGAAGACCCTCAAGGCGCTGGGCGACAAGGCCAAGAAGGTGCCGTTCGAGGCGGTCGTCGACGCCGACGGCAATCTGACCAGCCTGGTCGCCAAGATCCCGGCGGCCGGCAAGGTCAAGGCCAAGACGTACGCGGTCAAGTACGACGGCTTCGGCAAGACCGCCACCCCGGCCGCGCCGGCCGCGGGTGAGCAGCAGAAGGCCACGAGCGTCATCTACGAGATGCTGGCTGGCTGATCAACCGGCGGTCGCGCGGGTCTACGGGGGTCCGCGCGGCCGCCCCAGCATGTCCGAAGACGGGACCGACTCTTGATCCACGACACAGCGAGCCGGTGCACGCTCTGCGACCGGCTGGTGCTGGGCCTGGCGGGACACGACTGGACCGTCCTGCCCTGGATGGTGGAATCCGGCTCGGGAGCTCTTCCCGGGCCGTGTCACGTCACCTGCCTGGCCGATCGGGAATGTGCGAGCGCCTGGGCGGAGTCCGTCGAGGCGTACCACTGCAAGCGCTGGCCGCTCTGGCTGGCCGGCGTGGACGCCGGCGTCCGCTGGCGCCTGCACAGTAGCCGCTCGGCGCGGCAGTTCCACCTGTGGCGGTCCGACGGCCGGCTGAGCTCCTTCCCGTACGACGTCCTGCACGGCGGCCCGGTGTCCCTGACCACCGACCTCGCCGAGATCGGCACCGCGCACGCCGCGACCCTGCTGGCGGCGATGGGCACCGACGCGGACGGCGTGCGCGTGCCCCTCGCGTACGTCATCACCGCTCTTGATCTGCATGACCGCTATCCGCGCCTGACCGGAACGGTGACCCGGGACCTGCGGGGCGACGGCCTCGACGCGGCCGACGTCGTGACCGCCCGCCACCCGCTGCCACTGCCGCCGGCCTGCCGGCGCGCCGCCGATCGCCTGATGCGGACGCCCTGGTAGCAAAGCGTCCACCACCGCGCGCCCCGGATGTGGTGGGATTTGGGCATGGGCGCGAACGATGAGCTGATCTACGTCGGCGGCTACACGGGTGACAAGGGCGGCGCGGCCGAGGGCATCGGGCTGCTGCGGCGCGACCCGGCCTCGGGCGTGCTGACCCGCCTCGGCGTGGCGGCGCGCACACCCTCGCCGTCCTTCCTCGCGCAGCATCCGACGCTGCCGGTCCTCTACGCGGTCAACGAGCTGGAGCCGGACGGCACGGTCAGCGCGTTCCGCGTGGCCGAGGACGGCGAGCTGACCCCGCTGGCGGTCCAGCCGACCGGCGGCTCCGACCCGGCCCACGTCTCGGTCACCTCCGACGGGCAGTTCCTGCTGGTCGCCAACTACTCGAGCGGCTCGGTCGCGGTGCATCCGCTCGACCCCGAGGGTGCGCCGGGGGAGCGCAGCGACCTGCTCGACCTCGAGGGCAGCGGGCCCGACGCGGAACGCCAGAGCGGGTCGCACGCCCACATGGTGGTCGCCGACCGGGGCGCCGTGCTCGTCGCCGACCTGGGCGCCGACCGGGTGTGGCGGTGCCGGCTCGACCCGGTGAGCGGCCGGCTCACGATGCTGACGCCGGCGGTCACCGCCAAGCCGGGCACCGGCCCGCGCCACCTGCGCCACGCTCCGGACGGCACCCTGCTGCTGGTCGGCGAGCTGGCGGCCAACCTGACCTGGTATCGCCCGGCCGCCGACGGCTCGCTGGAGCTGGCCGGCGAGCTGCCGTCGAGCGCCCAGGCCGGCCCGACCTTCCCCTCCGAGATCACCTGCGGCCGGGACGGTCGGTTCCTCTACGTGGCCAACCGCGGGCCGAACACCGTCGCGACGTTCGCGTGGGACGGTGAGCGGGCCACGCCGCTCGCCGAGGTGAGCACCGGCGGTGACTGGCCGCGGCACATGGTCCTGCTCGGGGATCACCTCTACGTAGCCAATCAGCTGTCACAGACCGTGACAACGTTGAGGATCGATCGCGAGACCGGCATCCCCGAGGCCGAGGGTGAGGCAACGGCCGAGGCCAGCCCCACCTGCCTGTTGCGCTGGACATCGATGACCGTCAGATGATGCGCTAGATGGGGCGATCCCGACACATCTGAAAAATGCCCGCAACCCGGGCACGGCCCCGCACTGCTCGAGATGGAAACATCACGGAAGGTTACTTTGTCGGCCAAGTGACCTAATCCGAGTAACTTTCCGCCGAACGTATATGGCATTCGGCTTCTGTGATGCGCACTATAGAGCGCGTGTCAGGCCGCCATCGTCGAAACTTCAATTTCCGAGGAGCGGGCGTCGTCGGTGCCGCGATGGCTGTTGTCGTCGTGTTCGCCGGGTCCTACGTGGGCTACCAACGACTGTCCGACTCCAAGTGCACCGGCTCCATCCGGTTGACCGTCGCTGCCGCGACGGAGATCGCGCCTGCCATCGAGCAGACCGCACAACGCTGGATCCAGGACGGCGCCAACGTCAACGGGACCTGTGTCGCCGTGACCGTCAACGGGGTCAACCCGGCGACCATGGCCGCCGCGGTGGCCAGCGAGCACAAGGTCACGCTGGCCGGCCTCGGCGCCGCCCCCGAGTCGGTGAAGGTGCCCGACGTCTGGGTCGCCGACTCGTCGACCTGGCTGCTGCGGCTCAAGCAGGAGGCCACCGGCTTCGTGCCGACCGACGGCAAGCCGATCGCGCAGAGCCCGGTCGTCGTCGCCATGCCACAGCCGATCGCCGAGAAGGCCGTCGACTGGCCCAACAAGAAGCTGGGCTGGAAGGACCTGCTGGCGCAGCTGACTACCAGCACCCAGCTGCGCACCGGCATGGTCGACCCGACCCGCGACGCGGCCGGCCTCTCCGGCCTGCTCGCGCTCGGGCAGGCGGCCGGCACCGGGCCGCAGGCCCAGGCGGCCAAGGTGGGCGCGATCAAGGCCCTGGCCAACAGCGCCTCCGCGCTGCGCGAGGACCTGCTGCAGAAGTTCCCGCACTCGGCCGACGCCAACGACCTCGCGACCAGCCTGAGCGCGGCGCCGCTGTCGGAGGAGGACGTGGTCGCGTACAACGCGGAGAAGCCGCCGGTGCCGCTGGTCGCGCTCTACCTCGACCCGAGCCCGCTGCCGCTGGACTACCCGTACGCGATCATGCCGGAGGTCGACCTGCAGAAGTCGGCCGCCGCGACCGCCCTGCGGCAGCAGCTGCAGACTCCCGCGTTCAAGAACGCGCTGGCCTCCGTGGGCCTGCGCTCCCCGGACGGCTCGGCGGGCGCCGGCTTCGCGGCTCCGCTCGGCGCGCCGGACGCCTCGCCGGCCGTCTCCGCCAGCAAGGCGGACGGCAAGTCGGCCGGCGGCTCGGCCGCGGCCGGGCTGGACGCCAGCGTGCTCGCCCAGGCGCTGGGCAGCTGGGCGGCGGTCACGCTGCCGGGCCGGGTGCTCGCCGTCTTCGACGTGTCCGGCTCGATGCTCGAGCCGGTGCCGACCGCGGGCGGCGCCGACCGGGCCGCGGTCACCAGAGGCGCGGCGCGCGGTGGTCTCGCGCTCTTCGACGACAAGTGGGCCGTCGGCGTGTGGTTGTTCTCGACCGAGCTGGACGGGAAGAAACCGTACAAGCAGATCGTCCCGATCAGCCCGCTCTCGTCGTCGCGGCAGACGATCCAGGAGTCGATCGGCAAGATCGTGCCGAAGAAGAACGGCGACACGGGTCTCTACGACACGCTGCTGGCCGCGTACCAGAACGTGCAGAACACGTGGCAGCCGGGCAAGGTCAACTCGGTCATCCTGTTCACCGACGGCGTGAACGAGAACAAGGACGGCATCAGCCAGCAGACGCTGGTCGCCAAGCTGAAGGCGCTCAACGACCCGAAGCGCCCGGTCCGCGTGGTGATCGTCGGCATCGGCACCGGCGTCAACCGGCAGGAGCTCGAGACGATCGTGAAGCCGACGGCCGCGGGCGGCGTGTTCATCGCGCCGGACCCGGCGAAGATCGGTGAGATCTTCCTCGAGGCGATCGCGACCCGCACCGGGGCGAACTAAACCCCCATACCGTACGAACCGGCGGCCGTCACCGATGGGGTGGCGGCCGTCGGCGCGTCCGGCGGCAGGGGAGGTAGTGTCTGCTGCACCATGGCGGTTCACGATGGGCCGGACCCGATGCACGCCGCGGCGATCGACGACGCCGCGCAAGCCCTGCTGTTCGCCTGGGACCAGGCGCGCGAGCAGGTGACGCCGCGACTCTCCTGGCCTCAGCTGAACGCCCTGCTCGCCGTCGAGCGAGCCGAGGGCGTCAATCTGGGCGGCCTCGCCGCCGAGCTCAACATGCTGCTCTCGTCGGCGAGCCGGCTGTGCGACCGGCTGGTCGCCAACGGCATGGTCGAGCGGGTTCCGGGGCGGGCCGACCGCCGCGAGATCGCGCTCTACCTCACGCCGTCGTCCCGGGCGCTGCTGGCCGAGCTGCGGCGGATCCGCCGGCGGGCGCTGACCGAGACGCTGGAGCGGATGTCGGGCGCCGGCCGGGCGTCGCTGCTGCGCGGCCTCACCGAGTTCGCGGCGGCGTCCGTCGAAACCGGCAAGGACGCCGCCGCCGCGGCCCGCTCGGCGTAGCGGCCCGCTCGGCGTAGCGGCGCGCTCGGGATAGCGGCTCGGCGGCTCGGCGGCTCAACGGCTCGGCGGCTCAACGGCCCGGCTGCCGGCGGGTCAGCGGGTCAACCAGGCCGCGGGATCGGCGCGTACCGCCTGGACCACCGCGTCGGCGGCGCCGCGCATCGCCGCGTCCGGCCCCAGCGTGGCCGCCCGCAGCGTGACCGGCGCCAGCGCCGAGGTCAGCACCCGGCGGGTCAGCTCGGCCTCGATCCCGGCCCGCAGCTGGTCGAACTCCGGCGCGTAGGCGCCGCCCAGCACGATCACCCCGATGTCGAGCAGGTTGACCACCGCGGCCAGCGCGATGCCGAGCGCCGACGCGGCCAGCGCCGCGTCCGCCGCCACCTGTTCCTGGCCCGCGTACTGCTCCAGGCAGCCGTTCGCCCCGCACCGGCAGGGCCGCCCGTCGGGGTAGACCGTCACGTGCCCGATCTCGCCGCTCCAGCCCCGGCCGCCCCGGTACAGCTCGCCGTCGAGCACGATCCCGGCGCCGATGCCGATCTCGCCCGACACGTACAGGAAGGTCCGCTCGCCTTCGGCCGACGCCAGTGCGGCCAGGTTGGCCTCGTTGTCGACGATCAGCGGCAGGTCGGCCAGCCCGGGCAGCAGCGCGGGCACGTCCACGTCCTGCCAGCCGAGGTTGGGCGCCACCCGCACCAGCCCGTCCGCCGCGACCAGGCCGGGCACCGCCAGCGCCGCCCCGGCCAGCGTCAGCCCCTCGGCCGCGGCCGCCGCCCGGGCCCGCGAAGCGAGCGAGTCGAGCGCCGACAGCGCGTCGGCGGGTGCGAGCGGCCGCTGGTCGCCGTGCTCGACGATCCGTTGCCGCACCTCGCCGGTGAGCGAGACCACACAGGCGGCCAGGTAGTCGACGTTGATCTCCAGCCCTAGCCCGGCCGGCCCGGCCGCGTTGAGGGCCAGCCCGGCCGCCGGCCGTCCGGCCCCGGTGCGCGGCGCCGGGTCGTGCTCGGTCAGCAGGCCGCCGGCGATCAGGTCGTCCACCAAGGCGGACACCGTGGCACGAGTCAGGCCGGTCCCGGACGCGATCGCCGCCCGAGATGGCCGATCTGTGCTGTTCGCCACGGTTTGCAGCACCAGCGCGAGATTATGGGCCCGCACGCTCGATTGCCGCACGGGAGCGCGGGAGGCAGTCATGATTCGGGCCGTCACGCCCTTGACATTGCCACACCGGCTTCAAATAATTCAACCAATAAACAAATCGAGACAGTTTCGTGGAGGTAACCGTGCCGGTCCAGCCCACACGTGAAGACAAGTTCTCCTTCGGCCTTTGGACCGTCGGATGGCAAGCGCGCGACCCCTTCGGTGACGCGACCCGCGCCCCGCTCGACCCGATCGAGGCAGTGCACAAGCTCTCCGAGATCGGCGCCTACGGCATCACGTTCCACGACGACGACCTGGTTCCGTTCGGGGCCGACGCGCACACCCGCGACGGCGTCATCGCCAACTTCAAGAAGGCGCTCGACGAGACCGGCATGATCGTCCCGATGGTCACCACCAACCTGTTCACCCACCCGGTGTTCAAGGACGGCGGCTTCACCAGCAACGACCGCTCGGTCCGCCGCTACGCGCTGCGCAAGGTCATGCGCCAGATGGACCTCGGCGCCGAGCTGGGCGCCAAGACGCTGGTGCTCTGGGGCGGCCGCGAGGGCGCCGAGTACGACGTGGCCAAGGACATCCGCGCCGCGCTCGACCGCTACGCCGAGGGCCTCAACCTGATCGCGCAGTACTCCGAGGACCGCGGCTACGGCCTGCGCTTCGCCATCGAGCCCAAGCCCAACGAGCCCCGCGGCGACATCCTGCTGCCGACCGCCGGCCACGCCATCGCGTTCGTCAACGACCTGGAGCGCCCCGAGCTGTTCGGCATCAACCCCGAGGTCGGCCACGAGCAGATGTCCAACCTCAACTTCGCCCAGGGCATCGCCCAGGCGCTGTGGCACAAGAAGCTGTTCCACATCGACCTGAACGGTCAGCACGGCCCCAAGTTCGACCAGGACCTGGTCTTCGGCCACGGCGACCTGCTCAACGCGTTCGCGCTGGTCGACCTGCTGGAGTTCGGCGGGCCGCAGGGCGCCCCGGCGTACGACGGCCCCCGCCACTTCGACTACAAGCCGTCGCGCACCGAGGACTACGAGGGCGTCTGGGAGTCGGCGCGCGCCAACATCCGGATGTACCTGCTGCTCAAGGAGCGGGCGGCGGCGTTCCGGGCCGACCCGGCCGTGCAGGAGGCCCTCGCGGCCAGCGGCGTGGCCGAGCTCAACACCCCGACCCTCAACGCGGGCGAGACGTACCAGGACCTGCTCAACGACCGCAGCGCGTTCGAGGACTTCGACCCGGACGCGGCCGGCGAGCGCGGCTACGGCTTCGTCAAGCTCCACCAGCTCGCCATCGACCACGTCCTGAAGGCCGACTGACGACATGACTCTGGTAGCCGGAATCGACAGTTCCACCCAGTCCTGCAAGGTGGTCATCCGCGACGCGGAGACCGGCAAGCTCGTCCGGCAGGGCCGGGCGAGCCATCCGGACGGCACCGAGGTGCATCCGGACGCCTGGTGGGCCGCGCTCCAGGAGGCGATCGACCAGGCCGGCGGCCTGGACGACGTGGCCGCGGCCTCGGTCGCGGGCCAGCAGCACGGCATGGTGGTGCTCGACGAGAACGGCGAGGTGGTCCGCCCGGCGCTGCTGTGGAACGACACGCGCAGCGCCGGCGCGGCCGCCGACCTCATCGCCGAGCTCGGCGGCGGCGACAAATGGGCCGAGGCCGTGGGCATCGTCCCGGTGGCCAGCTTCACCCTGACCAAGCTGCGCTGGCTGGCCCGGCACGAGCCGGCGAACGCGGCCCGGGTGGCGGCGGTCTGTCTGCCGCACGACTGGCTGACCTGGAAGCTCTCCGGGTCCACCGACATCTCGACGATCAAGACCGACCGCAGCGACGCCAGCGGCACGCTGTACTGGTCGGCCAAGACCAACCAGTACCGCCCCGACCTGCTCGAGCTGGGCTTCGGCCGGCAGATAGCGACGCCCGAGGTGCTCGGCCCGACCGGCATCGCCGGCCACCTGCCCAACGGCGCCCCGCTCGGCCCGGGCGCCGGTGACAACGCGGCGGCGGCCTTCGGCACCGGCGCGGGCCCCGGCGACGTGGTGGTCTCGATCGGCACGTCGGGCACGGTCTTCGTCAGCTCCGACGTCTCGCCCGACGACCCGAGCGGCACGGTGGCCGGCTTCGCCGACGTCACCGGCCGGTTCCTGCCGATCGTGGTGACGCTCAACGCGGCCCGGGTGCTCGACGCCGCCGGCAAGCTGCTCGGCGTCGACCACGACACCCTCTCCAAGCTGGCGTTGGAAGCGCCGGCCGGGGCAGATGGCCTGGTCCTCATCCCCTACCTCGAGGGTGAGCGCACCCCCAACCGGCCGAACGCGACCGGCGCCATCCACGGCCTCACGCTCAAGACCTCCGACCCGGCCCACTTGGCCCGGGCCGCGGTCGAGGGCATGCTCGGCGCGCTGGCCGACGGTCTCGACGCGCTGGTCCAGCGGGGCGCGGCCGCCAACCGCATCGTGCTGATCGGCGGCGGCGCCCGGAGCGAGGCCGTTCGCAAGATCGCGCCGGAGCTCTTCGGGCTGCCGGTGATCGTCCCGCCACCGGGGGAGTACGTCGCCGACGGAGCGGCACGCCAGGCCGCGTGGGTGGCCGCCGGCTCGGCCGAGCCGCCGGTCTGGTCGGCCGAGTCCCCCGAGACGTACGAGGCGACGCCCGTTCCGCTCATCAGGCAGCAGTACAAGGCCGCGCAAGACGCGGTCCTCGACCGGTTTGGCATGGGTTTTCCGCCGCGGGCCAATTGAGTCCGTCCCAACTATTCTTCTCGCGTGAGAAAGGGCGGCACCGCGCACCGCGTCTACAGCGTCGTGGTCTTCGTGATCCTCGCGTCGCTGGACAACGTGGCGATCGGCCTGGTGCCGCCCCTCTACGGCAGCATCGGCGACACCTTCGGGGTCGGCGAGGGCCACATCGCGCTGGCCACCACGATCATGTTCCTGATCAGCGCGGTGGCGGCGATCGGCTTCGCGTACGCCGGCGACCGCACCGACCGCAAGCCGGTGCTGATCCTCGGCACCGCGATCTGGGTCGCCGGCACCGCCTGGTCCGGCCTCTCCCACGGGTACGCGTCGTTCCTGCTCGCCCAGGTGGTCGCGTCGTTCGGCCTCGGCGCCGTCGCCTCGGTCAGCTTCGCCGTGGTCAGCGACCTCATCTCGCCCAAGCGCCGCGGCCTGGTGATGAGCTTCTGGGGCCTGTCCCAGGGCGTCGGCACGCTGGCCGGCACGCTGCTGGGCGGCCTGCTCGGGCACAACAACTGGCGCCAGCCCTTCCTGGTCGCCGCGACCGCCGGCGTGGTCGCCACGGTGGCGTACCTGTTCACCTACAACGTGCCCCGCGGCGAGAGCCAGCCCGAGCTGGCCGGCGTCGAGTACGACGAGCGGATCCACGCCGGCGACCTGCCGGTGATCCTCGGCCGGCGCACCAACATCTGGCTGATCTTCCAGGGCTTCACCGCGCAGATCGCGCTGGGCTCGCTGGTCTGGCTGCCGATCCTGTTCCGCTCCCGGGCCGAGGACCAGGGCTACTCGGCGGGCACCGCGGTGCTGGTCGGCAGCGTCTTCGCCACGCTGTTCCAGCTGGGCGGCGCGCTGAGCATCCTCGGCGGCCTGGTCGGCGACCGGCTGCAGCGCCGTACGCCGCGGGGCCGGGCGCTGGTGGCCGCGGTCGGCGTGCTGGCCGCCGTACCCTTCTATCTGGTCTTGTTCTTCGTGCCGATGACCATCGACGTGCCCGATGGGGCCGGCACCGGAACGGTCATCCGGGCCGTGCTCGCCGACGTCTTCACCGAGCCGACGGTCGGATTCTGCCTGATCACCGCGGTCTTCGCGCTGATGCTGACCTCGGCCAACTCGCCGAACTGGTTCGCGCTGATCGCCGACGTGAACCCGCCCGAGCACCGCGGCACCGTCTACAGCCTCGGCAACCTGGTGAACGGCTTCGGCCGGGCCGGCGGCAACGCGATGGTGGCGGTGGCCTTCCGCGGCCTGGCCGGCGCGTTCCCGCCGCCGCTGAACTACGCGCTCGGGCTGGCCGGCTTCCAGCTCTTCTGGGTGCCGACCGGGGTCATGTTCTGGCTGGCCAGCCGGACGGTGGCGAAGGACATGGCCGATACGCACTCCGCCCTGCTGGTGGCCGCGTCGGAGTCAGAGCACCGCCCAGACGGTGACGTCGGTGGGGACGCCGCCATCGGTGTCGAGGGGCTCGCTCGCGAGTAGCACGGTCGCGCCGGCCGGCAACGGGACTGGTCCGGCGCCGAAGTTCGTCAGCACCAGCACTTCCCCGTTGCGGAACGCCAGTGCCTTCTCGGGCGTCTGCTGCCACTCGATCGTGCCGCGGCCCAGGCCGTGCTCCTTGCGCGCCGCCAGGGCGGCCCGGTACAGCTCCCACGTCGAGCCGGGCACGCCCTGCTGACGGTCGAGGGCGTACTCGGCCCAGACCGCCGGCTGCGGCAGCCAGCTGTGGTCCGACGGGCCGAAGCCGTACGACGGAGCGTCCGCCTCCCACGGGATCGGCACCCGGCAACCGTCCCGGCCCACCACGGTGTGCCCCGAGCGCGTCCGGGCCGGGTCCTGCCGGTGCTCGTGCGGCATCGTGGTGTGTTCGGGCAGGCCCAGCTCCTCGCCCTGGTAGAGGTAGGCCGAGCCGGGCAGGGCCAGCATCTGCAGGGTGGCCGCCCGGGCCCGGCGCAGGCCGAGCGCCGTGTCCGGCTGCGGGTCGTCCGGCCCGATGCCGTGCAGCCGGGCCTCGCCCACCGGGAAGCCGAGCCGGGTGGCGTGCCGCATCACGTCGTGATTGGACAGCACCCAGGTGGTGGGCGCGCCGACCTCGTCGTTGGCGGCCAGCGACCGGTTGATCACCGCGCGCTGGTCGGCCGGCCGCCAGGGCGCGCTCAGGTACAGGAAGTTGAACGCCTGGTGCATCTCGTCCGGCCGGACGTACCGGGCGAGCCGCTCGGCGGGCTGCACCCACGCCTCGGCCACCAGGATCCGGCCACCCTCGTACTCGTCGACGACCCGGCGCCATTCCCGATAGATCTCGTGTACGCCCTCCTGGTCCCACATCGGCGGCGGCGGCCCGACCGGCTCGAGCCCGCCCAGGATCGTCGACGGACCTTCCCAATCGCTCAGGCTCTCCTCCTTGACCAGCCCGTGCGCCACGTCCACCCGGAAGCCGTCCACGCCCCGGTCGAGCCAGAACCGCAGGATGCTCACGAACTCGGCGCGCACCTCGGGGTTGCCCCAGTCGAGGTCGGGCTGCGAGACGTCGAACAGGTGCAGGTACCACTGCCCGTCGGGCACCCGCTCCCAGGCGCTGCCGCCGAACGTGCTCGTCCACGCGTTGGGCGGGAGGGCGCCGTCCGGCCCGCGCCCCGCCCGGAAGATGTAGCGCGCCCGCTCCGGGCTCCCCGGGGGCGATGCCAGCGCCGCCTGGAACCACTCGTGCTCGCTGGAGGTGTGGTTGGGCACGAGGTCCACGATGACCTTCAGCCCGAGGGCGTGCGCCTCGCCGATCAGCTTGTCGGCGTCGCTCAGGTCGCCGAAGCGCGCGTCCACGCCGCGGTAGTCGGCCACGTCGTACCCGGCGTCGTTCTGCGGCGAGGGGTAGAAGGGGGAAAGCCAGACGGCGTCGACGCCGAGCTCCTTGAGCCGGGGCAGGCGCCCGGTGATCCCGGGCAGGTCACCCATGCCGTCGCCGTCGCTGTCGGCGAACGACCGCGGATAGACCTGATAGATGACCGCGTCACGCCACCACTGGTGCTGGTTGAGCATGCCACCAGGATGTCAGTCGTCGAGGATGGCGGCGAACCGCTCCTCGGCCAGGTCGAGCTGGTCGAGGATGTGGTCCTTGGCCGCCACCGACAGCGGGGTGTCCGGCCGCCCGACCAGCTCGCGCAGCTTGGGCACCAGCGGACGGTACTTCGTCGCCGAGGAGAACGCCTTCGCGGCGGTGGTGTGGATGACGCCCACGCCGTTGTCGGTGAAGTCGGAAACCTTGATCACCCGGGCCCAGGGGTCGCGGTCGAGGCTGGCCGCCACGTGCTCGCGGTACTGCTCGTGGCGGTCGCGCTCGGGATCGTACTCGGGGTTGGTCACCGACCGGACCAGCTCGGCCACCCGCGGGTTGAAGCGGCGCGCCAGCTCGGCGATGGCCGCCTCGGTGAGTTCCTGGTGGGTTCCGGTGGCGAGCATGCCGAGCTCGGCCGGGTGGTCCTCGACGGCGTCGTGCAGCAGCGCGGCGGTGAGCACGTCGACGTCGCGGACCCCGTAGTACTTGACGATGCGGATGGCGACCCGCAGCAGGTGGTTGAGGTAGGGCTCGCGGACCCGGCGGTCACCGGCGTGCAGCTTGGCGGCCAGGCCGAGTGCCTCGCGCAACTGCTCCGCCTCGGCGGGCGGGAAGGCGTCGACCTCGAGGAGGAACCGGTCGCGCAGCCCCTCCTCGCCGTAGACCTCGGTGATCGCATGCAGTGGCATCGACAGGAGCATCCGCGCGGCCGCCATGCGCACACTGTAGTGGTCAGTTGTTGCTTGTCGACCTCATCGGCACGGGGCGGGGGGACGGGCGGCGAGCGACCGGGGCGAGAGACGCCTGTTTGAGCGACCACGGGTTGGCGTTCTCGGCGTGCACGCCCCGTTTCGGGGTGCCGGCGCCGTCGGTGAACTCCTCCTCGGTCATCGCCTGCAGCGCGCTCAGCGCCACGCCCACGATGGTGGCCGCGGTGATCAGCGTGATCGGCACGATCATCGTGAGCGGCCGGATCCCGTGCACCTGATCGATCATGTCGGGATCGAGGTGCACCGACATGGCAGCCATCCCGGTGTAGTGCATGCCGCACACCGCGATCGCCATGATCGCGGCGGCGACGCTGACCCGGGCCCAGCCGCGCACCGAGATGGCGAACCAGTGGGCGATCGTGGACGCCACCACCGCGATGATCGCCGAGGCGATGACGAGCGAGAGGTTGTAGTGCATCTCGCCGGCGACGTGCATGCCCTCCATGCCGGAGTAGTGCATCGCCAGCACCCCGCCGCCGGTCAGCAGGCCGGCGCCGAGCACCTTGGGAAAGCTGCGCTTGCCGTGCCCGACGATCATCAGCCCGAGTCCCACCGCGATCACCGCGCAGACCAGGCTGACCAGCGTCATCGGCACGTCGAAGCGCACCGGGCTGGCGGGAACGTCGAAGCCGAGCATGGCGGCGAAGTGCATCAGCCAGATCGCGCCGCCGCCGATCGAGAACGCGGCGATGCCGAGCCAGCGGTTGCGCCGGCCGCGGGTGCGGGCGTTGCGGGCCCGCGCCGTGCAGAGCAGCCCGAAGAGCGAGCCGAGGAACGCCAGGAGGTAGGCGGCGATGGGATTGAAGACCCCGTACGTGAAGTGATGGACCTCTGTCACTGCGCAAAGGTCCCGGACAACAACGGACATTTATCGCACCGCGTGTGCGGCCCCACCACAAAGAGAACCCGGGGCCACCGCATCGGTGGCCCCGGGTGAACGTGGTTCGGGAGGAGAGGGATCAGGTGAAGATGCTGACGCCGCCCGGGCCGACCAGCAGGCCGACGATGATCAGCACGATGCCCCAGATGAGCTGCCGCCGGAAGAGCGCGAGGATACCGGCGACCACCAGAATGACTGCGAGGATCCAGAGGAGAACGTCCATGCACACCGGTTACCCGAGGCGCCGGAAAACAAAACCACCTTATGTGGCGACCAATTGAAGATCGGCTTCTTCGGAAAGTAGCTGGTAGACGTTGTACGCCTGCTTGATCACCGGGTGCGCCACATTGCGCACCGGCACGCCGCCCGGCGTCCGTCCCCGCTCCGAGCCGTGGTGCGCGTGCCCGTGCAGCGCGAGGGCGGCCGGCACCGAGTCGATCGCCCGCCCGAGCTGGTAACAGCCGAGGAACGGGTAGATCTCCAGCGGCTCGCCGAGCAGCGTGTCCGGCACGGGGGAGTAGTGCGTGAGTGCCACGAGCGCGTCCACCTGCACCGACTTGAGGGCGTCCTCGAGCCGCCGCGCGACGACCTCGGTGGTCTCGACGAAGTCCTTCATCTCGCGCTCGCCGAAGTTGCTCGCGCAGGCGCCCGCGAAGCCGCCGCCGAACCCCTTCACCCCGGCCACGCCGAGCCGGTGCCCGTGCAGCTCCAGCACGGTCGCCTCGCCCTCGAGCACGGTGATGCCCGACGTGGTGAGCAGGTCGATGATCCGCGACTGCTGGTCGCTCTGGTGGTCGTGATTGCCCAGCACCGCGACCACCGGAACGGCCAGCCCGCCGAACTCCCGCGCGAAGCAGCGAGCCTCCTCGACCGTGCCGTGCCGGGTCAGGTCGCCGGCCACCAGCAGCGCGTCGGCGTGCTCCGGCAGTTCCTCGAGGGCGGGCCGGAACCGGCCGAGAACGTCCTTGTCCACGTGCACGTCGCCCACGGCGGCGATCCGGATCATGAAATCTCCTCCACATCGCTGGGCGCCTGGGCCCGGGTGATGCCGATGTCGCAGACCAGCTCCACATCGGGGAACCGCTCGGTGATCTGACGGCAGATCTCGTCCCGCCGGTGCGGGCTCTCCACCTCACCGCCGAGCACGAGCGCGTGCTCGCGGCGGTGCACGGTGATGCCGAGTTCGGCGATCCGCCCGTCGGTGAGCATGCTCTGGATCTCGGCTTCCAGGTATTCGTCGAGTTGGGTGCTCATCTCATCCCCCTTCCCCATCCGGCTCGTCCCTATCGCTGGGGACGACGTCCAATCGGTCGAGCAGGATCAGGAAGGCCTCCGCGTACGGCGAGCCCGCGGTCTCCCGCCGCACACGCTGCCAGTCGATCTGCTCGCGCAGCGAGCGCGCCACCGGGAAGCCGGTCGCGAAGTCGCAGTAGTGCTGGCTGTAACTGAGCAGCTTGTGGATCATCAGCTGGGTCGCCGAGATCACCGGCATGCTGATCGCCTCGACCGAGATCACCTCGGTGTCGGCCAGCGTCTCGTCGGTCACCGGCGTCTCGACCGGGCGATGGATCAGATCCACCATCCGGTCCTCGTCGTAGACCTTGACCAGCCAGTCCTCGGGCGGTTGCTCGGTGCGGAAGCCGACCGCGGCGAGCGCCTTGAGCGCCTGTTCCTTGTCCTGCTCGCGCAGCAGGAAGTCGACGTCGTGGTCGCTGGAGTGGCCGCCGTGCGCGTACACCGCGAAGCTGCCGCCGAGCGCGAAGGGGATGTCGGCCGTCTTGAGCGTGGAGGCCACCCGCTTGAGCGTGGTGGCCAGGCCGGCGTCCACGTGGTGCGGCATGGGCGTTCTCCCTGTTCGACTCCGGTCCGTGCCGGTAACCCGTACCCGACCCGACCCGGTCTGAACCACAAGCAAAATCAACTGCTCAACCCCATTTTGGTACGGGAATGAGCACCGTTTCCGTGAAACCAGGTGGGCACGTCTCGCTACCGTTGACAGGCATGACGCGCCAACCTCGGACCATCGCCCTCGTCGGGATCGACGGATCGGGCAAGACGACTCAGGCCCACCGGCTCGCCGACGACCTGGCCGGCGGGGGACTGCGCGCCGCCTACCGCCGCAACGCCGGTGGCCGTCGCTGGTTCGGCCGGCTCGCCGCCCGGCTCGGGCGCGGCGACGATGCCGAAGATCTGCTCGGCCGGCCGGCGATGCTCCTCGTCGAATCGGTGCTGCGCTGGCTGGCCATCCTGCGCACCCTGCTGCGCCGCGCGCTGACCGGCGAGATCACGGTGATGGACCGCTACGCCGTCTGCCAGTACGCGAGCCTGCGCGCCCGGGCCGCCCGCCCGGCCGCCGAGCGTCGCGCCCGCCGGGCCTATCGCCTGTTCCCGCGGCCCGACGTGACCTTCCTGCTGGCGGTCGACCCCCAGGTCGCTCACGACCGGATCGAGGCCCGCGCCTACGACCACGAGAGCATCGACTACCTCTCGGCCGCGGCGGCCGCCTACCGTTCGCTCCCCGAGCACGACAGCTTCGTCGTCATCGACGCGAACGGCACCCCCGGCCAGGTCGCCGCCGAGATCCGTGCCCGGCTGCCGCGGCCCGCCCCGGTCACCCCGGCCCGCGCCCGGGCTCGCGCGCTGATGCTGGCCGGCGCTCCGCTGCTGGCCGGCGCGACCGCCCTCGGCTACCAGCTCGCCGAAGTCCTTTAGGCCAAGCCGTAGACCGGGATCTGCGCGCCCGTGGTCGGCGCCGACGCGTCCGAAGCCAGGAACAGGATGGTCGGCGCGATCTCCTCGGGCTTGACCCACTTCGAGAAGTCCGTGCCGGCCATGTCGCGCCGGTTCGCCGGGGTGTCGATGACGCTGGGCAGGATCGTGTTGCAGCGGACGTTCCGCTTCTTGTACTCGACGGCCACCGCGCTCGCGAACGCCAGCACCGCCGCCTTCGCGGTGACATAGCCCGCCGCGCCGGGGAACGGCGCCACCGCGGCGCGCGACGACACGCACACGATCCCGCCGCCGCCGGCCGCCACCAGATGCGGCAGCGCCGCCCGGGTGACCAGATAGGTCGGCCGGAGGTTGCGGGCCAGCATCCCCTCGAACTCCGCGACGGGCGCCTCCGCGACGAGGCCGCTCCCGCCGTACCCGCCGGCCAGATTGACCACGGCGCGCAACGGCGCCTCCGGATCGTCGGCCGCGACGGACATCGCGGCAGTGACATCCGTCTCATCGCTCAGGTCGGCCTCGACCGTGATCGCGCCCTCCGGCAGGCCCCGCCGGCCCGGCCGGACGGGCGCGACGACCCGCCACCCGTCCGCGAGAAAGGCGCTCAGCGTGGCCCTGCCCAGCCCGCCGGCGCCGCCAGTGACGAAGACCGTCCGCGCGTTAGCCATGGGATCATGCTGCCCGCTTCGCCGCCCGCCACGGTGTGGTTTTCGTCACGGTCGCCGGCGGATGACCCGAGGCGCGGAATTCCGTTACCAAGAGGGCCGTCACCTGCACGGGCGTCACCCGTGCGGGCGAGTGAAGTGCGGCGCGTCGTGCCGCATTGTGGCAGGTGGTCCCGTTCGCCACCGCGACTCGGGATCTTTTTGATGAGGTTTTTGTTTCAGGCCGGTCGCGAAGCTGTCGATGCTGCACGTGAACCCAGGAAGCCGGACGGCCGTACTGGGTAGTGACGGACGTCCCCGGGCCTGGGTGATGCCCGTCGCTGCGACGGACGAGGGGCCGATGGTGTCATTGAGACCAACGCGGGTAACCGTTCTGCTGCGTGACCGACAGCGGCTGCGGCACGCGAATGCCGCGATCGAGCCCTCCTCAGCAACATCGCATGCGGCTCTCAGCAATCACCCAGGCATTCGTGACACTTTCGACCCACCAGCCGGAATCAGTGCGAGCAGTCATTTGTTGTGTAGATGCCAGTAACCGCAATGTGCGAACTGCGGACGTTACGGGGAGGAACTGATGAACACAGGGTTTGCCCGTAGCGGGGTAAGTAGTGAAGGCAATGAGGGGACCGTGGGCAACGTGGAGAAGAACACCGTGATGCGGACCGATCAGGTCGCCGAGGAGCGAGACCTGGTCGGCGTCTACCTGCACGAGATCTCCCGGACGCCACTGCTGGACGCAGCACAGGAAGTCGAGCTCTCCAAGCAGATCGAGGCGGGCCTCTACGCGGAGTTCCTGCTCGACGAGGGCGAGGTGCCGCGCGGCGTGAGCCGCGAGGAGCTCGAGCGGCTCGTCCACGAGGGGCAGCGGGCGAAGGATCTGTTCATCCGGGCCAACCTGCGACTGGTCGTGTCGATCGCCCGGCGCTACGTGCGCTCCGGCATGCCGATGCTCGACCTGATCCAGGAGGGCAACACCGGCCTGGTCCGCGCGGTCGAGAAGTTCGACTACGAGCGCGGCTACAAGTTCTCGACGTACGCCACCTGGTGGGTGCGGCAGGCGATCAGCCGGGCCATCGCCCAGCAGGAGCGCACCGTCCGCCTCCCCGTGCACCTGGTGGAGGACGTCAACCGGATGCGCAACGTGACCCGTCAGCTCGTTCGCGAACTGGGCGCCGACCCCGAGCCCGAGCAGATCGCCAAGGCGCTCGGCGTGACGGTCGAGCGGGTCAACGAGCTGACCCGCTGGGCGCAGGACACGGTGTCCCTGGACACCCCGGTCGGCGACGACGGCGACACCAACCTCGGTGACCTGGTGGCCGACAGCGACGCCCCCTCGCCCGAGGAGATCGTGCTGACCGCCCTGGAGCGCCAGCGCATCGAGGGTCTGCTCAACCACCTCGACGACCGTTCGGCCGGCATCATGCGGGCGCGGTACGGCCTCGAGGACGGCCGGGAGCACTCGCTGACCGAGGTGGCCTCGCGCTTCTCGCTCAGCCGGGAGCGCATCCGCCAGCTCGAGATCCAGGCGCTCGGCCGGCTGCGCGAGCTGGCCCGGGCCGAGGGCCTGCAGGCCGCCTGATCCCCCCTCCGTGACGCGAAAGGCCGGTACCCCCTGGGGTACCGGCCTTCCTTGCGTTCGGGGTTACTTGACTCGTCCGTAGCCGTACGGGGTCATGACGTTGATCGACCTCTTCTTGACCGGCTCGCCCTCCCGGGACGCGTCGATGATCATGCCGCCGCCGACGTACAGGCCGACGTGCCCGAGGCTGCGGTAGAACACCAGATCGCCGGCCTCCAGCTGCGACTTGCTGATCCGGGCGGTGGCGCTGTACTGCGCGGCCGCGTTGTGCGGCAGCGACTTCCCGGCCTTCGCCCACGCGGCCATCGTCAGGCCCGAGCAGTCGAACGTGTTGGGACCCGCGTCGCCGTACCCGTAGTAGGCCGGCTTGTTCGCCTGCGTGTACGCGAAGTCGACGGCGATGCCCGCCTTGCCGGAGATGGACGGCGCCGGGCCGGCCGCGCCCGCGACGCCCTTCTCGGTGGCGCTGCCGTACGCCCGCTCCCGCATGGCGCGCAGCTTCTTGATGTTCGCCTCGATCGTCTTCTTGCGGGCGTCCATCGCCTTGAGCTGCGCCGCCTGCTTGGCCTGCGTGGTCTTCAGGGCGGCCTGGCGGTCGGCGAAGTTCTGCGTGGTCTCGGTGAAGGCGTCGATGTCCCGCTGATTGTTGCGGTTGATCATGTCGAGGTAGCTCATCTTCTCGACCAGGCCGCCCTGCTGGTTGCCCAGCAGCGCGCTCATCGGGCCCACCCGGCCCTGCATGTATGCCTGGGAGGCGATGCTGCCGACCTGAGCCTCGGCGACCACGAGCTTGGCCTTGGCGGGCGCGAGCGAGGCCTGGAGCGCCTTCTGGTCGGCCGCCGTCTTGTTCAGGTCGATCTTGAGCTTGTTGTACGACTCGGTGATGTCCTCGAGCTGGTTCGAGGCGGTCTCGATCTGCTTCTTGAGCTCGGTCTCGGACGGCGCCGCGTGTGCCGCGGTCGCCATGGATCCGGTGATCGCGATCGCCATCGCCGAGGCCAAGAGTGCCCGAAGCCTGGTGCGGGGGGTTGGCACCGGTTGCTGACCTTTCTTCCGCTACGGGCCGCCGACCGGGTCAGCTGTCACCGGATCCGGGCGGTTCAGTGGGCGGGAAGAAGGCCCGGCTGCTCCGCGGATCCAGCCCAGAAACGCGGTTTCCCGGCTCGTGCGCGACGGACTCGCTCGCCCCGGGGAGGGCGCGCGCGATCGCCGCGTCGATAGGGCGGCGCTGGCCGGCGCCACCGAGGGATGTGGCTGCGGACCGGACCAACCGCATTAACCTATCGATGCGCGAAACAAAATCAAGGTCTCTGCGGGGGATTTAAGGAAAGGCCAGATATGCGCCGTTGATCCCGATAACGCATTGTCATTCGACGAAGACTGCGGGTTATTCGACGCCTTAAACCGGACTTTTCGCCAGGTCGGCGGGAACCCACGCGTGGCTGACCTTACGCTCCGCCCAGAACGAGAGGAAGGGGATCGTTCCGGCGGCCATCACGAGGAGCATCCGGAGGAACGGCCACCCCGCCCGGCGCGCCAGGTCGAACGTCAGCACCAGGTAGACCATGAACAGGAAGCCGTGCGCGGGGCCGACGATCGCCACCACGGTGTCGTTGTCGGCGAGGTACTTCAGCGGCATGCCGACCAGGACGAGCGTGAGCAGGCAGACGCCGACGATCCACGCGATGATCCGATAGCGGGTGAGCGCTCCCTGCACAGTGCCACGTCCCTTTATTTCTTGGATCTCTGCTTGCTTTGATGGCGAGGGTAATCGGCCGGGCGGGCGCCGGGGTGGGCGGCGAGCCAGGCGAGATAGTCGTTGTAGGCGGCCAGCTCGGGATCGTCCTCGGCGGGCGGCGCGTCGATCGCGACCCGGACCGGCCGGCCGACCGTAACAGGCGAACCTGGGAGCCTCTCGGGCTCATCGTCCGGTTCCTCGTCGGCCGGCCTCGGCGGTTTGCGGGCCAGCTGGACCTCGCGATACCACAGGAAGGCGAAGAAGCCCGCGAAGACCGGCCACTCGAACGTGTAGCCCCAGCTGAGCGTGTTGCCCCCGCTGGCCCGGCTGAACTGCCACCAGCCCAGCCCGAGGCAGCCCGCGATCGCGACGAGCGCCAGGACGTGCCGCGCGATCCACGCCGGCGTCCAGAGCCCCTTCATGCACAAGAGCCTACCGGCGGCACGTCCGCCCGCCGCCGGGTGCGTACCGGCGGGCGCGCTGCCGGCGGTCGGGGTGCGTGCCGGCGGCACGTTTGCCCGCCGTCGGCGCGGGCAAGCGGGTATGGCCTGTGAAGCCAGGCGCCGACCACACGGAGGTGCACGATGACGGACGCCGAGACCGAGATCGGCGTGGACCCGGCCACGCTCGACGACGAGAACCTGTTCCGGGAGCTGTCCAGCCTCTACCGGGCCCGGATGTCCACGCTGCGGCACGGCCCGGACGCGGCCCTCGACAACCACTTCCGGCGTACCGCCGAGCTGGAGACCGAGTACATGACCCGCTATCCGGGCCGCGAGGTCGACCCCTCCCGCCTCACCCAGGACTTCTGAGGAGCCCGCGTGACCGAGTCGCTGCGTGACCGGATGGAACGCGTCGGTCAGGAGTACGCGCCGCACGAGCACCGGCCCCTCGCCGGGTACGCGGTGGCGATGGGCGCGTTCGGCGCGCTCGCTGCCGGGCTGGCCGCCGCGGCGAAGCTCACCGGGCGGCCGGTCCCCGACCGTCCCGCGCTCGCCGATGTGCTGCTGATCTCGATCGCCACCCACAAGCTCAGCCGCCTGATCGCCAAGGACGCGGTGGCGAGCCCGCTGCGGGCGCCGCTGGCCCGCTACGCCGAGCCGGCCGGCGCCGCCGAGCTCAACGAGGAGGTGCGCGACGAGGGCAGCTCGGTCCGGCACGGGCTGGGCGAGCTGATCACCTGCCCGTTCTGCCTGGCGGTCTGGGTCGCCACCGGGCTCACCGGCGGCCTGGTCCTGGCGCCCCGGCTGACCCGGCTGGTGGCCACCGCGCTGACCGCCACGGCCGCCTCCGACTTCCTGCAGATGGCCTACGACCGCGCCAAGCAGGCGGCGGAAGGCTAGGCCAGGCGCAAGGCTAGGCCAGGCGCAGCGCCTCGGCCGCCTCGTCCTGGGCGTACTCCCCCTCGGGGAGCGCGTCGACCCGGGTCAGCAGGGTGGCCGGCAGGCCGGCGGCGATCGCCCGGCGCTGGAGGTCGAGACTGCTCAGGCGTTCCTGGCCCTCGTACGCCTCGTCGAGGAACGCGTCGAGCTGGTCGAATTCGTCGGTCACGGGTCGGGACTACCCCGGCCCGTCCCCGGTAAACGCGGTGGCGTGGGTCACAGTGGCTAACGGAATCAGCGGGCGCGACCGACAGTTGTGAACGGATGTCGGTGTGTCCAGTGTCCCCGGGCCTCACCACTTTGCCTTCACGGAATACCGTTCGGCTGGAGCCGTGTCGTGCCTTTCGCCGCGAGGCGACATGCACACCGACATCTCGTCCGCCGCCTCCGGTTCGCCCGGGGGCGGCGGACGTGTTTCGTCCCCCGCCGGGACCGGGTATTTGATCATCCATGACCGATGACCGGATCGAGCAACGCGCGGCCGAGCTGCTGCCGGAGGAGCGTGCGGCGGGCAGCGCCGACCCGCGGGCGCAGGCGGAGGCGATCCTGGCCGATTCCGACCGGCGCGAGGACGACCCCGAGGCGATCGAGAACCGCCGCTCCGACCAGGCCGCCGCGCCCGGCGACACCACCCGGTAGAGGGCACCGAGCCGGGAGACCACAGAGCCGGGACGCGTGGGCGTCCCGGCTCGGTGGCGACGGTGCTCCGGGCGTACCCGGAAACGGGTTTGACCTTAATGATTGATCTTGTCGGGCAGCGGGCCGGCGCCGACCTCGCCGGGGACGCCGTCGCTGTTCTCGGCGGCCAGGATGTCGGCCTCGCGCTGCTGCTGGGCGGATCGCTGCGACAGCGGCACCTCGGGCAGGAAGAAGACCACGATCAGGCCGACCACCATGACGATGGCGGCCAGGATGAAGACGATCTGGATGCCGTCCGAGAAGCCGACCTTGAACGGGTGCGACACGACGGCCGACAGCTTCTCGAGGAACGACGTGTCGTTCAGCGCGCTGCTGCCCTGCGCCTGCTGGAGCGTCTGCATCTGGCTCGGGTCGGCGGCCACCGACTGCTGGAAGGCCGCGGTGTCCTGCGCCTTCTGGTAGGCCGTCGCGATCTTGCCGCCGACGACGTTGAACAGCACGGACAGGAAGATCGCCGTGCCGAGCGTGCCGCCCATCGAGCGGAAGAAGGTGACCGAGCTGGTCGCCACGCCGATCTCCCGCGGGTTCACCGCGTTCTGCACGGCGGTGATCATCGGCTGCATGTTGCCGCCCAGGCCGAGTCCCATTAGCACCATGATCAGCATGGTCTTCCACAGCGGGGTGTCCGCGCCGATCAGGGAGAACAACACCAGCGCGCTGACCATCAGGACGCTGCCGACGATCGGGAAGATCCGGTAGCGGCCGGTGCGGGCGATGAGCTGGCCGGAGGTGATCGAGCCGGCCATGATGCCGATCACGAACGGGATCATCTGCAGGCCGGCCTCGGTGGCCGTGGAGCCCTTGACGATCTGCAGGTACAGCGGGACGGTCAGCAGGCCGCCGAACATGGCCATGCCGATGATCGTGCTGGAGATGGCGCCGACCGAGACCGTCTTGTTGCGGAACAGGCGCAGCGGCAACAGCGCCTCGTGGCCGTAGGCCCGCTCGGCGAAGATGAAGGCGGCGATGCCGATCGCGCCGACGATGTAGCAGCCGAACGCGCGGGGCGAGTCCCAGCCCCAGTCGCGGCCCTGCTCGGCGACGGTCAGCAGCGGCACCAGGCCGACGATCAGGGCGAGCGCGCCGGGCCAGTCGATGCGGTGGTCGGTGCGGTGGTGCGGCAGGTGCAGCACGCGGGCCACCACCACCATCGCGGCGATGCCGACCGGCACGTTCAGGTAGAAGATCCAGCGCCAGCCGGTGATGCCGGCGATCGAGTCCTGGCCGGCGAAGAAGCCGCCGAGCAGCGGGCCGATGACGCTGGCGGTGCCGAAGACCGCCAGGAAGAAGCCCTGGTAGCGAGCTCGCTCGCGGGGCGGGACGATGTCGCCGATGATCGCCAGCGCCATCGACATCAGGCCGCCGGCGCCGATGCCCTGGATCGCGCGGAACGCGGCCAGCTCGTACATGTTCTGCGACAGCCCGCAGAGCATCGAGCCGATCACGAAGATGCCGATCGCGAACAGGAAGAAGGGCCGCCGGCCGTAGATGTCGGAGAGCTTGCCGTACAGCGGCGTCGAGATCGTCGAGGTGATCAGGAACGCCGTGGTGGCCCACGCCTGGAGGTCGAAGCCGCGCAGGTCGTCGGCGATCGTCCGGGTGGCGGTTGCCATGATCGTCTGGTCCAGGGCGGCCAGGAACATGCCCATCATCAGGCCGGCGAGAACCGTGAGGATCTGGCGGTGGGTGAAGTCCGCGGAGCCTGCGGCGGGCGGCGCGGCGGTCTTGGGGTTACTCACGCGTTCTCCCGTTGGGGTGGCGCGGTCTGATTGCGGATACGTGCTTCGACCGCGGTGTTGAATTCGACAAAGAGCTCGAGGAACGCTTCGACGCGCTCGGCCGGCCAGCCGCTGAGCACCTCGACGAGGAAGACCTCGCGAGCGTCGTGCAGCTTCCGGCAGGCGGACAGCCCGGCGTCGGTGATCGCCAGGCGCGATGCCCGGCCGTCGGTGGGATCGGCCTCGCGGCGGGCCAGGCCCGCCTTGACCAGCTGGGCGACCTGCCGGCTGACCGTCGACGGATCGGCCTGTTTCGCCTCCGCGAGGTCGGTCACGCGCATCGGGCCGAGGAACCGCAGCGGGAAGAGCAGCATCAGCGCGGAGAACTCCGCACCCAGCTCTCCGCTGTTGAGCATGCCCTTGGCTCGCGCGCCGAGCCGGAAGAATCGCATGATCTCGTCGGCCAACCGCGCTTCGGCTCTGTCCGTCATGGCGTTTCTTTCCGCGGCGTTCGATTGATGCGTGCAGCCTACAACTTGTTGCTTGGTGAAAGCATTCTCTTGGCGGACGGACGAAGCGTGACGCTCATCGCATCCGCCAGACCGTCGTGGTGAGTGCCTCGGTCTCCTCGAGCGCGGGCGGGACCGGCACGACGTACACCGCCAGGGGCTCGAACAGCCGCTCCGGGAAATACCCTCGCCCGGGGTCGCCAACCAGGACCAGCCGGTCTTTCCGCCGCTCCGCCCGCAGCCGTTCGATCATCTGCGGGGCGACGGCCGGACTGTAGAAGACATCGCCGGCCAAGATCACGTCCGGGTCGACAACGTCGTCACTCACGGTGACGTGGTTGACGGCGGCGTTGCGGTGCGCGGCGGCGACCGCGTCGGGGTTGATATCGGTGATTCCGACCCGCCGGGCCCCGGCCATCGCGGCGGCGATCGCGGCCACCCCGGAACCGGTCGCGAGGTCGACGACCGTTTTGCCGCGGACCGTCCCCGGGTGGTCGAGGAGGTGGCGGGCCAGCGCCTGGCCGCCGGCCCAGACGAAGGCCCAGAACGGCGGCGGCCGGTCGCTGCGGAACTCGCCGCCGGTCAGGTCGAAGAGGCCGACATCGCCGCCCGCGAGATGCAGCGAGATCTCCGGCGCCAGCGGCACCGGCAGCAACGTGGTCAGCACCCGGCGATTCTGCTCTTCCGCCCGGAGCGGCGCGCGCTATTTAACCGATACCTCGGCCGCCGGCCGCCGGGCCATCATCAGCTTCGCGCGGTACTCGTTGCGCAGCTCAGCGGCCCACGGCTCGTCCTCGTCCTCGAGCAGCGGGCGGGTGGCGAGGAACGCCGCCGCGGTGAGCGGCTTCACGGCGCGCTCCGGCGCGCGGCCGGCGGCGAGAGCGATGAGCTCGTCGAAGCGGGCCACGTCGATGCGGACCCGGTCGGGATCGAGGCGGAGGCGGCCGCGGTGCGCGAGGATGACCGATTCGCGCGGGTTGATGCCAGGTTCGAGGTGCGCCCGAAGAACCGACAAGTCGGCCTCGACGGACTTCTTGCCCGTGCCCAGCACGTCGGCCAGCTCCGAGATGGACGCCTCGCCCCGCAGCGCCAGCAGCGCGAGCAGGTGGCGTGGCCGGTCGCCGCCGAAGTCGGCGCCCGCGAGGCGCTCGCCCCGAGTACGGACCTCGATGCGACCGAAGAGCTGGATGTCGAACATGAACGCAAACTTTGCGTCTGGCAAAGTTGACCGGCAAGGCCCAATGCTAGGGGTCTCATCAACCGAAAGACTGGTGATCGCGACCGCTTGGCCTCATCCTGCTTCCGGGCGTACCGGCGGAACGGATCCGCCCCGTCGCCGCGGCAGGCTGTTGGTAGGGCAAAGATAGGTGCGGATACTCCTTAGACTTCCGAGGTCCGTTCGGTTTGAAAGGTGGCGCATGAAACACGGCGAAGCGATCAGCGTCCTCGTCGTCGACGGCCACCAGACGTTCGCCGAGCTGCTCGGACACGCTCTGGCAGGTCAGCCCGACCTCGAGTACGTGGGGCACGCGCGCACCGGCGCCGAGGCCCTGCAGCTCGCGCAGCAGCTTCAACCCGACGTGATCCTCCTCGATCCCGACTTGTCCGATGCGGACGGTATTGCGATCGCCGAGCTGATCCGGGTGCGCCAGCCCGACACCCGTGTGGTGATCCTCACTGCCAGCGATGAGGGCGCGCTCGTCGGCCGCGCGACCGCGGCCGGCGCCGCCGGCTTTCTCTCCAAGAACGGCGCGCTCGGTGACGTGCTGAACGCGCTGCGCACCGCGCACGGCGGCGGCATGACCGTGTCGACCGACATCCTGGCCCGGCTGCTGCGCAGTCAGTCCCCGGTGGTCGCGCCGCGTAGCAGCGGGCTCACCGTACGGGAAGACGAAGTGCTGCATCTGATGGCGGCCGGATTGGACGCTCGCGCGATCGCCCGGCGGCTCGGCATCAGCTTGCACACGTGCCGCGGCTACGTGAAGGCGGTGCTGGCCAAACTCGGCGCGCACAGCCAGCTCGAGGCGGTGGCGATCGCGACCCGGCGGGGGCTCATCCGGCCCGGCCGGCAGTAACTGCAAGTAGTTGCGGCCAGCACTCATCCGGGAGAACGGCAAATACGTACCACTGTCGGGGACGCCGGGTGGCCGGCATTGCGACAGGGGAGACTCGTGGACCGAGCAGCTGGCGACTCGTCGTCCGATGTGGCTGCGGCCGACTCGCGTGGGGACACACTCTATCGCCGGCCGATCGCTCATCCGCCGGCCGAGACCACCACCGGTGGCTCCTGGTTCACCGACGGCACCGAGATCCCCGCCGCGTCGCCCGGTCCCGCATCCGGCGTTCGGCCGGCATCGGCTCCCGCGCACGCCGCTTTCGTGCCGGCTGCGGGCGCCGCTGCCGCTTTTGCGCCGGCTGCCGCGGCTTTTGCGCCGGCTGCCGCGCCCAGCGCCGGTGCCGCCCCCGCTTTTGCGCCGGCTGCCGCGGCCAACGCCGGTGCCGCCCCCGCCGCCGCTAACTCCCGGGCCTCGTTCGGCTTCTCCGACGATCCGATCTCGCCGGTGCGGCACGGCCCCACCTCGGCGCCGCCCGCGCCGCCGTCCGCCGGCTGGCCGCCGCCGGCCCGGCTCGATCCCGACGACGCCCAGCGTGCGCCATCGGGAGAACACAACGCCTGGCGCAGCGATACGGCCGAACGCCGGACCGCCGCGCCGTCCGGCGAACCGAACGCGTGGCGTACCGATACCGGTGAGCGCCGCGTCGCCCGCCGTGACCCGCCGGCCGCCGCCCCGCCGCCTGCCCCGCGGCAGTCACGCGTGGTCACCGTCGGTCTCGGCCTGCTCACCGCGCTCGTCCTGGTGCTCGGGTCGATCGCCGGCGTCATGTACTTCACCGGCGCCGACCCGGTGCTCCCGCTCGGCAACGGCAGCTCCACCGCCGGGCGCACGGTGACCGCGCCGCTCGACAAGCGCACCAAGGCCAGCTTCGAGCTGCTGGCCGGCGCCAACTCGGTGCGGGTGACCATCGGTGAGCTCGGCGACGACCTCTACCGCATCTCCACACCGGACGACGCCGGCTTCCGGCCCAGCCCGACGATCCGCAACGACGACGTGAAGCTGCAGGTCAGCAAGGACGGTGACGGCACCGGCGGGGAGATCGAGGTGGTGCTGGCCGCCAAGGTGCGCTGGCAGCTGCGCTTCTCCGGGTACGCCGAGAAGCAGGTGATCGACCTCAGCGGCGGCCGGGTCAGCGGGATCGAGATGGTGGCGGCGATGAAGCAGGCCGAGGTCACCCTGGCCAAGCCGTCCGGCACCGTGCCCCTGAAGATCAATGGTGCCGTGGACAAGCTGATCCTCAAGTCCCCGGCGGACAATCCGGTCCGCATCAAGGTGGGTGGCGGCGCCCAGAGCGTGGTGGCCGGGTCGAAGACCCTCAAGGACGTGGCGGCCGGCTCGACCCTCACCCCGAAGGGCTGGGACACAGCCGACCGCTACGACGTCACGGCCGGCGCCCGGATCACGGCGCTGACCATCGAGAACGCCTAGATTTCCCTAGGAGAGCACCCGCAGGCGGACCGTCTGCTCCATGCCGCGCAGCTGATCGAGCACCTCGTCGGAGTATCCGCCGCTGATGTCGGTGATCAGGTAGCCGTACTCGCCGCGGGTGCTCAGCAGCTGACCCTCCACGTTCACGTGGTGCTCCGCCAGGATGCTGTTGACCTGGGCGAGCACCCCCGGCATGTTGATGTGGACGTGCACGATCCGGCTCATCCCGGACTGCTCGGGCAGCGCCACCGACGGCAGGTTGACGCTCAGCGTCGTGTTGCCGTCCTTCACGAAGTGGGTCAGCTTGTTGGCGACGAAGTCGCCGATGTCGGACTGCGCCTCCTCGGTCGAGCCGCCGATGTGCGGGGTGAGGATCACGTTCGGCAGGCCACGCAGCTCCGAGACGAACTCGTCGCCCCGGCCCTTCGGCTCCTTCGGGAAGACGTCCACCGCGGCGCCGGACAGGTGACCGCTGGTCAGCGCGTCCCGCAGCGCCTCGTGGTCGACGACGATGCCGCGCGACAGGTTGAGGAAGAGCGCGCCCGGCTTCATCCGCTTGAGCTGCTCGGCGCCGAAGAAGCCGGCGTTGCCGGGCCGGCCGTCGACGTGCAGCGTGACCACGTCGGACGTCTCGAGCAGCTCCTCCAGCGAGGCGCAGCGGTGCGCGTTGCTCAGCGCCAGCTTGTCGGCGGTGTCGTAGAAGGACACGTGCATGCCCAGGTTTTCGGCGAGCACCGAGAGCTGGGTGCCGATGTTGCCGTACCCGACGATGCCAAGACGGCGGCCGCGGATCTCGTGGGCGCCCTCGGCCGACTTGTCCCAGACGCCCTGGTGCATCAGCGCGTTCTTCTCGGTGAGCCGGCGCGTCATCGAGATGATCTCGGCGATCGCGAGCTCGACCACCGAGCGGGTGTTGGAGAACGGCGCGTTGAAGACGGCGACGCCGGCCGCGGTCGCGGCGGTCAGGTCGATCTGGTCGGTGCCGATGCAGAACGCCCCGATCGCGACGAGGCTGTCCGCCGACTCGATCACCTTGGCGGTCACCTTGGTCTTGGACCGGATGCCGAGCAGGTGGACGCCCTGGATGCGCTCGATGAGCTCGGCCTCGTCCAGAGCGTTGCGGACGGACTCGACGTGGTACCCCTCGGCCTCGAGCCGGGACACCGCATCGCGGTGAATGCTCTCCAACAGAAGGACTCGTACCTTGGCCTGGTCGATCATCATGTTCCGTTCCGTGAGACATTTGTGGCCGGTCGGGCCGCCACGTCGAAGCCCAGATTCCCCCAGCCTAGTGCGCGGCCGGGCCCGGTCCGGCCGGGTGTGCCGGACCTCCCATCTGGTGCGATGGCCGTAACTACCCGCGGTGGCATACGGCCGGGGGCCGCGCTCGGCTCACAGCCGCTCGCGCAGCCACGGGCGGATCGCGTCGGCGCCGGCCTTCTGAAAGGCGCGCACGGTGGGGATGCCGGGCGGCGGAGGCTGGCGGCAGATGTGCTCGAACATCCCCGCGATGGCCGCGATGACGTCGGTCACCGTGCCCTCGTCGATGCCCTCGAAGACCCGGGACGGGTCGCCGCCCTTGGCCAGCACGTCGAGCCCGAGCAGCAGCCGGTCGAACCACTCCGGCCCGACGCAGCCCCACGGCCAGTCGACGACCATCATCCGGCCGTCGCGCCGGATCAGCAGGTTGTCGGCGCGGATGTCGCAGTGCACCAGCGTCTCGCCGGTGGCGGCGGCGGCGAGCCCCCGCGCGGCCGCGGCACGCAGCTCGCCGAGGTGCCCGGCGGCCCAGGGGTCGAGGTCGGCCGGCGGATCGGCGGCGATCCTGTCCCACCCGGCGAAGTCGCCGGCGAGGTTGTCGGCCGCGGACGGCACGCCGGGCACCGGCGAGGGCGTGACCGCCGCGGCCAGCTCGCGCAGAGTGGTGACGGCCGCGTCGATCTCGCTCTCCACCCACGGGGTACGCGGGTGGGTGCCGTCGATGTCCTCGAGGATCAGCACCACCCATTGCCCGTCGTCGAAGCCGCCCAGCATGCGGGGGACCGGGGCGTCGCCGGGCATTGCCGAGGTGATGCGCATCTCCTGCCGGGCGAGCTCGGCCGAGCGCTCGTTGACCGCCGGGGTGACGGCCTTGACGAAGGCGCGGCGCCCGGAGTCGGTGACGACCCGGTCGGCGCTGCCGGGGGAGAAGCCACCCGGCTGGGAATGCGCGGCCACCACCCGGCCGCCGATGATCTGCTCGGACCGGGAGCGCACGGCCTCGGGCAGGTCGCGCCAGCCGATCCGGACCCTCGTCGCCTGCGTCATGCGCCCGATCGTGGCAGAGGCGCGGGAGGTCGGCGACCCGAATTCTCGTGGCACCGCGCCCCCATGGGGTACTACAACTGCGGCAGGATCTTTACCTCCGGGGGATGACGCGAAGAATCCGCGTTTTCGCCGGGCTCATGGCCGGGTCGGTGAGGCAAGCTCGAAGAGGGGTGTCCATGGGGTCACTGGCGTGGGCTGTCGCACTGTCGATCCTGTCGGCGGCGAGCTATGCGGGCGCGGCCGTGGCTCAGGAGCGGCTGGCCGAGCATGGCCATCGCGGTCTGGCTCGCTGGGCGGTGGCGCTGCTGCTCACCGCGGGGGGCGTCGGCCTGCACATTCTCGCGCTCAACTTCGGCACGGTCGCGGTGGTGCAGGCGCTGGGCACGCTGACGCTGCTGTTCGCCCTGCCGGTCTCGGTGCTGCGCTATCGCGTACGCATCAGCGTCCCCGCCTGGATCGACGCCGCTCTCACCGTGATCGGCCTGTCCTTGATCATGTCGCTCTCGGTCGAGTCCCCGGCGCCGGCCCTGCTCACCGAGACCTCCGGCCGGTATGTCGCGTTTCTGACACTCGCCGTGGTCGGCGCCCTCACCACCGTCGCCACGATCGCCCATTCGGCCCGCTGGCGAGCGGTGCTGCTGGCCACCGCCGCCGGCGTCGCCTTCGGCATCTCGTCGGTGCTGTCGAAGGCGGTGCTGGCGTCCTTCACCCAGCACGGCGTCCGAGCCGTCTCGATGCTCCTCGCCGGGATGGTCGTGCTGCTGGGCGTCGGCGGCTACCTGCTGGTCCAGCTCTCCTACCGGGGCGCCGGGCTGGCCACCCCGCTGGCCACGGTGAGCGTCGCCAACCCGGTCGTGGCCGCCGTCGCCGGCGTCATCCTCTTCGACGAGAGCTTCCGTTTCGGCACGGCCGGGCTCGTGGTGGTCGCGCTCGCCGGGACCGTCATGACCCTGGGCGTGATCGGTCTCGCCCGCCGCACCACATCGCCCCGGGCCGCCGACGAGTCGCGGCCGGGCAGCTCGGCCGCGTCCGTGGTGCAGTAGTTCCTAGACCGCCCGGGGCATGGTCACCGTGACGATCAGGCCGCCCTCGTCGCGGGCCCCCGCGACCACGTCGCCGCCGTGTGCCCGCGCGATCGCCCGGACGATCGAAAGCCCCAGCCCCGCCCCGGGCGAGTGCACCCGCTCGGCGTTGTACCGGCGGAACGGCTCGAACAGCCCCGGCACCTCGTAGCGCGGGATCACCGGCCCCGAGTTGCTCACCTCGAGCACGACCCAGCCGTCCGGCCGGGCCAGGCTGCGCACCCGTACCCACCCGTTGACCGGCAGATTGTGGCGTTCGCCGTTCTCCACCAGGTTTTGCACCAGGCGCTCCAGCAGCACCGGGTTGCCCGCGACCGGCGCCTCCGCCGGCTCGGCCATCACCTTGACCGTGTCCGAGACCGCCACGTGGTCGACGATGTCGGCCAGGTCGACGAAGGAGCGCTCGCTCACCGGCCGGTCCGACTGCGCCAGCAGCAGCAACCCGTCGATCAGGCGGCCGTGCCGGTCGTTGATGGCCAGCAGGGTGGTGCCCAGCTGGCGTACCTCTTCGGACGGCGCCTCCGCGGCCAGCGCGACCTCCAGCAGCGTGCGGTTGAGGGTCAGCGGGGTGCGCAGCTCGTGGGAGGCGCTCGCGATGAAGCGGCGCTGGCCGTCGAAGGAGTGGTCGAGCCGGGCCAGCATGACGTCGAAGGTGTCGGCCAGCTCCTTGATCTCGTCCGACGGGCCGGTCAGGGCGATGCGCTCGTGCAGGCCGCGGTCGGCGTCCGGCGGCGCTTCGGCGATGCGGCGCGCCGTCGCGGTGATCTGGTGCAGCGGCTGCAGCATCCGGCCGGCGATCAGCCAGCCGAGGGCGATCGCGGCCGCGCTGACCACGGCCAGCGCGATCAGCCCCTGAGTGAGCATGGTGTGCAGCGCGGAGCTCTGGGTGCCGTCGATGACCTTCTGGACGAAGGTGGCGTTCTGCGGGCCGTCGAAGACCGCGCCTTCGGGCGGGGTGGCGCGGGAGGCCTCGCCGGCGACCATCGGCAGCCGCTGCTGCATCAGGATGTAGGTGGCGCCGAGCAGCACCATGCCGGCCAGCACGAACAGGCCGCCGTACACGAGGGTGAGCCGGGTGCGGACGGTGAGCCTCATGAGATCCGGTACCCCACTCCCGGCTCGGTGAGCACCACGGGCGGATCGCCCAGCTTGCGGCGCAATTTCAAAATCGTCATGCGTACGGCGTGGGTGAACGGATCCGCGTTCTCGTCCCAGGCCTTCTCCAGCAGCGTCTCGGCCGATACTGCCGTCCCGTCGGCGCGCAGCAGCTCGGCCAGCACGGCGAACTCCTTGCGGGACAGCGGCACGTAGCGCCCGTCGCGATACACCTCGCGGCGGTGGGGGTCGAGGCTGATCCCGGCGCGGCGCAGGATCGGCGGGGCGGCCGGGCGGGCGCGCCGGCCGAGCGCGGTGACCCGGGCGGACAGCTCCCGGAAGGCGAACGGCTTGGGCAGGTAGTCGTCGGCGCCGAGGGCCAGGCCGTTGACCCGGTCGTCAATGCCGGCCGCCGCGGTCAGCATCAGGATGCGGGTCGCGCCGCCCTTCGCGCTCAGGAAGCCGCAGACGTCGTCGCCGTGCACCACCGGCAGGTCGCGGTCGAGCACCACCACGTCGTAGTCGTTGACGTCGATGCGTTCGAGGGCGGCGGCGCCGTCGTACGCGATGTCGA
This sequence comes from Paractinoplanes rhizophilus, assembly GCF_042664765.1. Lineage (NCBI taxonomy): Bacteria > Bacillati > Actinomycetota > Actinomycetes > Micromonosporales > Micromonosporaceae > Paractinoplanes > Paractinoplanes rhizophilus. Next base: position 62,681 of record NZ_JBHTBJ010000015.1, on the reverse strand, counting down.
CCGCATGCGCCTCGTGGCGCAACCCCTGCGCCACCGCGTCCGCGAGCAGCGGCTCGTCCTCGACCACCAGGATCCGCATGCCTTCCATGGTGCCGCGCCGGGGCGTCAACTCGGCGTCACGCTTTTCCGTGACGGCCGGGAAACCTCCGTTTCGCTCTACTTCCTCTCCACGAGATGGAAGGAGACCTCAATGCGAACCCGGACGGTCGCGGCGCTCGCCCTGATGCTGGCGTTGCCGGTGGCAGGCTGCGCGCGGACCGCGGCGAACGATCCGCAGGTGGCCAGCGCCAACCAGGGCGACAAGACGGCGAGCGCGAGTCCCCGCCCGAGCCAGTCGGAGGACCCGGACGCGCCGCTGAAGTTCTCGAGGTGCATGCGGGAGCACGGACTTCCGTGGTTCCCGGACCCGAGCCACGGGAAGATGTCGGTCGCGATCCCGAAGGGCACCGACCGCGCGAAGGTCGAGGCCGCCCACGAGGCGTGCAAGAAGTACATGCCGAACGGCGGCAATCCGCCCAAGCTCAGCGCCGAGGATCTGCAGCGGGCCCGCGACATGGCCAAATGCATGCGGGAGAACGGCGTCGCGAAGTTCCCCGACCCCGACCCGAACGGCGGGATCGCCCTCGACGGGGGGAAGATCGGCACCGGCCCCGGTGATCCGACCTTCGACAAGGCCGAGCAGGCGTGCTCGAAATACGCGCCCGATGGGGCGAAACACACCGAGAAGCACTCCGGGGGCGCCGGCACCGTGGGGCGGGCCGCATGAGCGCCCGGCGCAAGGCCGGCGTGGTCGCCGGGGTCGTCACGGTCGGAGCGGTCGCCGCCGCGGTCACCGCGTTCAATCTGCCGGACGCGGAGAGCAGCGCTTCCCCGGACCGGCCGGCGGTCGCGAACACGGCCGACATCCGGAAGGAGACGCTGGTCGACCGGGAAACGCACGACGGGACGCTCGGCCACGGCAGCACGACCACGCTCGCCACGCGCGGCAGCGGCACGGTGACCTGGTTACCCGCGGCCGGCGCGACGGTGCGCCGCGGCAAGCCGCTCTACAAGCTCGACAACCGGCCGGTCGTGCTGCTCTACGGCACACTTCCCGCCTACCGCACCCTGCGCAGCGGGGTGACGGGCGCCGACGTCGAGCAGTTCGAGAAGAACCTGTGGGCGCTGGGCTATCGGGGCTTCACGGTCGACGACAGGTTCACCGCCGCCACCGCTGACGCGGTGCGGGAATGGCAGGACGATCTCGGCCGGAGCGAGACGGGCACGGTCGAGACGAGCCAGATCTGGTACGCCCCGGCGGCCGTCCGCGTCGATGCGCAGACCTCCGCGACGGGCGCGGTCGTGCAGCCGGGCGCGGACCTGCTGAAGTACACCGGCACCGCGCTGGTCGCCACCGTCGATCTGACGATGGACGCGCAGCGCCTCGCCAAGCCGGGCGCCACCGTGCGGGTCGGGATGCCCGACGGCACCGAGGTACCCGGCAAGATCGTCAAGGTCGGCACCACCGTGCAGGAGGGCCAGGGCGACCAGGAGGACACCACGCTGATCGAGGTGACGATCAGCTTCGCGGGCGCGCCCAAGGGCATGGACGACGCGGCCGTCTCGGTCGACTTCGTCGCCGCCGAGCGCCGGGACGTGCTCACCGTTCCGGTCGCGGCGCTGCTGGCGCTTTCCGAGGGCGGGTACGGCGTCCAGGTCGTGGACGGCGCCACCACGAAGGTCGTCGCGGTCGAGACCGGCCTGTTCGCCGACGGCAAGGTCGAGATCACCGGCGCCGGCCTGGCCGCCGGCATGAAGGTCGGGATGCCGGTATGAGCGCGGTGACGGAGATGTCCGCCGCCGACGCCGGGGGCCGGGTCATCGAGCTCACCGGCGTCACCAAGACCTACCCGGGCGGGGTCACCGCGGTCCGGTCGGTCGACCTGGCCGTCGAGTACGGCGAGCTGGTCGCGATCGTCGGCCCGTCCGGCTCCGGCAAGTCCACGATGCTGCACCTGATCGGCACGCTGGACCGGCCGTCGCGGGGCACCGTGCGGATCGACGGGCACGACGTGGCGACGCTCTCCGACCGGCAGCTCTCGGCGCTGCGGGCCCGGCGGATCGGCTTCGTGTTCCAGCAGTTCCACCTGGCGCCGGGGCGTGACGCGGTGGCCAATGTGGCCGATGGGCTGCTCTACGCGGGCGTACCGAAAAAGGAGCGTGAGTGGCGCGCGGAGGCCGCCCTCGTCCGGGTCGGCCTGGGCGACCGGCTCACCCACCGCCCCCACCAGCTCTCCGGCGGCGAGCGTCAGCGAGTCGCCATCGCCCGTGCCGTCGCGGGCGACCCCGCCGTGCTGCTTGCCGACGAGCCGACCGGGAACCTGGACTCGGTGTCCGGCGCCGGCGTGGTCGAGCTGCTGCGGGAGCTGAACGCGAGCGGGACGACCGTTCTGGTGATCACCCACGACCACGAGATCGCCGACAGCCTGCCGCGGCGGGTGCCCATGCGCGACGGGGAGGTGGCCGCCGATGCCCGCGCCGCTTAGCCCGGCCCGCATGCGCGCCGCGGACCTGCTCCGGCTGGGCGGGACCGGATTGCGCGCTCGTCCGCTGCGCGCGGTGCTGTCGGCGCTCGGGATCGCGATCGGGATCGCCGCGATGACCGCCGTCGTGGGGATCTCGTCGTCCAGCCACGCGGATCTCGACCGGGCGCTCGCGGCGCTCGGCACCAACATGCTGACGGTCACGCCCGGCCAGACCATGTTCGGCAAGGAGGCGAAGCTGCCGGACACGTCGGTGCCGATGATCCGGCGGATCGCGCCGGTCCTGTCGGCCACCGCCACCGGCGCGGTCGACGGGGCGCACGTGTACCGGACCGACCGGATCCCGGCGGGCCAGACCGGGGGTCTCGGGGTCGTCGCGGCCGAGCTGGACCTGCTCCGGACGGTCGGCGCCAAGCTCGCCGACGGGACCTGGCTCAACGCCGCGACCTCGCGATACCCGGCGGTCGTGCTGGGCTCGGACGCGGCCCGGCGGCTCGGCGACGTGCCCGCCGTATACATGCTCGGGCGCTGGTGGACCGTGGTCGGGGTGCTGGATCCCGTGCCGCTCGCGCCGGAGCTCGACTCCTCGGTGCTGGTGGGGTGGCCGGCCGCCGCGTCCTATCTGGGCTTCGACGGTCATCCGACCACGGTCTACACCCGGGCCGTCGACTCCCACGTCGAGGCGGTGCGGGCGGTGCTGGCCCCCACCGCGAACCCGGAGAACCCGAACGAGGTGAAGGTCTCGAAGCCGTCGGACGCCCTGGCCGCCCAGCGCACCGCGAACGCGACCTTCACCGCGTTGCTGCTCGGTCTCGGGGCGGTCGCGCTGTTGGTCGGCGGGATCGGGGTGGCCAACACCATGGTCATCTCGGTGCTCGAGCGGCGGGCGGAGATCGGCCTGCGGCGGTCGCTGGGCGCCACCAGGGGCCAGGTCCGCAGCCAGTTCGTCATGGAGTCGCTGCTGCTGTCGCTGCTGGGCGGGGTGGCCGGGGTGCTGCTCGGATGCGTGGTGACCGGCATCTATGCGGCCACCCAGAGCTGGCCCACCGTGGTGCCGCTGTGGGCGCTCGGCGGCGGCGTCGGCGCGACGGTCGTGATCGGCGCGATCGCCGGCCTCTATCCGGCCATCCGGGCCGCGCGCCTGGCGCCGACCGAGGCGCTGGCCGCGGCGTGAGCTGGTGGCGGTATAGCTGACGCGACTTGTCAGCTATACCGCCGTACGGCATGCGAGCGCTAGGTCAGGCCGAGGCCCCGGCGGCCGATCTCGTTGAGGTCTTCCTCGCGGAAGCGGTTGGGCCACTCCCGCTCGTAGTGCTCGGCCGGGAAGTCCGACGGGCTCTCGCCCTTGCGGAAGGCCTCCCGCACGGACGCCGCGTAGGCCTCGTTGCGCGGGCACCAGGGCGCGGCCGGGATGTACATGACGTTGCCCCAGCCCTTCTGGGCCTCGACCGGGGCCACGCTGTGGATCATGTCGCAGTGCCACCAGACCGAGTCGCCGGCCTTGACGTCGGGGATGCCGGAGAGCGCCTCCATCAGCGGGGCGTGCCACTTGTGGCCGGCCGGAAAGACCTGGTTGACCGTCACGCCGCACATGTCGTCGTCGGGCACGTCCGGCAGCAGCGGGCGCAGCATCAGGTAGGCCATCGCCTCGGGGATCGGGACGGTGTGCAGCACTCCCTGGTCGTGGTCCATGTCGGACAGCGCGGTCCAGCCCTGGAACGTGCGGAACGCCGAGCACATGGTGGTGCCCGGGTACTGCGGGCCCGAGGTGCGGTGGGCGGCGTCCCACGGGTCGTACCGCTCGACGTGGCCGTCGAAGAGGTGGCGGAACGCCTGCTGGTAGGCCCGGGTCATCCACAGGTCGAGGGTGCCGGGGTCGAGGTGGGTGCCGAGGCCGGCCGAGTCGGCGCCCTCGGGGCGGCGGCGGATGCGGTCCGGGTACATCGAGTCGCGGTCGGGGTCGAACCACCGAGTTCCCGCGGATTCGAACTTCCACCGGTGGTTGAGGAAGGACTGGACCGTGGCCATGCGCTCGCTCTGCCGGGCCCGCATCTGGGCCGGCGACCAGTAGATCGGGTAGATCTCGGGCTTCGAGCCCACGCTGCCGAAGAAGTCGTCGCCGGGGCCGCGGTAGTCCTCGAAGAAGTTGTTGCTCTCGACGTACTCGACGATGTCGCGGTCCCACTGCAGCGCCTGGGGACGCTCGAAGTGGCCCCGCACCACCAGGCAGCCGCGCTTCTTGAGCAGAGCCACCTGCGCCGGCGGCACGGTGCCGGCCGCGATGTCGGCGTACTCGATCTCGGGCCACACCGGACCCTGCTTGCGCGCCTCGACGATCTCGCCGACGGCCTTGTCGACCCGGCGCTCGACGACCGCGAAGACCTCCTCGACCGTGCGGCCGGACGCGGCGATCCGCTCGCGCAGCGCGGCCTTGATCTCGCGGGTCGCGGCGCCGAGGTCGGCGGGTGTCTCCTCCCAGTGCGGCAGCACGGCGTTCCCCTTTCTAGTCAGCTCTCTTTACTTGAAGGACTGTAGGCCGTGCCCCGAGTTCAAGGCAAGGCTCCTCACTAGAATTGGCAAATGGACTCCCTGGTCCGCGCGCAGACCGATGACCACGTGCTGCGCGCGCTGATGCGACACCGGCGGCTGACCCGGGCCGAGCTGGCGGCCGAGATCGGCATCTCGAAGCCGACCGCGGGGGAGAGCGTCCGCCGGCTCACCGAGCGCGGCCTGGTCGCCGACACGGGCGAGCGCACCCCGGGCGGTCGTGGCCGCGGCCGGGTGGGTTCCTACTACGCGCTCACGCCGGAGGCGGGCGTCGCGCTGGCGATCACCATCGCGCCGGCCGGGGTCACGGCCGAGAGTCTCGACGTGTACGGCGAAACAGTCGCGCGCGCCGCGCGGCAGATCGACCGGCCCGCCCGGCCCAGCCAGGTCGCCGAGGCGCTGCGGCAGGCCGCCGCCGAGGTGTCGGCGGACCGGCGCGTGCGGCTGGCCGTCGTCGGCGCCGCCGACCCGGTCGATCGCGCCACCGGCAAGCTGGTCCACCTGCCCGACTCGCCGTTCCTCGTGGGCGAGCTGGATCCGGTCGCCCTCCTGGCGCCGCTGGAAGTGGTCGTCGACAACGACGTGAACTGGGCGGCGCTGGCCGAGCCCGGGCGCCCGCGCGATTTCGCCTATCTCTATCTGGGCGAGGGGCTCGGCTGCGCGATCGTCAACGACGGCGAGGTCCGGCGCGGGCACGGCGGGCTGGCCGGCGAGATCGCGCACCTGCTGACCGCCGGTCCGCGCGGGCAGGCCGTGCCGTTCATCGAGGTCTTCGGCGAGCTGGGGCTGCGCCGGGCCGGTTCCACGGCGATCGACGTCGAGCGGTTGCTCGCGAGCGGCGACGCGGCCCGCGAGGCCATCGGCTCGGCGATCGCGGGGGTGGTCGCCGCCGTGGTCGCGCTGGCCGACCCGAGCGAGGTCGTGGTCGGCGGATCCTGGGGCCCGGAGCTGATCGGCGGCATCGCGGCGGCGGTCGAGCGGATGCCACGGACGGTCCCGCTGCGGGTCGCGCGGGCCGGCCGGGACGCTGTCCTGGCCGGGGTGCGGGCCGAGGCGCTCGACCGGCTGCGAGCGGCCGTCACCGCTTCCTCGTAGCGTTCGCTACGCCGGCTTGATGCGCCCGGCGCGCCAGGTCGGAGCCGTACTCGAGACGGAGATGGCGCATCCGGGCCGCAGCGGGCGGAATCACCTGCGGGTGTTGTGCCAGGCGGCGGGGATCCCGCAGGCCCGGGCCGGCGAGGTTCTGACGCTGGTGGGGCTGGCCGGCGCGGCCGACCGGAAGGTGAAGGGCTACTCGCTGGGGATGCGCCAGCGGCTGGGCATCGCCGCGGCGCTCCTCGGCGATCCGCAGGTGCTGATCCTCGACGAGCCGGCCAACGGCCTGGACCCCGAGGGCATCCGCTGGCTGCGGGAGTTGCTGACGCTGCTGGCCGGGGCGGGCCGCACGGTCCTGGTGTCCAGTCATCTGCTGGCGGAAATGCAGCACCTCGCCGACGACGTGATCATCATCGCCGGCGGGCGGCTGGTGGCGCAGGGCCCGATGGCGTCGGTGGTGGGCCGGCTGGTCGCGCCGGCGCGGACCCTGGTGCGCACGCCCGATCTGGCGGGGTTGCGCACCGAGCTCGGCGAGCGCGCGGAGATCACCTCGGCCGCCGAGGGCGCCGTCTATGTCACCGGCGTCGACACGCAGACGATCGGCGCGGGCCGCTGCCCTGCGGATGGCCGCCCTGCCCCCGCCGCGCCGACCGCACCACGTCATGCGCACCGCAGCCGTATACATCACCGGCGTCGTTTTGCTGTCCACAGTGGCCGTCGTGGCGGTACCCGCCCTCGCCCCGTTCCTCATCACGCTGGCCGCGCTGCTGGCCCTGTACGCCACCGCCCGCGCGGCCCGCTCGACCCCGCACACCACGACGGTCGCCCACCGCACGGTGACCTTCCTCGCGGTTCTGTGCGCCGTCGCCATCGCGCATCCCAGCGCCACGACCGATAGCGCGCACGTCCTGTCCACAGTGCTCGCCGCAGCGTTGACCGGCTACCTGGCCGGCGCGATGCACCGGCCCGCCGCCCACGCCGACCCGATCCGCTACGCCGCGGCCGGCGCTCTCTGTCTAGTCGGCGTCACCGCCCTCAACGCCACGACCGGACCGGCCTCGGCCGGCGTCGCCCCCATGCTGCCCTCCGCCGCCATCGCCATATGCCTGGTCGTCGCGATCGGCGTGGCCGTCGTGACCGGCAACGCCGCCGCCGGGCGGCGGGCCGGCCTACTGATCGCCGCCTGGCCGCGCCGCTGCAGGTCGCCGTCGTTACCATCGGCCTGCTCACGGTCCAGCGGTGGTCGCTGACCGGGGCGTACGATCGGGCCGCTTACCGGGGTAGCGGATACCCGGAGGTGGGCAGCTACATGATCGGGGACGCGCTGGGCGGCCACATCATCAGCGGCATTCTGATCGGCCCGGTGATCGCGGGGGTCATCGCGGCGGTGGGTGCGCCGGTCGGGGCTCGGCTGGGGCGCGCATTGCACGGCTGACTGTTCAGCGGTCGCGCCAGGACAGCGGCGACAGCGTGATGGCCGCTTCGGCGATCCGGCGGCTCGTTTCGAGGTGGAGGTCCTTGCGTGCCGAGTCGATCCAGCCACCGGTACGCGTAACGCCGGCATCGCGGTATTCGACAGCTTGGAGGAGCATCTCCAGCTTGTCCGCGTCCTTGGCGCATCGAGCTGCGCCGCGCGCATCGTGTGCTCGGCGACCGACTCCGGGGTATGAACCGCTGAAGCACGCGAGGGGACCGCTGCGCGATAACGCCCCTGGGGCGGCTGGCTCCACTCCGCGATCAATGCAAGACCCCGAAGGACCGTTGACATGGGCGCGCCCGGCAGGATTCGAACCTGCGACCGACGGATTAGAAGTCCGTTGCTCTATCCGCTGAGCTACGAGCGCTGGCTGGCAGCCACATACTAGGCGGTCGCCTGGGACTTGTCGTCCGTCTTGTCCTCGGGCGCCCTCGGCACGTCGATCTCGGGCGTGCCGGGCGGCGGCACGAAGGCGTCCACCCAGCGTGCCAGCTCGCGGAACACCTCCGCGCGCACCTCGGGCCCGGAAAGGGTCAGGTCGTGCACGCCGCCGTCGAAACGGGCGATCGTGACGCGCGGGCCGAGTCTCGGCGCCCAGCGCACGATGTGGTCGACGTCCAGCACCACGTCGGAGAGGCGGACGTCCTCCGACCAGACGCGGCCCCGGTACGTACGCGTCGAGCAGGCCACCATGATCGGCGCGTCGATGCCGAGGCCGGCGCGCAGGCGCTGCTGGCCCCGCCGGATGGCGTTCAGCCAGCCGGCGGTCACCGGGAAGCCGGTGATCGGCTTCCAGGCCAGGTCGTACGTCCACTCGCCACGGTGGTCGGTGTGCAGGCTCTTGCCGTAGAACCCTGGCGACGACGTCGGGATCTTGCGGTAGGGCGTGCGGCCGTTGACGCCGACCAGGGCGGCCATCAGCGGGCGCTTGACCAGCCAGGGCAGCTTGAAGTCGAAGAACGGGCTGTTCAGGAACAGGCCGTCGACGAGGCCGCGGCCCTGCCGGGAATGCGCCCACAGCGAGGTGATCAGGCCGCCGGTGGAGTGGCCGCAGACCAGCATCTGGTTGTGGCCGTCGACCGCCCGGATGATCCGGGCCGCCTCGTCGAGCTCGGGGTAGTAGTCGGTGAGGCTGCGGGCGAAGTTCGGCGTCTGGTGCGGCAGCAGGCTGCGGCCGTACTTGCGCAGATCGAGCGCGTAGAAGTCCCAGCCGCGCTCGACGAAGAAGTCGGCGAGATGGGTCTGGAAGAAGTAGTCGACGAAACCGTGCACGTAGAGAACCGCCCGGCGGGTGGGCCGGTCGGCGCGGCGGCGCACCAGCGTCGCGATCACCGCGCCCTCGTCGTCGCTGCCCAGGTCGATGGTGTGCCTCTCGTAGGGCGGCCCCAGCACGTCGATCTCCACACGATCAGGCATATCAGATCAACAGGCCCGCTTGGCGAAATCCACATGTCGGCCCTCGTCCCCAAAAATCAAGATCAAGGCCTCCATCGCGTACGGGTCGGGAGCATGCTCGCCGCCTCACCCGTTCCCGAATCAGGAGGACCTGTGTTCGACACCACCATCACGCTCGTGGGCAACGTGCTCACCACCCCGGAGTGGCGCCGCATCCCGACCACCGGCACGCTCGTCGCCAACTTCAAGGTCGCCTCGACCGCGCGTCGCTACGACAAGGAGAGCGGTCAATGGATCGACGGCAACAACCTGCGGATTCGCGTCGTCGCGTGGCGGCGGCTGGCCGAGGGGGTCGCCTCCTCGATCACCGTGGGCGACCCGGTGATGGTCCAGGGCCGGCTCTACACCCGGGACTGGAAGGACGAGGGCGGCAACCACCGGGTCTCGTACGAGATGGAGGCGTCGGCGATCGGCCATGACCTCTCCCGCGGGCGCGCCCGCTTCTTCCGCACCCGGACGGGCACGAGCGCCGCGCAGATCGAGGACGCCGAGGGCGAAACGCTGGTCGCGGGCGAGCAGACGGTCGCGCTTGCGGTCGGCGAGACCCCCATCGCGTACGGCGACGGCGTGCCCGACGGGCCCGCACCGACCTTCGCCGAGCCCGCACCGGCCGCCGAGCCCGGCCCGGCCGCCACGCCGGAGCCGGCCGCCGAGCCCGGGCCCGAGCCCGCCGCGAAGCCCGAGCCCGGCCCGGCCGACGGGCCCGGATCCGGCTCGGACGAGGAGCTCGCCATCGAGGTGGAGCGCCTGGTCGCCGAGGAGCCGGTGGTCACCCGGCGCACCCGCCGGACCAAGCGCGAGCCGGTCGCGGCCTGATCGCTGGTCAACCCCTGTTCGAGTTAGGTCGTCCGCACAGGGGTTGACCGCCCGGTTGGCCCGGCCCCGGGTGGGCCGGGCACACTGGGCTCCGTGCTGTTGAAGGAGATCCGCGCGATCGCGGGCGAGACACTGGTCCTCGCGCCGCACGACCAGGACGCCGAGCACGCCAACACCAGCTGGTTCGGCGCCCCGCCGCACGAGCGCATGGGCCTGTCGGCCGACGAGGTGGTCACCGCGTTCGAGGAGACCGCCGAGCTGTTACGCGACCAGGTGTCCGCGATGCCGTACGCCGGGCCGGCCACGTTCTACGTCTGGCACGACGGCGACGCCGGGCAGCTGCGCTGCTCGACGGGCTCCCGCGGGCAGGACAAGCTGCCGTTCGAGGCGCCCTACCGCGTCACGAGCGACCTGCACGCGATCGTCGCCGAGTTCCTGGAGGACCGCGCCCCCGGCGCGCTCGTCTGGGGCCAGCCCGAGCCCGTGCCGTTCCGGTCCGGCGTGTCGGAACGCCGGGTCTGGGTGTGCAATCTGTGCCCATAAGGCACATTTCGTCCAACGGGGGTTGAGACATGGCGACCGCGGACGCCGCCGGTCTGGTGGCCGGCTATCTGCTCGATGCCGTGCTCGGCGATCCACGACGGTTCCATCCGGTCGCCGGCTTCGGCGCGGCGGCCGGGGCGCTCGAGCGCCGTCTGTACCGGCCCGATCGCCGGTCGGGTGCGGCGTTCACCGCGCTGGCGGTGGGCGGGCCCGCGCTGGCCGGGCTCGCCGCCGCGCGGGCGTCCCGGCGGCACCCGGCGGCGCGGGCGGCGCTGGTGGCCGCCACGACCTGGACCGTGCTGGGCGGCCGCACGCTCCGCCGCGAGTCCCGCCTGATGGCGGGTCACCTCGACCACGGCGACCTGCCGTCCGCCCGTGGCCGCCTCAACAACCTCTGCGGCCGAGATCCGTCCACCCTGGACGGTTCCGAGCTGGCCCGGGCCACGGTCGAGTCGGTGGCCGAGAACACTTCGGACGCGGTCGTCGCCCCGCTGGTCTGGGGCGGCCTGCTCGGTCTGCCCGGCCTGCTGGCCTACCGTGCGGCCAACACGCTGGACGCGATGGTCGGCCACCGGTCGCCGCGCTACGAGCGGTTCGGCACGGCGGCGGCCCGGCTCGACGACGCGCTCAATCTGCTGCCCTCCCGGCTGACCGGCCTGCTCACCATCGCCGTCGCGCCCATCGCCGGCGGCTCGCCGCGCGAGACGCTGCGGGTGTGGCGGCGCGACCGCAACGACCATCCGTCGCCCAACGCGGGGCAGTGCGAGTCGGCGATGGCCGGCGCGCTCGGCGTACGCCTCGGCGGCCGCAACGTCTATTTCGGACGCAGCGAGGTGCGCCCGTTCCTCGGCGACGGCCCACGACCGGCGGCGGTGCACCTGCGCCGCGCCGCACGGGTCTCGGGCGCGGTCGGCGCCGCCGCCACTCTGATCGCCGCCGGCCTGGCCTTGAGCCGGCGGGGTCCGCGATGAGCGGCGGCCTGCTGGTCGCCGGCACCGCGTCCGACGCCGGCAAGAGCGTGGTCACCGCCGGGATCTGCCGGTGGCTGCACCGCCGGGGCGTCAAGGTCGCGCCGTTCAAGGCGCAGAACATGTCGAACAACTCGGCGGTCGTGGTCGGCCCCGACGGCCGCGGCGGCGAGCTGGGCCGCGCCCAGGCCATGCAGGCCGCGGCGTGCGGGCTGCCGCCCGACATCCGGTTCAACCCGGTGCTGCTCAAGCCCGGAAGCGACCGGTCCAGCCAGGTGGTGCTGCTCGGCGAGGCGGTCGGCACGGTCACCGGGGACAACTACCGGTCGATGCGCGAGCGGCTCGCCGCGACCGCCTGGGCGGCCCTCGACGAGCTGCGTGCCGAGTACGACGCGGTGATCTGCGAGGGCGCCGGCAGCCCCACCGAGATCAACCTGCGCGACGGCGACTTCGTCAACATGGGCCTCGCCCGCCACGCCGGCCTGCCCACGATCGTGGTCGGCGACATCGACCGCGGCGGGGTCTTCGCCGCCTTTCACGGCACGCTCGCGCTGCTCAGCCCCGAGGATCAGGCGCTGGTCGCCGGCTTCGTGATCAACAAGTTCCGCGGCGACGCCGGCCTGCTCCGGCCGGGGCTCGACATGATCACGTCGGTGACCGGGCGGCCCGTGCACGGCGTGCTGCCGTTCCACCTCGACGTCTGGCTCGACGCCGAGGACTCGCTCGCCTACGGCCGCACGCTGGGCCGGCCCGGTCCGCCCCGCGGCGAGCAGTGGCTGCGGGTCGCGGTGATCCGGCTGCCGCGCGTCTCCAACGCCACCGATGCCGAGGCGCTCGCCGCCGAGCCGGGCGTCCGGGTGCAGCTGACCATCGAGCCGGGCGACATCGCCGACGCCGACCTGGTCGTGCTGCCGGGATCCAAGTCCACGGTCGGCGACCTCGACTGGCTGCGGCAGATCGGCCTGGATTCCGCCCTGAAGAAGCACGTGGCGGCGGGCAAGCCGCTGCTGGGCATCTGCGGAGGTTTCCAGATGCTCGCCGAGAGCATTCAGGACGAGGTGGAGAGCGGGAGCGGCGAGGTCGAGGGGCTCGGCCTGGTGCCGATCGGCATCACCTTCGCGGCGCGCAAGACCCTGGCCCGGCCGGCCGGGGAGGGGCTCGGCGCGCCGGTCAGCGGCTACGAGATCCACCACGGCGTGGTGACCCGGGGTTCGCCACCGCCGTTGCTGCGATACGCGGACGGCCGGCCGGAGGGTGCGGCGCTGAAGAACGTCTACGGCACGCACTGGCACGGCGCCTTCGAGAACGACGAGTTCCGGCGACGTTTCCTCACCATGGCGGCGGCGCAGGCCGGCCGGCACGGCTTCACCGTCGCTCCCGGCACGCGGTTCGCCGCCGTACGGGAAAAGGCTCTTGACGTTTTGGGCGACCTGGTCGAGGAGCATCTCGACACCGAGGCGCTGTGGCGGCTGATCGAGCACGGTCCGACCAGGGGCCTGCCGTTCGTGCCCCCGGGAGCGGCGCCATGAGATATGAAGAATTAGCGCGAGAAATCGGGCATATGGCCCCGCGGCTGGGCGCGACCAGGCTCATCGCGGTCGACGGGCCGAGCGGCGCCGGCAAGACGACCTTCGCCCTCCGGCTGGCCAAGCAGCTCGACGCCCCGGTCGTGCACACCGACGACCTGCTCGACGGCTGGGACGATCAATTCACCTTCTGGGAACGACTCGAACGCCAGGTGCTCGGCCCCTTGCGGCGCGGCGAGACCGCCACCTACCGGCGCTACCAATGGCACCTCGGGAAGTTCGCCGGCCCTCCGGTCCGCGTCGACCCTGCTCCCGCCGTACTCGTGGAAGGCGTCAGCGCCGCCAGGCGCGAGATCCGTCCCGAGCTCAGTCTCGCCGTTTTTGTCGTGGCGCCCTCCGACCTGCGGCTGCGCCGGTCTGTGGCGCGCGACGGAGACGACAGCATTGCGTTCCGGGCGTACCTTGAGCGGTGGCGTGCTGCCGAGGACCGGCATTTCGCCGAGGACGACACGCGCGCCGCCGCCGACCTGATCGTCGACGGCGAGGCGACGACCGGCGACGACCGCTTCACGCTGCTGCGGGAGCGGGGAGACGGGGTGGGACCATGACCGACGAAGAGAGCCGTCCGGTACGCCGGCGGGTCACGCTCACCGGGATCAGCTCCCGCGCGTGGGAGCACCCCGCCGACCGCGGCGCGCTCACCGCCCTGCGCGAGCTGCGCGGCTTCGACGACATGATCAAGGCGTTCTTCGGGATGTGGAACGAGCGCGGCTTCCGCCTGGCCTTCCTGTCCAGCGCCATCCGCGTCGACCACCGGCAGTATCCGCGCGTCTACCAGCGCTTCACCGAGGCCGCCGCCACCCTCGACGTGGCCGAGCTGCCCGACATCTTCGTGACCCAGGATCCGATGATCAACGGCCAGGCGATCGGACTGGACAAGCCGTTCATCGTGGTCACCACCGGCGCCGTGGAGAAGCTCGACGACGACGAGCTGCGCGCCATGCTCGGGCACGAGCTGGGCCACGTGCGCAGCGGTCACTCGGTCTACCGCACGATCATGATGATCCTCACCCGGTGGACGGTCTCGCTGGCCTGGCTGCCGATCGGCGCGATCGCGCTGCGCGCCATCATCGCGGCGATGCTGGAGTGGTGGCGCAAGGCCGAGCTCTCCGCCGACCGTGCCGGCCTGCTCGCCGGCCAGGACCCGGCCGCCTCGACCCGGCTGCTGATGAAGCTGGCCGGCGGCGGCGACCTCTCCCAGATCGACACGGCCGCGTTCCTCGAGCAGGCCGCCGAGTACGAGAGCGGCGGCGACCTCCGGGACAGCGTCCACAAGATCGGCCTGACCCTGTGGGCCACCCACCCGGTGCCGGTCGCGCGCGCCGCCGAGCTGCGCAAATGGATCGACTCCGGCGAGTACGCGCGGATCCTGGGCGGCGACTATCCGCGCCGCGACTCGGACGGTGACGCGTCGGTGTCCGACGACGTGAAGGCCGCCGCGGCGTCGTACCGGGAAAGTTTCACGACGTCCCAGGACCCGCTGGCCAACCTCTTGCGCAAGGTCGGCGACGGGGCCGGCGACCTGGCCGGATCGGCCGTGCGCGGCGCCCGCGGCTGGGCGTCCGGCCGGGGCCGCCGCGACGGGGAAACCGACAGCTAGACACCATAGGATCGGTTCATGAGCTTGAACGAAACCGATCTGCGCGCCGCGATCGCGCGGGAGATGCCCGGAGTCCGCGCCGACCTGGAACGGCTGGTCCGGATCCCCGGGATCGCCTTCGAGGGCTTCGACCACACCCAGGTCGACCGGTCCGCCGAGGCCGTGGCCGAGCTGCTGCGCGGCTGCGGCCTCGAGGTGCAGGTCGTCCGGCACGGCGGCCAGCCCGCCGTGATCGGCCGTAAGGCGGCCCCGCCCGGCGCGCCGACCGTGCTGCTCTACGCCCACCACGACGTGCAGCCGGTCGGCGACCTCTCGCTCTGGGCGAGCGACCCGTTCGAGCCGGTCGAGCGCGACGGCCGGCTCTACGGCCGCGGCGCCGCCGACGACAAGGCCGGCGTGATGGCCCACGTCGCCGCCCTGCGCGCCTTCGGCGACCAGCTGCCGGTCGGCGTGGTCGTCTTCGTCGAGGGCGAGGAGGAGTACGGCTCCGACTCGCTCGACGAGATCATCGCCGCGCACCGCGACGAGCTGCGCTCCGACGTCATCGTGATCGCCGACTCCGGCAACTGGGACATCGGCAAGCCCGCACTGACCACCTCGCTGCGCGGCCTGGTCAACCTGTTCGCCGAGGTCAAGGTGCTCAAGAGCGCGGTGCACAGCGGCATGTTCGGCGGTCCGCTCCCGGACGCGCTGATGGTCCTCTCCCGGCTGCTGACCAGCCTGCACGACGACAACGGCGAGGTGGCCGTCGACGGCCTGGTCGGCCGCGAGGGCGCCGGCGTCGACTACCCCGAGGACAGGTACCGGCACGAGGGCGGCGTGCTCGACAGCGTCAAGCTGATCGGCCACGGCACGATCACCGACCGCATCTGGACCAAGCCGGCCATCTCGGTGCTCGGCATCGACGCGCCGCGCACGTTCGAGGCGGCGAACGCGCTCCAGCCCACCGCCAAGGCCAAGATCAGCGTACGGCTGGCGCCCGGCGACGATCCCAAGTCGGCGTACGCGGCGGTCCGCGCCCACCTGGAGAAGTACGTGCCGTGGGGCGCCCAGGTCGAGGTCACACTGGAGAGCGACGGCTCGCCGTGCGTGATCGACGCGACCGGCCCGGCCTACGACGCGGCCCGCGCCGCCTTCACCTCGGCCTGGGACGGCGCCGCGCCGATCGACATGGGGGTCGGCGGGTCCATCCCGTTCATCGCCACCTTCCAGGAGCTGTTCCCGCAGGCATCGATTCTGGTCACTGGCGTGGAAGATCCTTATTCCGGGGCGCACGGCCCCGACGAGAGCCTGCACCTGGGCGAGTTCGAGCGGTGCTGCGTCGCCGAGGCGCTGCTTCTCAAGAACGTCGCGGAGGCGCTCACGACCTAAGGAGGCGGGTCGCCGATGGCCGACCTGACGTGCGACGTGCTGGTGGTGGGCGCCGGCCCGACCGGGCTGATGCTCGCCAACTGGCTGGTCAAGCTCGGGGTCGACGTGATCGTGGTGGACGGCAAGGACGGCCCGACCCGGGAGTCCCGGGCGCTGGTCGTCCAGGCCCGCAGCCTCGAGATCTACGACCAGCTGGGCCTCGGCGACCTGGTCCTGGCCGCGGCGGAGCGGGCGGACGCTCTCGCGCCCGGCTATCTCGACCGTGCGTTCGGCCGGATTCCGATCGGTCCGCTGGGCCGGGGCGTGACGCCGTACCCGTACCTGATGGTCCTCGAACAGAGCCGGAATGAGGAGATCCTCTACGAGAGCCTCCAGAAGCTCGGCGTCGACGTGCGCTGGGAGACGGCGGTCACCGCCGTCACCCAGACCGATGACGGCGTCGAGGCCAAGGTCGGCAACGACACCGTCCGCGCCCGCTTCTGCGTCGGCTGCGACGGGTCCGGCTCGGCCATCCGCAAGCACCGCCGGATCCCGTTCGAGGGCACGACCAACCCGCACCGCTTCTACGTGCTCGACGGGCTCGGGGCGGCCGGGCTGGTCGAGGGCGCGGTCAACGTCCGCCCCGGTGGCGCCGACTTCATGCTGGCCTTCCCGATGAAGGGCCGCGGCTCGTGGCGCCTGATCGGCCTGGTCCGCGACGAGGACGGGGACGGCGAGCTGGCCGAGGAGGACGTCGTCCCGCGGCTGCGCAAGTTCGCCGTCACCTACCACGAGTCTCGCTGGTTCGCGACATATCGGGTGCACCACCGCATCGCCGCCGCGTTCCGGGACGGGCCGTTCTTCCTGGCCGGCGATGCCGCGCACGTGCATTCGCCGGTCGGTGCGCAGGGCATGAACACGGGCCTGCAGGACGCCCACAACCTGGCGTTCAAGCTTGCCGACGTGCTCCAGGGCCGGCGCCGCGACACCTGGCTCGACCGCTACGAGGCCGAGCGCCGCCCGGTGGCGAAGCGCCTGGTGGCCACGACCGACCGCATCTTCGCCGGTGTCACCGCGCAGACCGCGTGGGCGCGCCTGGCCCGCCGGATGGTCGTCCCGCTGGTGGCGCCGATCGCGATCCGGGCCCTGCCGAACACCCGTGGCGGCTCCCGCCTCTTCCAATACATCTCCCAGATCCGCATCCACTACTGGATGACGCCCGGCTCATCGGGCGGCCGCCGGGATCCGGTGGTCGGCCGGCGTCTGCCGTGGGCCGGCGACAATTTCGCCGCGTTGCGCTCGCTGCATTGGCAAATTCACGCGTACGGCGGGGTGCAGGCGGCCGACGTGCCCGACCTGGGCGTGCCCGTCCACGTCTTCCCGCCGGCCCCCGCGACCCCGCTCCGCCCGGGGCGGCTCTATCTGGTCCGGCCCGACGGTTTCGTGGCCGCCGAGGCCGATCCGGCCGACGCGGTGCGCGTTTTCCCGCCGCTGATGACGGGGTGAATCGGGCCGCTGCCCGGTGCGGCGGGGTCGCCGATCCTGTTAGGATCTCGAACATGCGTTCGAATGATGTGCCTGCCTCGGTAACCCTCCTGGTGCGGCCGATGCCCGTCGGGCCGCGCAACGCCATCGATCGGCTTCGCTCCCATGATCGGCTGGAGTCCATCGTCCGCATGCGCGCCGCGGTGCGGGCGCTCGACGACGTGGACGTCTCCGGCTGGGACGATTCCGCCCTCACCGAACACCTCGAGGAGATCTCCCAGACCCTCTGCGAGCTCGACGCGCAGGTCGCCCGCGTCGCCGACGCCGTCCGTGCCCGCGGCTTCCGCATCGCCGAGCCGCTCGCCGCCTGATGTCCCCCGCTCTACGACCCGGGGGTCGGGTCGCAGGAGCTTCTTCACCGCAAAAATGTCAGAGGTGGCTGCCAGGATAGGTCCGTGCGGTTCCTTGACCTGGCGGCCACCTCGGCCGCCGTGAGTGCCACCTCCGGGCGCAAGGCCAAGATCGAGCTCCTGGCCGATGCCCTCCGCCGGCTCGACCCCGACGAGATCGCGGCCGGCTCGGCGTTCCTCGCCGGTGAGCTGCGCCAGCGGCAGACCGGCGTGGGCTACGCCAGCTTGCGCGACCGCCCGCCGCCCGCGGCCGAGCCCACCCTCTCCGTCGGCGGGGTCGACGCCGCGATCGCCGAGATCTCGGTCGTGTCCGGCGCCGGTTCGCAGGCCCGCCGGCGCGACCTGCTGGCCGCGCTGTTCGGCGCGGCCACCGCCGACGAGCAGCGCCTGCTGATCGGCCTGTTCGGCGGCGAGCTGCGCCAGGGCGCCCAGGCCGGCCTGCTCGCCGACGCCATCGCCAAGGCCGCCGGGGTGCCGCTCACCGCCGTCCGGCGCGCCCTGCTGCTGTCGGGCGACCTCAAGCAGGTCGCCGTCGCCGCGCTCACCGGCGGCGCCGCCGCGCTCGCCGCGATCCACCTGCGGGTCGGCACCCCGCTCACCCCGATGCTCGCCCAGAGCGCCCCCGATGTCGGTGCCGCCCTGCTGGCCACGGGGGCGCCCGCCACGGTCGACGTGAAGCTCGACGGCATCCGCATCCAGGTGCACCGGTCGGGCGACGAGGTCGCCGTCTTCACCCGCAGCCTCGACGACATCACCGCCCGCATGCCCGAGGTGGTCGCTGCCGTCCGCAAGCTGCCGATCCGCGAGGCCGTCCTGGACGGCGAGGCCATGACACTCGACGCGGCCGGCCGCCCCCGCCCGTTCCAGGAGACGTCGAGCCGCGCCGCCACCCGAGGCGCCCGCAAATCCGCCGCCGCCACTACGCCTCCCTCCGCGCCGGCCCTGGTTCCCTATTTCTTCGACCTTCTCCACCTCGACGGCGTCGACCTGCTGGACGAGCCCGGCCGGGTGCGCTGGACCGCCCTCGCCGACGCCCTGCCCGCCGAGCTGAACGTCGGCCGCTCGACCGCCACCACCGAAGAGGAGGCGGCCGCCGCCTTCGCCGCCGCGATCGCGGCCGGCCAGGAGGGCGTCGTGGTCAAGGCCATCGACGCTCCCTACGACGTCGGCCGCCGCGGTTCGGCCTGGGTCAAGGTCAAACCCCGGCACACCCTCGACCTGGTCGTTCTCGCCGTCGAGTGGGGTCACGGCCGCCGCAAGGGCTGGCTGTCCAATCTCCACTTGGGCGCGCTCGACCCGGCCACCGGGGGCTACGTGATGCTCGGCAAGACCTTCAAAGGCCTCACTGACGAGCTGCTCCGCTGGCAGACGGCTCGCTTCCAGGAGCTGGCGGTCAGCGACAACGGCTGGGTGGTCGAGGTGCGCCCCGAGCAGGTCGTCGAGATCGCCTTCGACGGCGTCCAGAGTTCGCCGCGCTATCCCGGCGGCGTGGCGCTCCGCTTCGCGCGGGTCCTCCGCTACCGCGACGACAAGCCGGCGTCCGAGGCCGACACGATTGAGACGGTCCGCACGATCGGCGGCTATCCCACGCCGTGACCCCAGGGCCGCCAGGTGGGACGTGGTCGACCTGCCGACCGAAAGGCGGCCGGTGTGCGCGGTGGTTGACGCGCCGACTACAGGGCGGCCAGCGTCCGGACGTAGTTGACCTGCTGGTTGATGGCGGTCACCGCGGCCTGGTCGGTGACCGGGATCCGGGCGACGTACTGCCGGGTGCCGTTGGTCACCGTGACCTGCACGGTGCCCTGCATCACCGTCTCCTTCACCAGCAGGAACAGCAGGCTGAAGATGGTCAGCACGCAGAAGCCGACGATCGCCAGCACGATCGCCCACTTCGGGATGCGCTGCTGGGCGAACCAGTAGTCGTTGACCTGCCACTGCGACCCGGCCAGCGGGATGTCGCCGGTCGGCGTGAACACCGTGGTGGAGGTGACCGAGATCTCGGCGATCTGCAGAATCACCGGGCCGGGATCCTGCGGCACCGGCCCGGGCGCCGGCAACAGCGAACGCGGCGGCACGGGACCGGCCGGCGGCGGTGTATAGGGCTCCGGCGCCACGGGTCCGCCCGACGGCGGCGTATAGGGCTCCGGCGGCCCGAACGGCTGGGTCGGGTCGGGCTGCTGCGTCGATCCGAACGGCTGGGTCGGATCGGACGGCTGGGTCGGCCTGAGCGGCTGCGTCGGGTCGGGCACCCCCGAGTTGCCCCACGGGTCGCTCGGCGAGGAGGTCATGCCGGAACCCTAGTCGGACCCGCCCGCGGTCGCGAGCCGCTGTCGCTCAGGTGGGGTCGCCGCCGGCAGCCTGGCGGGCGGCCTCCTGCCGGCGATCCGCCTCCCGTTTGCGGTCGGCCTCTTCCACGCGGTCGACGGGAGCGCGCAGCGATTCCATGCGCGCGGCCTCGCGGCGGCGATCGGCCTCAGCCACCCGGTCCCTCAGCTTCACCCGCGGCTTCGCGGGAGCGCCGGCCGAGCCCGACCCCGAGCCGGACCGCGACCCAGAGCCCGACCCCGAACGGATCTGGGCCTCCTTGCGCGCCTGCCAGCCGAACGCGATCAACGCCATCCCCGCGAACAGCCACCATTGCACGGCGTACCCGCCGTTCTGCCAGGCGTCCTCGTGGTCGATCGGGATGCGGGTGAAGGCCGGATCGTTCGCCGGCGTCTGCTCGGTGAGCAGCACGTATGCGCCGTACACGGGGTAGCGCATCTCGCCCGCCAGGCGGGTGACCGAAACGCGGCGGGTGTCCAGGCGGCCGTTGCGGTGCTCGATCGCCGTGGGTCGGCTTTCCGACAGGTGCACCTGTCCCACGACCGTGACGTCGCCGCTCGGGGCGGCCGGCACCGCCGGCGCAGCCCCCGCGCCGCCCGGGGGCGCCGGCACCCAGCCGCGGTCGACCAGGACCGCCGTGCCGTCCGGCAGCACCAGCGGCGTGATGATCTCGAAGCCGACGTCGCCGTCGACCGTGCGGCCGCGCGCCTGGATCTCGTGGGTGACGTCGTACCGGCCGCCGACCGTGACCTTTGTCCAGGCCAGGCCCTTGCCGGGCGAAGCGCCCGCCGTCCCGGCCGCGGTCGGGGTGGTCAGCACCGAGGTCAGCGGCACCGCCTGCACCGAATCAGCCGCGTCGATGCGGTCGTTGATGGCGCTGCGCTCCTCGTACCGGCGCAGCTGCCAGTTGCCGAGCATGACCATGATCACGGCGGCGACCACGGCCAGCGCGGCCGCGCCAAGCCAGCGCGGCGTCAGCAGGAACCGGTACACGCTCTGAGGCTACCCGGCCACCGGGCGGCGACCGCTCAGGCCGGGTACTGTGCCTGACCGGCGGCCCTGTTCACGTGCGCGGTCGCCTGGGGGTAGCAATTTGGAGCGTGGGGGGAACACGATGAGCGCTCAGCCTCGTCTGGTCGTGAGCGCGCCGTCCTCGGGGCACGGCAAGACCGCGATCGCCGTGGGGCTGCTCGCGGCCTGCGTGGCGCGCGGGATCCCGGCCGCCGGCTTCAAGGTCGGACCGGATCACACCGACGCCGCGTACCTCGGCCTGGCCGCCGGTCGTCCCGGCCGCAACCTCGACCCTCGCCTGGTCGGCGCGCAGCGCATCGCGCCGCTCTTCCAGCACGGCGCCTCGGGCACGCAGCTCGCGGTCATCGAGGGCGCGATGGGCCTGTTCGACTCGCTGACCGGTCAGCCCGAGATCGACGGGACGGCCGCGGTCGCCGCGAGCTTGCGCGCGCCGGTCGTGCTGGTGGTCGACGTGGCCGCGATGGGCCACTCGATCGCCGCGCTGGTGCACGGCTTCCGCATGTTCGACGAGATGGTCCACCTGGGCGGGGTCATCCTCAACCGGGTCGCCTCGCCGCGCCACGAGCAGATGCTGCGCACCGCGCTCGACGACATCGGCATGCCGGTGCTGGGCGCGCTGCACCGCGGCGACCTGCCGAACGTGCTGCCCGCCCGGTCACACGGCCCGGTGCCGGTGGCGCATCGCACGGTCGAGGCGATCCGCGCGGTGCGCCGGCTGGGCGAGGCGGTGCTGGCCGGCCTCGACATCGACCGCCTGATGGGTCTGGCCAACTCCGCGCCGGGCCTTCCCGGCCCGATCTGGACCCCCGGGGACGCGGTGGGCGGGGAGGTCTTCGACCAACGTCCGATTGTCGCGCTGGCCGGTGGTCCGGGTGCTCCTTACACGTACGTCGAGACGGCCGAGCTGCTCACGGCCGCCGGCGCCGACGTGGCGGTGATCGATCCGCTGCGCGACGAGTCGCTGCCGGCGGGCACGCGCGCGCTGGTCGTGGGGGCCGGCCTGCCCGAGGGGTACGCCGAGGAGCTCTCCGCGAACCGGCGGCTGTGCAACGCGGTCGCCAAGTTCGCCCACGACGGCTGGCCGGTCGTCGCGGAGGGCGTGGCCCTGCCGTGGCTGGGCCGCGACTTCGACGGCCGGCCGATGTGTGCCGTGCTCGACGCGTCGGCGGTGACCGGCGACCAGACCGTGGCCGGCTACCGCGAGGCGACCGCCCCCACGACGTCCCCGCTCGCGCCGGCCGGCGCCCGGATCACCGGGTACAAGCAGCACCGCGCGATCATCACACCGCGCGCGGGCGCGGTCCCGGCCTGGACCTGGTCGGGCGGCAACCCCGAGGGCTTCGTCTGGCGGCAGGTGCACGCCTCCCACCTGGGCCTGCATTGGGCGGCCGCGCCCGAGATCGCCAAGCGCGTGGTCGCCGCCGCCATCGTCGGCCCGCCCGGCCCGCAGCAGAACCCGCAGCCACACAGCCCCCAGCCGCACGCCGCTCAGGCGCACGGTTCCCAGGCTCACACCCAACCCCTTATGCCGCCGATGTCCGCCCCGCAGGATCCGGAGGAGCCGCCGACCGTGTCGATGCCGGCCGCGGCGCTGGCGACATCGTCGGCGATGCCCCACGACCAGCCGTCCTCGCCCGCCGTCGGCCACGAATACCCACCCCAGGCGATGGCTCACGACTACGCCGGGCAGTCGTCGCAGGATTACCCCGTGCCGTACGCGCAGCCGGCCTCACCCGCCTCTCCGCACGGGCCCTACCAGCCGCAGTCGGGCATGCCGCATGGTCAGCCTCGCCCGCCCGCGCCCGGCTCCGGCGCGGTGCCCGGCGGCCCGGACCCGGCATCCGGCCCGATCCCCGCGTCGGGCATCGCGGGCGCCGCCGACCTCTCCGACACCGCGGACATCACCGCGTCCTGACCTCGGCCGTCATCGATCGCCGGGGCTCGCCGGGCAAGACGGGGTGGCCTTCGTCGCCGGCCGTGGAAGATCGACGATCGGAAAACCGTCCTGCCGTGAAAACGGCCTTCGTTGAACGCGAAAGTGTCGTACCCCACCCGTAACGTGGGTTCAACACCGACGACCCGAAGGAGGACGACCGTGGCCGATCGTGTGCCGCTGGATTTCGACCCGCCGGTTCGTAAACTGCGAGCGCTTCTGCTGGGCGTCGACGACACCGAGCTGACCAACCCGACCCCCTGTCCGGACTGGACTGTCGCCGCCCTGCTCGATCACTTGATGGTCCTCGCCCAGGCGTTCGCCCAGGCCGCCCGCAAACGCACCGACGCGCCCGGCACCGCCGAGCCGCCTTCGCCGCCGTCGGCCCAGCACCTCTCCCGCCATTGGCGCGGCCGCCTGCCCGTCCTCCTCGAAGAGCTGGCCACCGCGTGGAAGGATCCGGCGTCCTGGACGGGCACGTCCCGGGCCGGCGGCGTGACCATGCCCGCCGCCACCCTCGGCATCGTCGCCATGAACGAGTTGATCATGCACAGCTGGGACCTGGCTCGCGCCACCGGCCAGGAGTATTTCGCCGACCCGCGCACCCTCGAGGTGCTGATCGAGTTCCTGGCTCAGGCCCCGCCCGCGGGCGCCCCCGGCGTGTTCGAGCCGCCGGTCCCCACCGACGACGAGCCCACCCTGCTCGACCAGGCCCTGGCCCTGGCCGGCCGCGACCCGGCCTGGCGCCCGCCCCGCCGCAGCCGGCAGCCCCAGGCCCCGGCCGCCTAGCGCTCCGGCGGTCCGTCGCCCACGGCGGCAGGGCGCGCGGCGAGGGGATGGCCGCGCAGGTGAGAGGGGCCGCGTTCGGTCAGTTGTCGTCGCTGTTCCGGCCGTTGTCGCGGTCGTCGTTCTTGCTGGTGGCGTCCTCGTCGTCGCTCGTGGAGCCGTGCCGGGCGATCTTCTTGGAGGGCGGGTGGAACTTCAGCTTGGGCTGGCCCTTGAGGGCGTCGCGCAGCGTCTGGGCGAGGGTGTACTTCGAGATGGTCGAGCGGCCCGAGCCGACGTAGTCGTTGGGATCGTCGGGGTCGGCGACGAAGGCGGCGGCGGCCAGCTGGGGCGTGAAGCCGCAGAACCAGGCCGTTCGATTGTTGTCGGTGGTGCCGCTCTTGCCGGCCACCGGGCGGTGCATCGTGGCGTAGACCATCGGCGACGTCGACCAGCCGCCGCAGCCGCCCCGGGCGGAGCCGTAACCCGTCACGCAGCGGGCGGCGTCGGTTGCCGCCCGGGCCACGTCGGCGGTGACCACGCGGTGGCAGCGCGGCGCGGCGACCAGTTTGCCGTGGAACTTCGCGTTCGTGCCGTCGCGGTTCTGGATCCGCAGCACCGGCAGTGGCTCGCAATAGTTGCCCTCGGCCGCCAGCGTGGCGAAGACGTTCGCCATCTCCACCGGCGTCGCGTCGCTGACCCCCAGCGTGAAGGCGCCCCAGCCGGCGGCGTGCGCGGGGCTGGCCAGCTCCCGGTCGACGCCGGTGCGCCAGGCCAGCCCGAGCCGCTCGGCCATCGCCACCGCCTTGTCCGCGCCGACCTTCTCCTCCAGCTGCACGAAGTACGTGTTCACCGACTTGCCGAACCCGCTCCACATGGTCTGCGTGCCGCTCATCGACTTGCTCGAGTTCTTCGGACACCAGTGCCGGCCGCAGGTCGCCGGGCCGGGCGCGGTGATGTACTTCGACACGTAGCGGTCGGGTGCGTAGATCGACGTGCTCAGCGGCATGCCCGCGTCGAGGGCGGCGAGCAGCGTGAAGATCTTGAAGGTGGATCCGGCCTGATAACCGGCCATGGTGCCGCCGCCGAGCAGCGGGTTCACCGTGTTCGGGTAATCCTTGCCGCGCGGGTTCGGCCGCAGCGAGTACGTCCGGTTGACCGCCATGCTCAGGACCCGCCCGGTGTTCGGCTCGATGACGACCTGGCCGTGGGCGTAGCGGCTGCGGCGCTTCTCCTTGGCGAGCACGTGCTTCATCGCGTACCCCTGAATCTTGGGGTCGATCGAGGTGACGATGCGGTAACCGCCGCGGCGCAGGTTCTCCTCGCGCTCCTGGGGAGTGGCGCCGAACGCCGGCTGCTCCCGCCACCACGCCTTCACGTAATCGCAGAAGAATCCCCAGTCGTTGAGCTTGTCGGGGATCGAACCGCAGTCGTTGGGCGGCGTCGTGAGGTGGAGCTGGATCTTGGCTCGCTTCGCGGTGGACGCTTGGCCCGGGGTGATCACGCCCATCTTGAGCATCTGGTCGATGACGTAGTTGCGCCGGTTCGTCGCGGCCCGCTGGTCACCGGCCGCCGGGTCGTACGCGGACGGCGCCTTGACCAGGCCGGCCAGCAGCGCCGCCTCGTTGAGGCCGAGATCCTTCGGGGTTTTCGAGAAGAACACCTGCGCGGCCGCGAAGATCCCGTAGGCGCGGTGCCCGAAGTACGCCGAGTTCAGGTACCGCTCGAGGATCTCCTGCTTCGACAGCCGCTTCTCCAGCTCGATCGCGAGCCGCATCTCCCGCAGCTTGCGCTGGGTGGTCTGCTCGGTCGCCTCGAGCGCCTCCTTCGGCGACTTGGCGCTGTCTCGCAGGGCCATCCGCACGTACTGCATGGTCAGCGTCGACGCGCCCTGCGAGACGCCGCCGGCCTGCCGGTTGGCCACGAAGGCCCGGGCCACACCCTTGGCGTCGACGCCGTGGTGCTCGTAGAAGCGGGCGTCCTCGGAGGCGACGATCGCCTCGGTGATGTACGGCGACATCTCCGCGATCTTCACGGGCTTGCGGTGTTCCTCGTAGAACATCGTCAGCACCGTCTTGCCGTCCCGCGCGTACAGGTAGCTGGTCTGCGCGGTCGGCACCTCGATCAGCTCGTCGGGCAGGCCGGCGAGTGCGTCGGTGCCGGCCTTCACGCCGAGACCGGCGAGGGCGGCGAGCGGGTAGGCGAGGCCGGCGATCACGAGCCCCGCGATCAGGCCGGCGCGGACGAGGGGAGCGATCTTTCCGGCTGCCACCCCTCGAAGCTATGACAAAAACGTTCATGTACTGACGAAACGGCCGAACTGAGACGGGGAATACCGTCGGGCATGCTGGTGGCATGACGATCGACCTGGGGCATCACGGCGATGCCGAGGTGGATGCGGGCCTGATCGACCTGGCGGTCAACGTGCGGCACGAGCCGATGCCGGAGTGGCTGGCCGGCCCGATCCGCGACTCGCTGACCCGGCTGAGGGCGTACCCGAATGATCTTGAAGCAAAGGCGGCCGTGGCCCGCAGGCATCGCCGGACCCCCGATGAGGTTCTGCTGACCGCCGGCGCGGCCCAGGCGTTCGTCCTTATCGCCCGGTCTTTCCCGAAGGCCAGGCCGGTGGTGGTTCATCCGCAGTTCACCGAGCCCGAGGCGGCGCTGCGTAACGCCGGGCACGAGGTCGAACGGGTGATCCTGCGCGCGGAGGACGGCTTCCGGCTCGACCCGCGCCTGGTCCCCGAGGACGCCGACCTGGTCTTCGTCGGCAACCCCACCAACCCGACCTCGGTGCTGCACCCGGCCGCCGAGATCGCCGAGCTGGCCCGGCCGGGGCGGGTGCTGGTGGTCGACGAGGCGTTCGCCGACACCACGTTCCGTGACGGCGTGGCCGGGGAACCCGAATCGCTGACCGGCCGCCGGGACATCGACGGGCTGATCGTGCTGCGCAGCCTCACCAAGACCTGGGGGCTGGCCGGCCTGCGCATCGGCTATCTGCTGGCGTCGGCCGGCCTGGTCGAGCGCCTCGCCGCCGCGCAACCGCTCTGGCCCGTCTCGACGCCCGCGCTGGCTGCCGCGATCGCCTGCGCGTCACCCACCGCGATCGCCGCGGAGCGAGAGCTGGCGGCGCGCGTCACGGCCGAGCGAAATCACCTGCTTCGCCGCCTCGCGCACGTGCCGAAGCTCACGGTCGCCGGCACACCGGCGAGCGCGTTTGTCTCCGTACGCCTGCCGTCCGCCGACAAAATCAGGCTTGAGCTGCGGGAACGCGGCTACGCGGTCCGTCGTGGCGACACTTTTCCGGGCCTGGGCCCCGATTGGCTGCGGATCGCCGTGCGCGACACTGCGATCACCGATGCTTTCGTGTCCACCCTGACCGACGTGATCGAGGAGCGCCCGTGACCCTGGAGACGACCGTGGCGGCCATCCACGCCGCCGATGAGCCGGCCATGGCCGTCGCCCGTGAGCTGCAGTCCCGGCTCACCAAGCCGGCCGGCTCGCTCGGCGACCTCGAGCCGCTCTCGGTGCGCCTGTCCGGGCTGGCCGGCGTCTGCCCGCCGCCGCTGCCCGAGCCGGCCGCGGTCGCGGTCTTCGCCGGCGATCACGGCGTGCACGCCCAGGGAGTGAGCCCGTGGCCGCAGGAGGTCACCGCCCAGATGGTGGCGAACTTCCTGGCCGGGGGAGCGGTGGTGAACGCGTTCGCCCGCCAGGTCGGCGCGTCGGTCACGGTGATCGACGTGGGCGTGGCGACGCCGATGTCCGGCGATTTCGTCGCGGCCAACGTCCGCCGCGGCACCCGGGACATGACCGTCGAGCCGGCGCTGACCCGCGACGAGGCCCGCGCGGCCGTGGAGACCGGCATCCGGATCGCCGAACAGCTGATCTCGGGCGGGGCAAGGTGCCTGCTCACCGGCGACATGGGGATCGCCAACACCACCCCGGCGGCGGCCTTGATCGCCGCGTTCACCGGGGCCCGCTCGGCTGCGGTGACCGGCCGCGGCACTGGCATCGACGACGCGACTCATGCCCACAAGACCGAGATAGTGGCGGCGGCGCTGGCGCTGCACCGCCCCGACCCGGCCGACCCGCTCGGCGTTCTCGCCACGGTCGGCGGCCTCGAGCACGCGGCCCTGGCCGGCTTCATCCTGGGCGCGGCCGCGCACCGGGTGCCGGTGATCGTCGACGGGGTGATCGCCGCGTCCGGCGCGCTGGCCGCCGCCGCGTTCGCGCCCGACACGGTCGCCGCCATGGTCGCCGGGCACCGGTCGGCCGAGCCGGGCGCCTCCGTCGCGCTCGCCCACCTCGGCCTCACCCCATTGCTCGACCTCGGCATGCGGCTCGGCGAGGGCAGCGGCGCGGTGCTCGCGCTGCCGGTCGTCGCCGCCGCCGTCCGGGTGCTGCACGAGGTCGCCACGTTCGACTCGGCGGGAGTGTCGGAGAAATGAGCCTCTATCCGTTGGCGCTGAAGCTGACCGGCCGGCGGGTGCTGGTGGTCGGCGGGGGCGCGGTGGCGACCCGGCGGGTGCCGGCCCTGATCGCGGCGGGCGCGCGGATCGACATCGTGGCGCCCGAGCTCACCCCCGCGCTGCGCGGGCACGTGGACGCCGGGCGGGTCACCTGGCAGGCGCGGCGGTTCGAGCCGGCCGACGTCCAGGGGGCCTGGCTGGTGCAGGTCGCGATCGACGATCCGGCCGCGGCGGCCGAGGTCAGCGCGGCCGCCGAAGAGCACAACACCTTTTGCGTACGGGCGGACGACCGCGACGCCGCCACGGCGTGGACTCCCGCGGTCACCCGGCACGGCCAGGTCACCGTCGCGGTCACCGACGGGGGCGGGCGGCGGCGGGCGATGGCCGTACGCGATCTGGTCGCCCACGCCCTGCAGAGTGAGCTGCCCACCCTGCCCGAGTACAAGGGGGTTGCCCTGGTCGGCGCCGGGCCCGGCGACCCGGAGCTGATCACGGTGAAGGGACGCCGCCTGCTCGCGGCGGCCGACGTGGTGGTGGCCGACCGGCTCGTCCCCGGCCTGCTGCTGGGCGATCTGCGGCCGGATGCCGAGTTCGTGGACGCCGCCAAGATCCCGTACGGCCCGGCGAAGGCGCAGGAGGAGATCAACCGGATCCTGGTCGAGCGGGCCCTCGCCGGAAAGTTCGTGGTCCGGCTCAAGGGCGGCGACCCGTACGTCTTCGGCCGTGGCGGCGAGGAGGCCCTGGCCTGCGCCGCCGCCGGCGTCCCGGTGCTGGTCGTGCCCGGCGTGACCAGCTCGATCGCGGCGCCCGCGCTGGCCGGCATTCCGGTCACCCACCGTGGCGTCGCCCACGAGTTCACCGTGGTCTCCGGACACGTGCCGCCGGACAGCGAGCAGTCGCTGGTCGACTGGGCGGCCCTCGGACGCCTGCGCGGCACGATCGTGGTGATGATGGGACTGCGGAACCTGCCGGCCATCGCGGCCCGGCTGATCGAGGAGGGCCGCCCGGCCGCGACCCCGGTCGCCGTCGTGCAGGAGGGCTCGACCGCGCACCAGCGGTCGCTGCGCAGCACCCTGGCGGCGGTGGCGGAGGACGTCGCTGCGGCCGGCCTCCGCCCGCCCGCCACCGTGGTGATCGGGGACGTCGTCGGGGTGCTATGACTCCTTGGCGTTGGAGGCGTCGGACGCAGCCGCCAGTTCGTCCAGGAACGTGCGCGCCCACTGGGCCACGTCGTGGGTGCGCAGGTGCCGCTGCATCACGCGCATCCGCCGCTTGAGCTCGCTGGGCTCGGCGCCCGCTGCGCGCAGCAACGCGTCCTTGACGCCGTCGGGATCGTGCGGGTTGCAGAGGAACGACTGGCGCAGCTCGGTGGCCGCGCCGGCGAACTCGCTGAGCACCAGCGCGCCGCCGCTGTCGCCGCGGCAGGCGACATATTCCTTGGCCACCAGGTTCATGCCGTCGCGCAGCGGGGTCACCATCATGACGTCGGCAGCCACGTACATCGCCGCCAGCTCCTGCTTGCTGTAGGACTGGTGCAGGTAGTGCACCGCCGGGGTGCCGACCCGGCCGAACTCGCCGTTGATCCGGCCGACCTCGCGCTCGACCTTGACCCGCAGCGCCTGGTAGTGCTCGACCCGCTCGCGGCTCGGGGTCGCCACCTGCACCATCACCGCGTCGCCGACCTTGAGCTTGCCGTCGGCCAGCAGCTCGCGGAACGCCTTGAGGCGCAGCTCGATGCCCTTGGTGTAGTCGAGCCGGTCGACGCCGAGGATGATCGTCTGGGGGTCGCCCAGCTCGGCGCGGATCTGCTTGGCGCGGGCCTGCACCTGCGGGTCGGCCGCCATCCGCTCCATCTCGCGGGTGTCGATGCTGATCGGGAACGCGCCGGCCTTGACCTTGCGGCCGTCCACCTGGATCGACTGGCCTTCGTACCGCAGGCCGAGCAGGTGCCGGGCCAGGCGGACGAAGTTTTGCGCCGCCAGCCGCTGCTGGAAGCCGACCAGGTCGGCGCCGAGCAGGCCGCGCAGCACCTCGGCCCGGAACGGCATCTGCATGAACAGCTCGATCGGCGGAAACGGGATGTGCAGGAAGAACCCGATCTTGAGGTCGGGCCGCAGCTCGCGCAGCATGGCCGGGACCAGTTGTAGCTGGTAGTCCTGCACCCACACGGTGGCGCCCTCGTCGGCCACCTCGGCGGCGGCCCGGGCGAAGCGCTGGTTGACTATCCGGTACGCCTCGCGCCAGCGGCGCTTGTACACCGGCGTCTCGACGGCGTCGTGATAGAGCGGCCAGATGGTCGCGTTGGACTGGCCCTCGTAATAGCGCTCGAGCTCCTCGGCGCTCAGCGGCACCGGGTGGATGTGGACCCCCTCGAGCTCGAAGGGCTCCGGCGCCGCGCCGGTGCCACCGGCCCAGCCGATCCAGGTGCCGCCGTGCTCGGTGAGCACCGGATGCAGGGCGGTGACCAGGCCACCCGGACTCGTGCGCCATTGGCGCTCCCCGTCCGGGGTAGTGATCTCATCGACGGGCAGACGGTTGGCGACAACGACGAAGGAACTTCGTTCGGCCACGCTGAGTGCACCTCCGGGTCGTTTCTGTTCCCTCCCCGAGCCTACTTTGCGTAGCTGCGCGGGGCTTGCCCAGTCTGAAGCAGCCTCGATGGACCGGGGTGGCTGCCGGGTGCCATCCTGGGCCCGTGACACCGTCCGACGATCTTTCCCCGCCGCGGCGCCCGATCTTCTTCCCTGTGGTGATTGCCACGGTGTTCTTGACGATCATCGGGATGACCGGGGGATTCGTGCTGGGCGAGCGGCACCGCAATCAGGTCGCCGCGCCGGACGACGGCACCGGCTCGACGCCGGAGCCGGCCGAGACGTCCTGGGTCGAGCCCGCGAAGGACTGCCCGGCCGAGGCGATCGACTTCGCGGCGCGGGAGAAGCTCCCGACCGACCTGAAACAGATCTTCAAGGTCGTCACGGTGAACGGCACGACCGTCTGGATCTGCCGGGACGGGGCCGGTTCGCTGTATTACCAGTCCAAGACCGGGGGCGTGGACGCCCCGCTGGTCCAGGGGAAGAACGGTCTGTTCCTGGACCGGGTCGTGCGGGACGGCGACAACGCGTACGAGGCGACCGCCTCCAACGGCAACACGTTCCTGATCAACACGCGCCGCCTCGAGGTGCGTTTCGCCGACGGCCGGACGCCTCAGATCAATACGGTCGAAACGGTCGAGTGAGGGAATCCTTCCGCCGCCGACGGGGTTGTCTTAGGTGCGCGGGAGCCGACCTGGAAAGATGCGTTCGGCAACTCATCCCGGCAACTCATTCGGCTTCCATCCAACCGCCCCGCCCGCCACCCATGAGCGGACTAAAGGCTGAAGCACAACATCGCGGAGGTAGGGCGCACCGTGGCCCAGTTCATTTACGTCCTGGAGAAGGCGCGCAAGGCGCACGGCGACAAGGTCGTGCTCGACAACGTGACGCTGAACTTCCTGCCGGGCGCCAAGATCGGCGTCGTCGGCCCGAACGGCGCCGGTAAGTCGACGCTTCTCAAGGTCATGGCCGGCCTCGAGACGCTGAGCAACGGCGAGGCCCGGCTGATGCCCGGGTACACCGTCGGCATGCTCGCGCAGGAGCCGCCGCTCAACGAGTCCAAGACCGTCCTCGGCAACATCGAGGAGGCGGTGGCGGAGACCAAGGCCAAGCTCGAGCGGTTCAACAAGATCGCCGAGGAGATGGCGACCGACTACACCGACGAGCTCATGGAAGAGATGGGCAAGCTGCAGGAGCAGCTCGACAACGTCAACGCCTGGGACCTCGACTCCCAGCTCGAGCTGGCGATGGACGCGCTGCGCTGCCCGCCGCCGGACGCCGACGTCACCCAGCTCTCCGGTGGTGAGCGCCGCCGGGTCGCGCTGTGCAAGCTGCTGCTCGAGGCGCCCGACCTGCTGCTGCTCGACGAGCCCACCAACCACCTCGACGCCGAGAGCGTGAGCTGGCTGGAGCAGCACCTGGCCAAGTACGCCGGCACCGTCATCGCCATCACCCACGACCGGTACTTCCTGGACAACGTGGCGAACTGGATCCTCGAGCTGGACCGCGGGCGCACCTACCCGTACGAGGGCAACTACTCGACGTACCTGGACAAGAAGGCGCAGCGCCTCGCGGTCGAGGGCCGCAAGGACGCCAAGCTCAAGCGGCGCCTCACCGAGGAGCTGGAGTGGGTGCGGTCCAACGCCAAGGCCCGCCAGACCAAGAGCAAGGCCCGCCTCGACCGGTACGAGGAGATGGCCACCGAGGCCGAGAAGACCCGCAAGCTCGACTTCGAGGAGATCCAGATCCCGCCGGGCCCCCGCCTGGGCAACACGGTGATCGAGGCCAACGGCCTGACCAAGGGCTTCGACGGCCGCACGCTCATCGACAACCTGTCGTTCTCGCTGCCGCGCAACGGCATCGTCGGCATCATCGGTCCGAACGGCGTCGGCAAGACCACGCTGTTCAAGACCATCGTGGGGCTGGAGGAGCCGGACAGCGGCACGGTGCGGGTGGGCGAGACGGTCCAGCTGTCGTACGTGGACCAGAACCGGGCCGGCCTCGGCGGCGACCAGACGGTGTGGGAGGTCGTCTCCGACGGGCTCGACCACCTGATGGTCGGCAAGGTCGAGATGCCGTCCCGGGCGTACGTGGCGGCGTTCGGCTTCAAGGGCCCCGACCAGCAGAAGCCGGTCAAGGTCCTCTCCGGCGGCGAGCGCAACCGGCTCAACCTCGCGCTGACGCTGAAGATCGGCGGCAACGTGATCCTGCTCGACGAGCCGACCAACGACCTCGACGTCGAGACGCTCTCCAGCCTGGAGAACGCGCTGCTCGAGTTCCCGGGCTGCGCCGTGGTCATCTCCCACGACCGGATGTTCCTCGACCGGGTCGCCACCCACATGCTCGCGTGGGAGGGTACAGAGGAAGATCCGTCCCGGTGGTTCTGGTTCGAGGGCAACTTCGAGGCGTACGAGAAGAACAAGATCGATCGCCTCGGCGCGGAGGCCGCCCGGCCGCACCGGGTCACCTACCGCAAGCTGACCCGTGACTGAGCCGACCCGCAGCGGAAAACCCCAGATCGAAAACCATGGGCGTTTTGTAGTAGACGTGCCCGTCCGCTGGTCCGACATGGACGCGTACGGGCACGTCAACAACGCGCGCTTCCTCACCATCTACGAGGAGGCGCGCGTCGCGCTGTTCTTCCAGGGCGCGCGCGAGCACGGCCTCGGCTCGTTCGAGGAGGGCATCGTGATCGCCCGGCACGAGATCGACTACCTGCGCCCGGTGGACTACGGCGATCCCGTACGCGTCGAAATGTGGATCTCGGAGCAGCGGGCCGCGTCGTTCACCGTCTCCTATGAGCTCTTCGACGACGGCGAGCTGGCCGGCCGGGCGAAGTCGGTCTGCGTGCCCTACAACCTGGCCGACGGCCATCCGCGCCGGCTCTCCGCGGACGAGCGCGAGTTCCTGCGTCCCTACCTGGCCGCATGACGCCCCACGGGCTCACCGGCGTGCCCGACGCCGGCGCCTTTCTCGCCCGGCTGACCCGTCTCGATCCTGGCGCGCCGGTGCGGTTGCGTGGCTCCGGCGGCCGGACCGCCCTGTGGGCCCGGTTGCCGTGGGAGGTGCTGGTCACCCGGGAGGTGGCCGGCCGCGGCCCGGACGACGCCACGGTCTCCGCCGCCGAGCTGCTGTCGGTACTGGCGGCCGGCGGCCAGGAGCTGCCGACCCGGCGCGATGCCCAATGGCGCTGGCCGTTGCCTCCGAAGATCGCCGAAACGGTGGAGACGGTGTCCACGGCCGAGCTGTCGAGGCTGGCCGCGGCGGCGGCCGGAACGCTGCGCGAGGTGTCGGCCGGCGGCCTGGCCGGGCGCGCGGTGGGGCCGCGGGCGGTACGCGACGCGCTCCTCGATCACGTGGCCCTGGTTGTGACACCGTCCGCCGGCGAACCGGTCGAGGTGTCACAGCGACTCGTTCAGGCGATCTCCCGGATGGGTTTCCTCGGCCCCGGCGGCGCCGGCGTGCCGGACACGCGAGTCCGGATCGCCGGCCGCTGGGTGGGTCTTTCGGCACCATATGGAGTTGCCTGGCTACAGACAGTCAGCAAATTGACCGTTATGCCTATAGGTGGTCACCCGAAAGGGTGATGGCGCATCGGACGACCGGTCTCGCCCTCCCGTTGGGGGGATGACCTCCGCGACCTGTACGGGTACCGTCGGCCCTCGGATCCTCTCGCTACGTCCGGCGGTGGGTCTGCTGGGGAGTGAGGTGCGCAACGATGCCGTGGTGGTCATGGCGTCCGGGTTCGGCTGCGGGCAACCCGCCGGATGCCGACGGCGATTCGGCGGTGCGGAGCACCGTCCGGGTGGGAGTTCCGGCTCAGCGGGAGCCGAGCCGGACGGGGATTCCGGCCGAAGCGACCAAGACCGAGGAGAGCGAGCAGATCTCGCAGGTGACGCTCGCGCGCATCGGCAAGGCGCTCGACCTGCTCGACATCCGGTTCCTGGCCGACGGTGGCGGCAGCCTGCTGGCGATGTGGGAGCGGCACGCCGTGCTGTTCACGCTCGAGGGGCCCGACGACGAGATCCTGGTGATGCGCGCCCGGCCGCACTCGACGGTGCCGCCGGACTGGGCCGACCGGGCCTATCGCGTGGTCAACGAGTGGAACCACACCCGCCGCTTCTGCAAGGCCTACGTGGGCGACCCGACCGAGCGTGGCCAGCTCCCCATCTACGCCGAGTTGCAGGTCCCGCTGGCCGCCGGAGCCCACGACCCCCTCCTCGTGGAGATGCTCGACTGCGGCGCGGCCGTGGCCACGTCGTTCGTCGATTGGCTCCACGACGAGGGAGCTCTGCTGTAGCAGGTTTGGCGGGCCTGCCTTGGCGCCGCCCACGCAAGTTTGAGCGCAGCCCCGCGTCGCGAAGCTTTGAGAGCAGGCCCCGCGTCGCGCAAACTCGTTGAGCTGGCTGGCGTCGCCTCCGGCGCCGCGGGCGATCGCCCCTTTTAGGCTGATGAGGAGTCAGCCGATTCGGCGGCGCCGCAAACCCCGCGGCGACACCGAATCGACTGCCTCCTCATCAGCGGGGCGATCGCTGAGCTGGCTGGCCTCGCCTTCGGCTCGGCGGGCGATCGCCCCTTTGGGGCTGATGAGGAGTCAGCCGATTTGCGGCGCCGCAAACCCCGCGGCGACGCAAATCGACTGCCTCCTCATCAGCGGGGCGATCGCGCGAGTCTCCCGATACCGAGTGACCGGAAATACGGGGTTATGGACGGGATTTATAGACGGGGGTTATAGGGGGAACATGCCGATTCGGCCGTGGTACTCGTGGCCTAGCTGGTCGGTGTCGCTTCCTACGTAGAGGCCGTGCGGGGTCACTACGAAGACGCGTACGCCCACGCCGCGCGAGCGGGTCGGGTTCCACGAAAGCGCGCGGCCCGTGGTGGGGCTCACCGCGCCGATGCCGGGACGAGAGACCGCGCCCGGGCCTGGGCCCTTCGCGTCGGTGCCGTATGGGTTGTCGAAGTAGCGCTGGTGCCCGCCCAGATAGACCACCGAGCCGGTCACCGCCACGGCGTAGAGCGAGTCGCCGCCGGTGCGCTGCACCCACGTCGGGTTGTGCCGGCCCGAGCCGCCGGTCTCGAAGCGGGCCGCCGAGTCGCAGAGCCGGTCCGGCGAGGAGGCCCGCCCGGTCGCCGCGACCACGAAGTACGACCCGTCCGGAGAGAACTTCACCTGCCGCAGGTAAGTGTCGAAGCCCTTCATGCACTGCGGCTTGTACGCGTCGGTGTACCAGCTGGTCAGCGCGGCGGTCGGGCCGGACACGTCGAACATGGCGAGCTGGGTGCGGTCGTAGCCGCCCGACCGGAGCAGGGCGCCGATCGCGACCAGCCGGCGGCCGTCGGGCGAGATGTCGAAGTGCTCGACCCGGGTGCGGCTCAGGCCGGGCGCGGACAGCCGGGCGTCGAAGCCGCTGTCGACCGCGCCGGTGGTCGCGTTCATCCGGGCGAGGGCGGCCCGCTTCACGCCGTTGATCGCGGAGAACGTGCCGCCGGCGTACACGTAATGGCCGCGCGCCGCCAGCGCCCGCACGTCGCCCCAGTTGATTTTCGCCCCGAAGGACGAGACGCGGTCGCCGGACAAGGTCAGGCGGGCCAGGCCGCGCTGGGAGGCGCCGTTGACGGTCTTGAACGCCCCGCCGGCGTAGACGGTGCCGTCGGCGCCCGGTGTGAGCGCGTAGACCGCGCCGTCCACGGCGGGCGCGAACGGGCGGATCGCGCCGGTGTTCGCGTCGAACGCGAAGATGTTCTTCCGGGCGTACGTGTCCCGCCGGCTGTTGTCGGCGACCTTGGTGAAAGCGCCGCCGACGACGACGGTGTCGCCCACGACGGTCATGGTCCAGACCGTGCCGTCGAGGACGTGCGGTGTCCAGTCGACGGGGTTGGCCGAGACGATCGAGGACTGGGCCAGGTCGGCCTCGGCCGGATGGGCGCAGGCGACGGCGGCTGCGACGAGTACGGCGGCGGCGAGCAGGCGACGACGCATGCGGGCGACTCCAGGACACTGGTGATCGGTTGTCAATCTCGACAACGACCAACAACTGGCCTCGGACACGTCGATCGCCCGCGGAGCGACGCGGAGCCGGCTGGGCTCAGCTGTTGACCATGAAGTACGCGGCCCGCTCGAGGTAGTCCCACAGGGCCTTCTCGTACGCCTCCGGGAGCTCCAGCGACTCGACCGCGTCGCGCATGTGCGTGAGCCAGGCGTCGCGGGCGGCCGTGTTCACCACGAACGGCGCGTGCCGCATCCGCAGCCGCGGATGGCCGCGGGTCGCCGAGTACGTGTTCGGGCCACCCCAGTACTGCATGAGGAACAGGGTCAGCCGGTCGGCCGCGGGACCGAGGTCCTCCTCGGGATACATCGGCCGGAGCAGCGGGTCGGCGGCGACGCCCTGGTAGAAGCGGTCGACAAGTCGGCGGAAGGTGGGCTCGCCGCCGATCGCGTCATAGAAGCTGGGCTCGTCCGTCACCTCTCCATCCTGCCAGCCGTCGCGGCGGCGGCAGGCGGCGGTCAGTGCCGCTCGGGTGTGATGCTCGTCGTTCTCGCCGCGTGCGCCGGCCGGTACGGCTTGGACGCCGCCGTGGTCTCACCCGGCGTCCGGGACAGGTGGGCCGGCTGGTAGTCGTCGACCGGGGTGGCCGGCCGGACCGTGGCTTCCGCCGGGCCGGCCGGGGCGGGCACGCCCGGCGGCATCGTCTCGGCCGCCTCCTCGATCGCCGTGTCGAACTCGCGCTTGGCCGGCCAGCGGGCCACGAGCCCGAGCAGCACCGCCGTGCCCGCGAGGCTCCACAGCCCCACCACGATCGGCAGCCGGAAGCTGTCGGCGAGGACGCCGCCGAGCATCACGCCGGCGAACTGGCTGAGTTGCAAGCCGGTCTGCACCACGCCGTACGCCCGCGCGCGGTAGCCGTGCGGGATCATCAGCACGAACTTGCCGTTGAGCGTCGGCGAGAGCCCGCCCGCGAAGACACCGGAGAGCATCACCAGCAGCGCCGCCACGATCGGCGGCGGGCTGAGCAGCGCCGGCACCAGGACGAGCGAGCCGAGCACCGCGTACGGCCGGACCAGCCGGTCGCGCAGGGCCGGGCCGGCCAGACGGGTAGTGAGCAGCCCGCCGACGACGAAGCCGACCGGGCCGGCCGCCATGATCAGGCCTTGGTTCAGGCCCCGGGTGGCCGGGTTGTCGCTGCCCAGGGCGGCCCAGGCCGCCGCCAGCGCCTCGGGCACGACCGTGATCATCGCGCTCAGGCAGACCAGCACGACGATCGAGCGCAGCACCCGCCGGCCGAAGACGAGCCGGAAGCCCTCGGCCGACTCGTGCAGCAGGTGGGTGCGCTGGGCCCGGGTGCGGGCGGCCGGGCGCGGGCGGATGCCGAGCGTGACCAGTGTGGCGGAGAGCGCGAAGGTCAGCACGTCGACGCCGAGCGCCAGCCGGGGGCTGATCAGCGTCGCGATCGTCGCGCCGGCCATGTACCCGAAGACCTGGGCCGCCTGCGTGGTGGTCTGGTTGATCGCGATCGCGGTCGCCAGCTTCTCCCGGCCGACCAGGTGGGGCAGCAGCGCGGACCGGGCCGACTGGGTGGGCGGCACGCCGAGGCTGGCCAGGAAGACCAGCACCACCATGATCCAGATCGGGATGTGCGGTACCAGCAGCAGCGTGGTGGGCACGATGCGGAACAGATCGGCGGAGATCAGCACCCGGCGGTACGGGTAGCGCTCCGCGAGCGCCGACAACAGCGTCCCGCCGATGATCCAGGGGAGGAAGCTGACGCCGAAGGCCGCCGCGGACAACAGGACCGAGTCGCTCTGCTGGTACACGAGAAGGGTGACGGCTGCCTTGGCCAAATAGTCGCCGATCCAGTTCACCTGCGTGGAGGTGTAGATCGCGCGATATTCGCGTAGGGCAAAGACATCCCGGAATGTAACCGGTCGGTCGCTTTCCGTCACCGCTTGGGCCGCGTCAGCCCCCCGGGCGGGTTCCTCGGACACCAGGTCCTCCATCGATCTCGGCACTCGCCGGGTCGCGACGACAGCCGGGCGTACCCGCGGGCGGGCCCGGCGGGAACGTGATGCCTCATGTGCAGATGCTTTAGCTTTAGCGGATTCTGCCCGATCGTCCGAGTCGATGCTAGGGCGTGCGAGTGGATTGTCGGCCATTCGGTGGAGGGCCGGCATCCCCCGGACGAACTAATCCCAGCTCACGTGGCCCGGTCCGGGCCGGGCTCCGGTTCAGAAGGTTGAAAGAAACCCGGCGGCGGCACCGCGGAACGCGGCATCAATCGAGAGGCAGCGATGCGTTCGGAGAGTCCACCCTGCTCCAGGGCCTCGGCCAACGCGCGACGCAGCTCGCGCTGAACCACCGGCTTGCCGTCCGCGGTGGTCTTGGCGATGGTCCGGATGACCGCCCCGTCGACGGTCAACTGCTCGATGCCGACGACGTCCGGCGGCTCGAGGAACTCGTTCTTGTGCTCGGCCGACTCGGCGACCGCCTGGGCGGCCATCTTGAGCACGGCGATCGCCTGCTCCGAGTTGACGAAGCCGATCGGGATGTCGATCACCACGAGCGCCCATCCCTGGCTCTTGTTGCCGACCCGCACGATCTCGCCGTTGCGGATGTACCAGAGCACCCCGCGTGCGTCCCGGACCGTGGTGATGCGCAGGCCGACCGTCTCCACGACGCCGACCGCCTCGCCCAGGTCGACCGTGTCACCCACGCCGTACTGATCCTCGAGCAGCATGAACAGACCCGCGATCAGGTCCTTGACCAGGCTCTGCGCGCCGAAGCCGAGCGCCACGCCGACGATGCCGGCGCTGGCCAGCAGCGGGCCCAGGTTGAAGCCGAGCTCGCCGAAGACCAGCAGCGCCGCCATCGTGAAGATCACGGCCGTGACGAAGCTGCGCAGCACCGAGCCGATCGCCTCGGCCCGCTGCCGGCGCCGCTCGGGGATGAACTGCCCGTCCTCGGCGGTCGGCGCGGCCCGCTCCTTCAGGGGCTTGAGCAGGGCCGGCATCGCGGCCCGGGTGGTGCTGGTGGTGAGCCGCTGGATCGACCGGTGCAGCAGCCAGCGGATCAGCATCGCGGCCAGGATGATCCCGAGGATCCGCAGCGGCTTCGTGATGATCCAGTAGCTGGAGTTGGCCAGCCACTGGTTGCCGGTCCACTCGAAGACGCGGCTGCACACCCAGTCGGTATCGCAGATCGCGCTCACGTCGATCGTCTTGTAGACGTCGGGCGCCGGAGACGGCGAAGGAGAAACGGGGGCGAGGAGCAACACGGGAAGTCACCGTACCGGGCGAAGCTGAGGCGCCGTCCAGGTGCCGCACAGCTCGCAGACCTCAGACCTTTGCCGCCCGGCCCGGGATAGCGCTCGCAATTTGGTTATTCATCAGGGACTATTGGCACGGACCACGACAGCGACGAACCGGGAGCGGTTGGCAGCACTTACACCGGAGGGTGATCGCGATGCCTGACATACGACCCACAGTGGGCTCATCCGCGTTAGTTCTGAACGCCACGTACGAGCCGCTGTGCGTCGTATCGGTGCGTCGGGCCACCATTCTCGTGCTGACGGCCAAGGCAGAGTGCGTCTCCGACGGGGACGGCATCCTGCACAGCGCCTACCAAAACCTCCCGGTTCCGTCGGTGGTCCGCCTGACCCGGTATGTGAAGGTGCCGTACCGCACCCATGTCGGCCTCTCCCGCCGCGCGATCTTCGCCCGGGACGGCGGCCGTTGCGCCTACTGCCGCGGCTCGGCCGAAACGATCGACCACGTGTTCCCGCGCAGCCGCGGCGGTCTGCACGCCTGGGAGAACGTGGTGGCCGCCTGCGCCAAGTGCAACCACAGCAAAGGCGACAAGACCCCCGCCGAGCTGGGGTGGAGGCTGCATTCGATACCGCAAGCGCCACGCGGGGTCGCGTGGCGGGTGCTCGGGCACCGCACGCCAGACCCGCGTTGGGCCGACTGGCTCGACCTACCGGCCGCCCCGGCAGAACCTGCCGCCGAGGCGGCCTAACTGTCTCTGGTGCGAACCAGCGAGGCGAAGAC
Source organism: Paractinoplanes rhizophilus (assembly GCF_042664765.1). Classification (NCBI taxonomy): domain Bacteria; kingdom Bacillati; phylum Actinomycetota; class Actinomycetes; order Micromonosporales; family Micromonosporaceae; genus Paractinoplanes; species Paractinoplanes rhizophilus. The sequence goes on along the minus strand of NZ_JBHTBJ010000015.1, from coordinate 21,667 downwards.
CACGATGTTGTCCTGGTATCCGGTGTCGCCGCCGATCCAGTCGCCGCCGCAGGTCATCAGGCGCAGGGACGGGCGGCTGTAGTCGCCGTACACCCGCTGGATCGGCAGCTTGCCCTTGTCGAAGTGCTCGACCGAGTTGATCTCGAAGATCGCCACCGAATGGTCGGCGCGCAGCACCTCGATCCGCTGCCCCGGCTTCAGCTTGGGCAGGTCGTGGAAGACCGACGGCCCGGTCCTCGTGTCGGCGTGCCCGACGATCAGCGCCGGGCCGAACTGCCCGGGCGTCGGTCCGCCGTCGAACCAGCCGGCCTCGTTGTGCCGCTTGAGCGGCGGCACCCCGACCGACCCGTCCGCGGCCAGCCCGACGTCGAGGATCGGGGCCTCCACCTTGATCGACGGGATGGTCAGCCGCTCCGGCCGGCTCGGATCGAGCACCGGGAAGGAGCGCGGCGGCGGCTCGCCGGCCGACCCGCGGTCGAAGAGCCGCGGCAGGTCGATGCTGGTCGCCGCGCCGATCCCCATCGCCACCAGGAACAGGCCGAAGAAGACCAGGGCGAGCACGATCGGCCCGACCGGCCAGGGCTTCTTGCCGCGAGCCGGGCGCGGCGGGTCTTTCGGCTTCGGCCGCGGATGCGGGGCCCGAAAGGGATGCCGGCCCGGCGCCGGCGGCGTCGGCGGCAGCGGGCCGGTGATCGTCCCGGGCGGCGGGGCCACGATCTGGGCGGGCTGCTTGCGCAGCACCGAAGCGGGCATGCGGGGGCCGGTCACCGGCGTCGGTCGGCGCGCCACGGCGGCCTCAGCCGAGTCGACGGCGTCGCCGGGTGGTCAGGCCGAGCGCTAACCCGGCGCCGATCACGGCGAGCCCGGTGCCGATCAGCATCGGCGCGTACCGCTCCGGCGCGGTGCCGCCGCCCCCGGTGGCCGGGCCCTGGGCCGGCTCCACCTTGGCCACCACGTGCAGGGTCGCCGAGGCCGTCGCCTTGTCGGAGCAATGCAGCTGGAACTTGTAGTCGCCGGGTTTGGTGCTCGCCGGCACCGTCACCGTGGCGGTGAGCAGCCCGAACTGCGGATTCACCGGGACAGTGCCGAACAGCGCCGACGAGACGTTCGCCGCTTTGAGGTTGTCGTCGCACGAGGCGCGCAGCCCGACCTGATCGCCGGCCGGAACCGTGCTCGGGTTGAGCTCGAGGTAGATGGCCGCGGCCCGCGCCGCCGCCGGGTCCAGCAACAGGACGAACAGGCCCAGGAACAGCGCCGCCAGGGCGGCGGGGACAGACCGGCGCATGAGATCACCCTCCTGCCGTCCGCGGGCACTGGGACACGAACGGCGCGTGAGGGTGATTTTCGCACCCCAACGCCAGGTTCGCCGAGATCTCGACGGCGTGAGAACCTCGGTATGAGACCCGACGGTCCGGCACGTCTCGGGCTCCGCTACCGTGACTGTTGTTCGGATCAACGGGAAAGCTGGCGCCTGGGGGCGTTGAGGTTGTCGATATCTAGCACCGTACTGGTCTTTGTGATCATTCCGGCCGCCATCATCCTGGTGGTGGCGTTGCTGGTCCTCGCCGGCAGCGACCGCACCAGGCGGACCCGCCGGTACCGGCCGGGCCGGCCCTACGACTTCCAGCCGATGTGGTTCCTGGCCTCGCCCGAGCAGGTCACCGGGGCATCCGCCGGCGCTGACGGGCACCAGAAGGCGATCGAGGCGCCGATTCTCGAGGACGCCACCGGACATCGGGTTCTCCCCGGGCCTGTAGGAGGCGCAAGTGACAGCTGGTGACCTGGGAAAGACCGCTGAGATCTCGCACGAGCAGCCGCTGACCGCGCTGACCAAGCCGGGCGGCGACACGCTGGTCGCCGACCCCGAGGAGCTCGGCCCCAACGCCGTCCTGGACGGCCCCTTCACGACCCGCCAGCTGCTGCGCCTCGACGAGGCGCTGCGAATGGCCGACCGGCAGACCGGGCTGACGTTCAGCGTCTACATCGGCGAGCTGGTCGCCCCGAGCCGCGAGACCGCCGAGAAGCTGCACAAGCAGATCGACGGCTCGGCCCGCGCCGTGCTCATCGCGGTCTCGCCCAACCAGCGCAAGCTCGAGATCGTCACCGGCCACGAGGCGCGCAAGCGCATCTCCGACCGCGACGCGAAACTGGCCGGCCTTTCGATGGCCGCCGCGTTCGCCGGCGGCGACCTGGCCGGCGGCATCCTGTCCGGCATCGACCAGTTGGCGAGCCACGCCGGCCGGCACTGAGAACAACCGGCACTGAGCACAACCGGCACTGAGACCAAACGAAGGGCCCCGCCCCGGCCACAGCATCGAGGGCGCCGAGCCGGTCAAGCTCGACGCCCCCTATCCGATGCGCATCGCCCCGGCGGCCTGGATCTAGGCCGCGGAGAGGTCCTTGGCCCTGGCCCGCAACGCGCGCACCACGCCGTCGCGTCCCTCGGCCACCAGCCGGCGCAGCGACGCCGGCTGCCCGTCGCGGGCCAGCCACGCGTCGGTCAGCGCGATCGTCTCCTCGCTGATCTGGTAGACGGGGTAGCCCATCATCACGAACTCCTGCGCGGGCTCGCTGTCCGAGCGGGCCCACACGTCGCCCACGACCTCGAAGAACTTCGCCGCGTACGGCGCCGTGAGGCCGACCTGCTTGACGCTCTGGAAGCCGGACAGCAGCGACCGGTTGAGCCAGTTCGGCACGCCCTCCTCGCCGGTCAGCTCGGCCCAGACCGCGGCCTTGTTCTCCGCGGTCGGGATCAGGGCCCGGGCGATGGCCGCCTCCCGCTCGCCGCTGGCCGTACGGTCGCCGGACAGCTCGGTCTCGATCTCGTCGAGGCCCGCCGCGCCGAGCGACGTCAGCGCCTGCAGCAGCGCCCAGCGCAGCTCGGTGTCGACGACCAGGCCCTCGGGCACGCCCTCGCCGGCCAGCCAGCCGCGCAGCACGGCCTGCTCCTCGGGGGTGCGGGCCGAGCTGATGAACGACCGCGCCCAGCTCAGCTGCCAGCCGCTGCCCGGCTCGGCGGAGGCCAGCGCGTCCCGCGAGAGCTTGGCCAGCTTGGCCCAGCCGGTCGGCTGCCAGGCCGGGTCGGCGAACTGCGCCACCGCGCTGGCCGCCTGCCGGACCGTCCAGGTGGTGAGGTTGATGTCGGTCTCCCGGGGCAGGCCCGAGCAGACCAGCGTGACGTAGTCGCGGGCGGCCATCTCGGCGTCGCGCAGCATGTCCCACGCCGCGTTCCACACCAGCGCGCGGGACAGCGACGAGTCGAACCCGGCGATGTGGTTGACCACGGTGGCCAGCGACCGCTCGTCGAGGCGCAGCTTGGTGTACGACAGGTCGTCGTCGTTGAGCAGCAGCACGTCGGCGGCCGGGACGCCGCGCAGCGCCGGGATCTCGGTGCGCTCGCCGGAGACGTCCAGCTCCAGCAGGTCGCGCCGGACCAAGCGGTCGCCCTGCAGGTCGTAGAGGCCGACGCCGATGCGGTGGGTGCGCAGGGTGGGATAGTCGGCCGGCGCCTCCTGCTGCACGACCACGCTCGCGTAGCTGCCGTCCTCGGCCAGCGAGACGATCGGGCGCAGGGTGTTGACCTGGGCCGTCTCGAGCCACTGCGCCGCGAACTTGCGCAGCTCGCGCCCGGAGGCCGCCTCGAGCTCGGTGAGCAGGTCGTCGAACGTGGCGTTGCCCCAGGCGTGCTTGGTGAAGTAGCTGCGCAGGCCAGTGAGGAAGGAGTCGATCCCCACGTAGGCGACGAGCTGCTTGATCACGCCGGCGCCCTTGGCGTACGTGATCCCGTCGAAGTTGACCTCGACGGCCTCCAGGTCGGGCATCTCCGTGTAGACCGGATGGGTCGAGGACAGCTGGTCCTGCCGGTAGCCCCAGCTCTTGCGGACCGACAGGAACGTCGTCCACGCGTCGGTGAACCGGGTCGCCTTCGAGTTGCACCAGTGGCTGGCCCACTCGGCGAACGACTCGTTCAGCCACAGGTCGTTCCACCAGCGCATGGTGACCAGATCGCCGAACCACATGTGGGCGAGCTCGTGCAGGATCGTGTTCGCCCGCTGCTCGTACTCGAAGTCGGTGACCTGCGACCGGAAGATGTAGTGCGCCTCGGCATGGGTCACGCAGCCGAAGTTCTCCATCGCGCCGGCGTTGAAGTCGGGAACCCACAGCTGGTCGTACTTCGGCAGCGGGTACCGGACGCCGAACTGCTCCTGGAAGAAGTCGAAGCCCTGCGTGGTGATCAGGTGCAGGTCGTCGGCGTCCATGTACTGGGCCATCGAGGCGCGGCAGAAGTACCCCATGTCGACGCCGTCGTGGGTGTGCCGCACCTCGTGGTACGGCCCCGCGCAGATCGCCGCGATGTACGTGCTCATCTTGGGCGACGTGCGGAAATGCACGGTCTTGGCGCCGGGGCCGGCCGCCGCCTCCGCCTCGACCGGCATGTTCGAGATGACCTTCCAGTGCCTCGGCACCGTGGCGTGCCAGGTGAACGCGCTCTTGAGGTCGGGCTGGTCGAAGCAGGCGAACACCCGCTGCGCGTCGGCCGTCTCGAACTGGCTGTAGAGGTAGATCTCCTTGTCGACCGGGTCGAGGCTGCGCTGCAGGCCCTGGCCGCTCGCCGAGTAGGCGAAGTCGGCGTCGACGACCAGCTCGTTCTCGGCGGCGAGGCCGGTCAGCGTCAGCCCCTCCTCGGCCGAGAAGCCGCTGAGGTCGAGCGCGGCCCCGTTCAGCGTGGCCGAGCGCACCGAGGCGGCGGCCGTCTCGATGAACGTCGCGGCGCCCGGCTCGGCGCACCGGAAGGTCACGACCGTGGTGGAGCGGAACGTGCCGTCGCTCGGATTCCCGTGACCGTCGGTCAGATCCAGCGCGACGTCGTATCCGGTCACCTCGAGCAGGCGGGCGCGATCGGCGGCCTCCACCTGTGTCAAGTTTCGAACTCCGGCCACAGCCACTCTCCTTCAGAGCGCACGAGCTATTCCCCGCCAGAGTATTCGTCCCGGTCGTGGCGCACCTCACCCGGAGTCCGCAGGGCGGAAATCAGACCCGAAACCGGCCGTTCACACCACCGGCCGGGGCCGCCGGTCGTTGGATGGGTGACGGAGACCGACATGAGCGAGCGGAGACGGACAGATGTCCGACACGGAGGCGATCGCCACCTCGGCAATCGCGGTGCAGCGTGCCGACTGGGTGGGCCTGGCGCCCGAAATGGCCGCTATGGTGGCGCCACCGGTGATCGTCTCGGCAGCCCCGGTCGGCCGGCCGCTCGGCGCGTGGCGCAAAGCACAGTTAGCCAGGTCACGGGGAAACATGCCGGTTACTCGGCACCGACGTCCGACCAGGTAGGTTGCGCCCCATGACGGTCGTGCATCCGATCAGCCGGGCCTGGCTCACCACCGGGGCCACCGGCGCGCAGAACTACGACGAGTTCGCCGACGACGCCGAAATCACCGCCATCATCTCCGCCAACCCCCACAGCGCTCTCGCCGTCGAGATGCCGCACCTGGCGCCCGAGAGCCTGGGCAAGTCTTTCACCGACGCGCTGCCCGACGCGGTGGCCCGGCTCGCGCTGGCGCGCGCCGAGGGCAACTACCTCCCGTCCGAGCAGGTCGTGGTGCTCTACCGGATCACCGCGCCCGGCGAGCCCGCCGCGTACGGGCTGTGGTGCATGGTCGACACCGATCAGATCTCCGCCAGCGCCGACGAGGCCGGCCTGGTGATCCGCAACGAGGAAGTCTTCATCGAGAAGGTGCGCGAGCGGGTGGCCCTGGCCGGAGCGCTGGGCACGCTGCTCTCACCCGTACTCCTGCTGCAGACCGCCCAGGGTGACCAGCTGCACGCAGCCCTCGCGGCCGCCACCGAGACGGTCGGTGAGCCCGCCGCCACCGATGTGGACCAGTCCGGTCGCACCCACGCCATCTGGCCGATCGCCCCCGGCCCGCGGCAGGACGAGCTGACCGCCCTGGCCGGCGGCGGCGAGCTGGTGGTCGCCGACGGCAACCACCGCAGCCTGGCCGCGCAGACCGGGCGCCTGCCACGGTTCCTGGCGGTGGTCACCACCCCCGCGTCGGTCGCCATCCAGCCCTACAACCGGCTGGTCAGCGAGCTGCCGCTGCCGCTCGGCGAGCTGCTCAAGCGGCTCGGCGAGGCCGGAGGCACGGTCCACGAGCTGCCCGACACGGCTGGTGTCCCGGCCAAGGGCACGGTGGAGCTGTACGTCGCCGGCCGCACGTTCGCCATCGGCCTGCCCGCCGACCCCAGCCTGCCGCCGGTGGAAAACCTCGACCACGCCCTTGTCGAGCGGGTCCTCCTCGGCGACGTGCTGGGCCTGGACCCGGGCGACAAGCGGATCTCCTACATCGGCGGCGACTACCCCGCGGCCTGGCTGCGCGGCGAGGTCGACGCCCAGCACGCCGAGCTGGCCGTGCTGATCGCCCCGGTCACGGTCGACGACTTCGTGACGGTCAACCTCGAGCGGCAGAAGCTGCCCCGCAAGAGCACCTGGTTCACGCCCAAGGCGCGCGGCGGCCTCGTCCTGGCCCAGCTCGACTGACATGCTGCATCCCCAGGTGACGGCGGCGGCCAAGATCCGCCACCGGCCGCCCTCCGACATCCTCGCGGCCGACCCGTACGAGCAGCTCAAGTTCGCCCGGCAGGCGATGGAGGACGCGGTCGACGCCGAGTGCGGCCCCGCCCTCCCGCTCGCCGTGGTCGCCGACGTCGATGCGCACGGCGTGCCGTGCCGCCTCTACGCGACCCGCCCCGACGCCCCGATCTTCGTCTACCTGCACGGCGGCGGTTGGTCCTACGGCAGCATCGAGACCACCGACCGCACCTGCCGCCGCATCGCCGACCGCTCCGGCTGCGCGGTGCTCAACGTCGGCTACCGCCTCGCCCCCGAGCATGTCTTCCCGGCGGCTCAGGAGGACGTGGAGGCCGTCCTCTCCTATGTCCGTAAATCCGACCTCGGGGTGGACGCCTCCCGCCTGGCCATCGGCGGCGACAGCGCCGGCGCCCAGCTGGCCACCATCGCCGCGCGCCGGCAGCGCGACGCCGGCACCCCCCTCGACCACCAGACCCTGATCTATCCGGCGCTGGATCCCATGACGGCGTCCGCCAGTTACGACGAAGTGGGCGAATACGGCCTGGACCGCCAGGCCATGAAGATGGCCTGGGAGACCTACATCCCCGACCCGGTGCAGCGCCTCACGCCGGACGCCGCCATCTTCGCCACGCCCGACCTGTCCGGCATGCCCAGCACCCTGATCATCACCGCCGAGTACGACGCCCTGCGCGACGAGGGCGCCGACTACGCGGACGCCCTGATCGCCGCCGGCGTCCAGGTCGTGCACACCCGCTACATGGGCGTCAACCACGGCTTCGCCCGCAAGCTGGCCCTGATCGACGCCGCCCGGGCCGCGACCGACCAGGTAGCGTCCTCGCTGCGAGCGGCCCTGCTGTTCTGACGCGCCGCCGGACCGCGAGCAAAAGTCAAAGACCGTCTGGGAGACTTCGGACATGCGTGTCTACCTGGGTTCGGACCACGCCGGTTACGAACTGAAGATGCACCTCGTCAACCACCTGACCAAGCAGGGCCATGACGTCGTCGACGTGGGACCGCACGTCTACGACCCGGAGGACGACTACCCGGCCTTCTGCCTGCACACCGGCGCCAAGGTGGTCGCCGACGAGGGCTCGCTCGGCATCGTCATCGGCGGCTCCGGCAACGGCGAGCAGATCGCCGCCAACAAGATCGACGGGGTCCGCGCGGCGCTGGTCTGGCGTACCGAGATCGCCCAGCTGGCCAGGCAGCACAACGACGCCAACGTGATCAGCATCGGCGCGCGCGAGCACACCCTGGACGAGGCGACGGCCTTCGTGGACGCGTTCCTGGCCACCCCGTTCTCCGGCAACCCACGCCACGCCCGCCGCATCGCCCAACTGGCCGAATACGAACAGTCCCACAAACTCCCCGACCTCCCCGCATCCTGAGTCGGCCGGGGTCACCCTGGGCGGTTTTCTGCCGCTCCTTTTACGGTACGAGTCGGGATAAGTCCCCGTTTCAGGGGCAAGCCGGGTGCCGGCTCACGGCCATACCCGGCCGCCGGGCCATCCGGGCGAGGCGGGCTGGCGCCCGCTTCGCCCGCGCGGGTCGCGCCTGCTTCGCTCGCGCGCTTCGTCGGGGATGTCAGCGGTTGCGCGGAAGCTCCTCGCGCGGCACCCAGTTACGCCGGACGATCGTCAGGTTGCGGTCCGCGTCGGCAAGCTGCTCGTCGGACGGCCGCGCCGCATCCCGTGCCCGCAGCGCCGCACCCACGCTGACCTGCGACGAACCACTGCCCACCAAGCCTCGCAGCCCGCGCTCGGCCTCCCGCTCGTCCCCGCCTCCGCCGCTGCTGCCGTTTCCGCCACTGCCGCCGCCGTTTCCGTCGCGGCCGCCGCTGTTGCCGCCGCTCCTGCCGATGCCCCCGCCGTTGTTGCCGCCCGGTCCGCGGATGCCGCCGGGGGTGCCGTTGCCTGGGGTGCCGCCTGGTGTGCCGCCTGGTGTGCCGCTGCCCAGCGTGCCATTGCCTGGGGTGCCGGCGGGGGTGCCGTTGCCCGGGGTACCACCTGGGGTGCCGCCCGGGATGCCGCGGCCGGGAAACGGGCGCCGGGGCGGGCCGGAGCCTGCCGGGCGGTCTGCGGACGGGCGATCTGCGGGGCGCGGTGGCGGCGCGGGCCGGGCCGGCTCGTCGAGGTCGGCGATCGCGCCGGTCACCGCGTCCGGAGGCGCCGCGGCCCGGTCGCTCGCCGGGTGATGGGTGCCCGTCCCGGCCGCGGGCGCGCCGGCGGCCGAGGCTGGGTCATTCCCCTGGTCGACGGCGGGCGGGACGGTGGTCTCGTGGTCCGGGGGCGGGGTGGCGGGCGCCTGTGCGTGGGATGAGGAGGGACGCACGCGGCGGCGTCGGCGTTCGGGCTCGGCCATGGTGCCGACGCTACCGCCGGGTGGAGCACTCAGAACACCTCGATCGGGCTTGGCGCTCGGTGCCAGCCGAAGGCGGCCGGCGGGACGTTGGCGGTCAGCGGGCGGACGCGGCCGGCGGCGACGAGTGCGCCGAGGGACGTGCCGCCCAGGTAGAGCGCGCCCAGGTCGGTGATCGTCATGGCCAGGTCGGGCGACTCCTCGGTGCGTACGCAACTCGCCTTGTCGGGGCCGCCGGTCAGGCGCCAGCGGCCGGCGTTCGCGGGCAGCAGCGGGTCGGTCACCTCGAGCACCACGTCGACCGGCGTCTGGTAGCGGCGGGCCTCCAGCGCCGACGACAGGTCGACGATGCGGACCCAGAGGGCCTCCTCGTACTTGCGGCCCAGCCGGCGCGGCTCGTCGACCATCAGGTAGAGCGGCTCGTCGACGGCGGCGGTCTCGCAGGTGAGGCTGCGGGCCAGGTCGATGCCGAGCAGGAAGCGCCACAGCGCCGCGTACACCGCGGGGTCGTCGGCGGCGACCTCGTTGACGCGCACCTGGGCGTCGGGGCCGTACTCGTCCCATTTGCCCTTCACCCGCCACAGCGCGTAGCCGGCCGGGTTGCCGTCGGCGTCGTGACAGATCACGCCGTGCCGGGAGGTCGCGCCGCCGCGGTTGTCCTTGAGGTCGGCGAGGTGGTAGTCCCACCACGGGCCGGGGCGGCTCGACCAGCCGACCCGGGACTCGGCGACCCGGGCGAAGATGGCGGCGAGGTCGTCGCGCGCCTTCTTGGGGTCGATCAGCCGCAGGCGCAGGCCGGCGCCCGGGATCTCGGGGCGAATCCGCAGCTCGCGGGTCATCGCGCTCAGCGACATCACGCCGGCCGAGGGGCCGTAGCCGTAGCGCGGGTAGATCGTCGTCTCGCTGGCCCAGAGCACCGCGATCGGCTCGCGGCCGGCCTCGGCCACCTCGGTGAGCTGGCGGTGCATCATGGCGCTGAGCAGGCCCCGCCGGCGATGCGTGGGCGCCACGCCGACGCCGGTGACATGTGCGGCCGGCAGCACCGCGCCGGGAACGGTGAGGTCGCGCGTGAGCGCCGTGGTGTGGCCGACGATCGCGCCGTCGTCGTCGGCCACCAGCGAGCGCTCCGGCTCCAGGATCGTCTGCTCGAGGGCCCGGGCCTCGTCGTCGTAGTCGTGGTGGAAGACGTAGCCGAGCAGATCCACGATCGCGTCGTGGTCGTCGGCCGTCCCCTGGCGAAGACGCACGGATTCGTCCATGGAGTTCTGTGTAACGGACTCGACGCGCGAGGGCGAACGATTTGTGGGCTCGCTACCCTCGATGTGGGGGCGGCAGTACGAAACCAAGGGGGAACGATGCCTGAGCAACCGCAGTGGCATGAGCGGACGCTCGACATGCCACCGCAGGACCCCTGGGCCGACCAGCCCACGGCCCGGGCCACGGGCCCGCGCGGCGCCGGCGACACACTCCCGGCGGTTCCGCCCGGCCACCCCGTCCAGCCCGGCCAGCCCCTCCAGCCTGGGCAGCCCGTCCAGCACGAGCAGCCGCCGTTCTCGCGGGGCCGCGCCCGGGTCAACCCGCAGGCGCACCAGCGGCAGTTCGCCGAGCACGAGCCGACCGGCGTGGGCTGGCCCGGCGCCGACGCGCCGCACGCCCGGGGCATGAGCTGGCGCTGGAGCGACCTGCGCCGGGGCAACGAGTGGTCCACCGCGGCCGCGCTGTTCGCCTTCGTCTGCTGGGGCATCTGGGCGCTCTCCGGCGGCGGCTCGCTGGGCACGTCGGTGATCGTCTTCGTGGTCACCCTGATCGTCGCGGTCGGCGTCTTCTGCCTGGCCCGCGTGGTCGGCTACTACGTGCTCGAGCGCGGCATGCGCCGCCAGCGCCGGTCGGCCCGCGGCTCGCACCTGGTGACCGCCCTGTTCCTGGCCGGCGTCGGCATCGCCGACCTGCAGCAGACCGAGTGGGTCATGACCGCCTGGAATTGGGTGGTCGGCCAGGTGCAGTAACGGCCCGGCCACAACGAACGGCCGTGCGACAGGGATCGGGAACGGTCAGCTGACCGGTTTGCCGCCGGTGATGCCGAGTACCTCGCCGGTCGTGTACGAGGCGTCGTCGCTGGCGAAATAGACGTAGGCCGGCGCCAGCTCGGCGGGTTGCCCGGCGCGCCCGAGCGGTGTGTCCGAGCCGAACGACTCGACCTTCGACGAAGTCATCGTCGACGGGATCAGGGGCGTCCAGATCGGCCCCGGTGCGACGGCGTTGACCCGGATGCCCTTGTCGGCCAGGTCCTCGGCGAGCGCCTTGGTGAATGCCACGATCCCGCCCTTGGTGGTGGCGTAGTCGAGCAGCGCGCTCGACGACTGGTACGCCTGGATCGACGCGGTGTTGATGATCGACGAGCCGGGCGGCATGTGCGGCACGGCGGCGCGGGACAGCCAGAACATCGCGTACAGGTTGGTCTTCATGACCCGGTCGAACTGCTCGGTGGTGATCTCGGTGATCCCGCCCGGCACCATCATCTGGTAGGCGGCGTTGTTGACCAGGATGTCGACCCCGCCGAGGTCGGCCAACGCCCGCGCGACGATCGCGTCGCAGTGCGCCTCGTCGCGGATGTCGCCCGGCATGGTCACGGCCTTCTGCCCGGCCTTCTCGATCAGGGCGGCGGTGTCGCGGGCGTCCTCCTCCTCGTCCGGCAGGTAGGAGATCAGGACGTCGGCGCCCTCCCGGGCGTACGCGATGGCCACCGCCCGCCCGATGCCGGAGTCGCCGCCGGTGATGATCGCTTTCCGCCCGGTCAGCCGGCCCGAGCCTCGGTAGCTCTCCTCGCCGTGATCGGGCCGGTCGGGCATCGCCTCGGTCGAGCCGGGCGGCTGCTGGTCGCCGCCATCGAGCGACGGCTTCGGGTATCTGCTGCGCGGATCAATCATGCCGACGGGATGCCCGGACGGACGCGATTCATGCCCGCGGGCCTCAGACGCCGTCCGCGTTTTGATCGTCCGGCGTCGCGTCGCGCTTGTTCCCGCGGATGCTCGGCCACACCGCCACCACGATCATGGCGATGCCAATCACGATCAGTAATGTCCAGAGCCAGGTCACCGGCCGGACGATACCGGCCCGGCCCGGAACTTCCCAGGGCCGAGCCGGTTGACAGTCACGCCGCGAAGTTCTTGCCCGTCTCCAGCAGCGTCTTGAGGTCGCTGAGGATCCAGGCCCAGCCGCCGCCGGCCCCCTCGTCCTCGGTGCCCGCCACCATCGCGGCCGTTTCCGGCGCGCCGGCCAGCTCGTGCGTGATGGTCAGCTTGCAGACGCCGGCCTGCATCTTGGCGTCCTCGATCTCGTACGTCAGCGTGGTGAACGGCTCGGCCGCGGTCCTCGGGTCCATCAGCATCCGCCAGGTCTGCACCAGCCGCCGCGGCGGCTCGCACTCGAGCACCTCGCCGTCGAGAATGGTCTCCGGCAGCTCGAACCCGTTGGCGGCGGCGTAGTCCTTCATCTCCTTGGTGGCGGTGGCGTGGAACGAGCCGCCCTTCGTCAGCTCGAAGTAGCTCGGCGCCTGGTAGGCATACCGCTTGTTCCACTCCGGGTCGGTGATGGCGGCCCAGATCCGCTCGGGCGTCGCCTTGATCCAGACGCGGTAGACCTGGGTGGTCAGGGCGGTGGTCGGGGCAGTGTCGGTCATGGCTCTTCCTCCAGCGTGTGCTTCAGATCGACGAGGGCCTGCACGTGGTGCTCGGTGTATTTGTCGATCCATCGGTCGTGAATCAGCCGGATCGGCACGGGGTTGAGAAAGTGCAGCTTCTCCCGCCCGGACCGGCGCGTGACGACGAGGCCCGCCTCTTCCAGCACCTTGAGGTGCTTGGCGACGCCGAACCGTGTCATCTCCAGCTCCGACTCGAGCTCCGAGAGCGTGCGGCCGTCGCGCTCGAAGAGCAGGTCGAGAAGGAAACGACGGCTCGGGTCGGCCAGCGCCTTGAACACCCGGTCGTCGTCATCCATGACGCAAAGTTATGTGACCATCCGGTCACGTGTCAAGCACTGAGTTGTCGGGCTGCGCTTCGCTCCGCGGGCCATCGCCCTCCTCGGCGGGGCGATTGCGGTGCGTGATCGCGTGCTGATCCGTGGTCAGATTTAAGAGACTCCTAATAGACGCGCATCGAAGGCGGGCGTTACGTTGGCGGCCGGAATCACTGGAAACCTTCAAGAATGGAAGTGCTCCCAGTTCCGCCGGCCCGCTCCCGTTCCGCCGGGGGTGCACCACCTCACCGGCGGCGGAGTTCTTCCTCTCCGTCGCAAGTTGAGACGGCACAGCGCCGGGTGGCGGCCCGGCGCTGTGCCCCTTTTATGGTCCTTCAGTGACTTTCAACGGCGGCGGGCGAGCATCTCCTGCTCCAGCCGCCAGCTTTCGCCCTTGTCGCTCTCTTGGCCCTCCTCGTCGCTCGAGGTGTAGCCGCGCCAGCGAAAGCTGTCGCCGGTCACGTCCGTGAACTCCCATCGGATCCGCCGGCCGTCCGCCTGCGTGCCCTCCTGGGTGATCCCGCCGTCGTCGGCGGCCCGCCCGGTCAGCGAGGTCACCGAGCCGAGCGGCGAGAACCACACGATCGCCCAGGTCTTGCTCGCCGGGTCGTAGTGCCGCACCGTGCTGCCGGTGACCCGGCGCGGATAGCCGTCCGGGCCCGGCGCGGTGAACCACATGACGTCCTGCACGGTGTGGCCCGCCAGCGCCCACCCGAACGTCCACACCACGGTGCCGGTGACCCACTCCTGCCGGTCCTCGACGTAGTAGCGGTTCACCACGTCCCAGGTGCCGACCAGCCGGCCGTACAGATTCATCTCCCGCTCGTGCCCCGGCCACGGTCCGGCCGCCACAAGCTCGTCGGTCATGCCCATGCCGACAGGCTGCCGCGGGCCGGCGGCGCCGGTCTTGAACGTTCTTGTCGCACCCCCGGCCTAGCCTTGGCGGCGTGCTCGAGCATCGTGTGCTCCTCGAGTCGCCCATCGCGCGGGTGGCCGAGGTGCGCTGCCCCGGCGGCCACGCGTGGAGCCCCGAGGAGCACGTCGGCCCCGCCTCCGTGGTGCTGGTCCGGCGCGGAGTCTTCTTCCGCCGAGCCGACGGGCGTTCCGCGCTCGCCGACGTGACCACGGGCTACGTCCAGTTGCCGGGCCAGTGCCAGCAGATCGCCCACCCCGCCGGCGGCGACGTCTGCACGTCGATCGGCCTCCCCGTCGAGCTGGCGCAACGCTTCGCCGCCGCGCCCCGGCTCGCGGTGCCGCCGGCTGCCGACCTGGCCCACCGTCGCCTGCTAGCCGCCACCCGCACCGACGGTCGCCCGCGGCCGGCCACCCGCACCGACCCCAGTTCGTGTCCGGCCGACCGCACCGACCGCTGTCCGCGGCTGGCCGAGCCGGACGGCTCCGACCTGGTGGCCGAGCTGATCGGCGCGTTGCTCCCCGCACCCGACGGCGTTTCGGCCCCCGCGATCGACGACGTCCGGGCGCTGCTGCACACCGATCCCACCCTCGACCTGACCGCCCTGGCCGCCGCCGTCGGCTGGTCGCCGTGGCACCTCTCGCGGGTCTTCCACCGAGCGACCGGCGACACGATCAACCGCTATCGCCGCCGCCTACGCGTGCGCGCCGCGCTGGATCACCTACCCACCGCCGACAACCTCGCCGGCCTGGCCGCCTACGTGGGCTTCGCCGACCAGGCACACATGACGCGGGCCGTACGTGCCGAAACCGGCAACACCCCAGCAGCCCTGCGCCGGGCCTTGCACAAGCAATGATCGGCACAGGCGAGGCGTACACGGCAATGGCCGCAGGCGGAACCACCCACCCACCGCAGGCGGTATGCCGGACCATGCAACCACCGCAGGCCGTGTCCCTGGACCATGCACCGACCGCAGTCCGTGTCCCGGACCGTGCACCCACCGCAAGAATCAGTCACCGTGGGGGTCTGGGGGCTCGGCCCCCAGGCAGATATGCGGAAGTCCCAGGTCCGCGCCCTCCGCGGACAGGGAACACGCCGGACTGGAGCGGGCGACGAGAATCGAACTCGCGTAATCAGTTTGGAAGACTGAGGCTCTACCATTGAGCTACGCCCGCGTGGCCCCGGCTGCCCGGGGCGCGCCGCCCAGCTTACTGAATCACTCAGCGTCAGTGCGAACCGGATTCCCCACTAGGTGACTCCGAAGCACGTTGACGAAAGCGGACCGCATACACTGGCCCACGCCACCGGGGTGTGGCGCAGCTTGGTAGCGCACTCGCTTTGGGAGCGAGGGGCCGTGGGTTCAAATCCCGCCACCCCGACTGACATCATCTATCCGCAGCAACAAGGAGTACGCCTGTGAAGAGCACCGTCGAGACTCTGAGCCCGACCAGGGTGAAGCTCGCCATCGAGGTGCCGTTCGACGAGCTCAAGCCGAGCCTGCAGAAGGCGTACCGGGAGATCGGCGCGCAGGTGCAGGTGCCGGGCTTCCGTCGTGGCAAGATCCCGGCCGCCGTGATCGACCAGCGGGTCGGCCGCGGCGCGGTCCTCAACGAGGCCGTGCAGGAGGCGATCCCGCAGCAGATCCTCGCCGCGGTCCGTGAGCACGACGTGAAGACCCTCGGCCGCCCCGAGGTGGAGATCACCGAGTTCGCCGACAACGCCCCGCTGAAGTTCACCGCCGAGGTCGACGTCCGTCCCGAGATCACCGTGCCGGACCTGAAGACCATCTCGGTCACCGTCCCGGCCGTCGAGATCGGCGACAACGAGATCGACGAGCAGATCAACGGCCTGCGGGAGCGCTTCGCCACGCTGAAGACCGTCGACCGGCCCGCCGCCGAGGGCGACTACGTGCAGCTCGACCTCAACGCCACCGTCGACGGCGAGGAGGTGCCGGGCGGCTCGGCCACCAACATCTCCCACGAGGTGGGCAGCAAGCAGCTGCTCCCGGGCCTCGACGAGGTCCTCGTCGGGCTAGTCGCCGGCGCCGATGCCGAGTTCACCACCCAGCTCGTCGGCGGCGACTTCGCCGGCCGCGACGCCGAGGTCAAGGTGACCGTGCGCAGCGTCAAGGACAAGCAGCTGCCCGAGATCGACGACGAGTTCGCCCAGCTGGCGAGCGAGTTCGACACGCTCGAGGAGCTGCGCAACGACCTCCGCGAGCGGCTCACCAAGGTCAAGAAGGTCGAGCAGATCTACGCGGCCCGCGACGAGGCCCTCAAGCAGCTCGTCGAGGCGGCCGACATCCCGGCCCCCGAGGGCGTCGTCAAGGAGGAGGTCGAGGGCCGCAAGCAGGCCATGACCGACCAGCTCGAGCGGATCGGCGCGACTCTGCAGGACTACCTCACCTCGGAGGAGAAGACCGAGGAGCAGATCGACCAGGAGCTGACCGAGGCCGCCCAGGAGGGTGTCCGCATCCAGCTGCTGCTCGACACGATCGCCGACGCCGAGGACGTCCAGGTCTCCGACGACGAGTTCGGCCACGAGATCGTGCACCGCGCGCAGCGCGCCCAGATGCAGCCGCAGCAGTACTACGACCAGCTCGTCCAGTCCGGCGCGGCTGCCGCCGTCTTCGGCGACGTCCGCCGCGGCAAGGCGCTGGCCAGCGTCATGGAGCAGGTCGAGATGAAGGACAGCGACGGCAACGTCCTCACCCTGGACGACCTGCGCGAGGTCAGCGAGGCCGAGCACGAGGGCCACAACCATTGATTTGGTTTGAGCCGGGGAGAGTCGCGACCGCCCCGGTGATGAGGAGGCAGTCGATTTCCGACGCCGTGGGGTTTGCGGCGTCGGAAATCGGCTGACTCCTCATCACCCTGAAGGGGGCGGTCGCCCGCGGAGCGAAGCGGAGCCAGCTAGCACTGCGCTGTCAGCGAACACCTGCCCGAGCGGGAAGCTGATGGTCTTTCGACCGGTTAGGTTGGTCGTACGACGGACAACCTGCCGGCCGGAACCTCGGCCGACACAGTCAGCTGTGAAGGGCTGCCATGACCGATCTCCACATCCCCGCGAGCCCCGTGCTGCGCGGCGGCGACACCCTCAGTGGCAACCTCGACGACTCGGTCTTCAACCGCCTGCTGCGCGAGCGCATCATCTTCCTCGGTAGCGAGGTGACCGAC
The DNA here is from genome assembly GCF_042664765.1 of Paractinoplanes rhizophilus. Taxonomy (NCBI): domain Bacteria; kingdom Bacillati; phylum Actinomycetota; class Actinomycetes; order Micromonosporales; family Micromonosporaceae; genus Paractinoplanes; species Paractinoplanes rhizophilus. Next base: position 4,611 of record NZ_JBHTBJ010000015.1, on the reverse strand, counting down.
GCAGTGGCCAACCGCATCTGCGCGCAGCTGCTGCTGCTTTCCGCCGAGGACCCTGAGCGCGACATCCACCTCTGGATCAACTCCCCGGGTGGCTCGGTCTACTCGGGCATGGCGATCTACGACACGATGCAGTTCATCGACAACGACGTGCAGACCGTCGCGATGGGCATGGCCGCGTCGATGGGGCAGTTCCTGCTCTGCGCCGGCGCCCCCGGCAAGCGCTTCGCGCTGCCGCACGCGCGGATCATGATGCACCAGCCGTCGGGTGGCATGGGCGGCACCGCCGCCGACATCGCCATCCAGGCCGAGCAGATGCTGTACACCAAGCGCATGTTCCAGGAGCGGATCGCGTTCCACACCGGTCAGACCCAGGAGCAGATCGCCGCCGACTTCGACCGTGACCGCTGGTTCACGGCCCAGGAGGCAAAGGACTACGGCTTCATCGACAAGGTGATCACCGGGGCCACCGAGGTCTCCGAGGGCGCTGGAACGCTGAACTGAGGAGCTGAACAATGACCGACCTGACCATGCCTCCCGGGTTCGCTCCGGTGCACAACCGCTACGTTCTCCCGTCCTTCGTCGAGCGTTCCTCGAACGGGATGATGAAGGAGACGAACCCGTACAACAAGATGTTCGAGGACCGGATCATCTTCCTCGGCGTCCAGGTGGACGACGCGTCGGCGAACGACGTGATGGCCCAGCTGCTGACGCTGGAGAGCTCCGACCCCGACCGCGACATCCTGATGTACATCAACTCCCCGGGTGGCTCGTTCACCGCCATGACGGCGATCTACGACACCATGCAGTACGTCCGCCCCGACATCTCCACCGTCTGCCTCGGCCAGGCCGCCTCCGCGGCCGCGGTCCTGCTGGCCGGCGGCACGGCGGGCAAGCGCATGGCGCTGCCGCACTCCCGGGTGCTCATCCACCAGCCGGCCACCGAGGGCGGGTACGGCCAGGGCTCGGACATCGAGATCCAGGCCCGCGAAATTCTCCGCATGCGCACGCAGCTGGAGGAGATGATCTCGCGCCACTCCGGCCAGCCGGTCGACAAGGTCCGCAAGGACATCGACCGCGACAAGATCATGACGGCCGACGAGGCCAAGGAGTACGGCCTGGTCGACGTCGTCCTGGCCACCCGCAAGAAGAGCCTGCAGGCCGTCGGATCGGGCAGCTGACGAGGCGGGAAGGTTGTTCGGTGCCCGCGTTGAGCTGTACCTCGCCGCACGTCAGCGGGTCGCTCTCCACGGGCCTGGACAATCCTCCCCGCCTTCGGCCCGCTCACGGGTGACGGCGGGGCAGTCGGACGGGATGTCAGGGGGCCGGCCGGTGCGCGTTAAAATGGCCGACCCCTGACACGCCCGTTTTGGGGGGTCGGAGAACGGCCCCTTTGCGGGTAACGTCGAGCATGCAGCCTCAGTTACGCGGTTCGGCAGACGATGGGATGGCAACGGGGCGATCTGCCCTCGACCAGGTGTCGGCGTCAAGCCGGCCGATGATCGCAAGGAGAACGTAGGTGGCACGGATCGGTGACGGTGGCGACCTACTGAAGTGCTCCTTCTGTGGGAAGTCCCAGAAGCAGGTCAAAAAGCTCATCGCGGGCCCCGGCGTCTACATCTGCGACGAGTGCATCGACCTCTGCAACGAGATCATCGAAGAGGAACTGGCCGAGACCGGCGAGGTGAAGTGGGAAGAGCTTCCCAAGCCGATGGAGATCTGCGCCTTCCTCGACAACTACGTGGTCGGGCAGGAACAGGCCAAGAAGGCGCTCTCGGTGGCGGTCTACAACCACTACAAGCGCATCCAGGCCGAGTCGAGCGGCGCGCCCGGCAGCGGCAGCGACGTCGAGGTGGCCAAGAGCAACATCATGCTCATCGGTCCCACCGGCTGCGGTAAGACCCATTTGGCCCAGACCCTCGCCCGGATGCTCAACGTCCCGTTCGCGATCGCCGACGCCACGGCGCTGACCGAGGCCGGCTACGTCGGCGAGGACGTGGAAAACATCCTGCTGAAGCTCATCCAGGCCGCCGACTACGACGTGAAGCGCGCCGAGCAGGGCATCATCTACATCGACGAGGTCGACAAGATCGCCCGCAAGAGCGAGAACCCGTCGATCACCCGCGACGTCTCCGGCGAGGGCGTTCAGCAGGCGCTGCTCAAGATCCTCGAGGGCACGGTCGCCAACGTGCCGCCCCAGGGCGGGCGCAAGCACCCGCACCAGGAGTTCATCCAGATCGATACGACGAACGTGCTGTTCATCGTGGGCGGCGCCTTCGCCGGCCTGGATCGCATCATCGAGTCCCGGGTGGGCCACGGCGGCGTGGGCTTCGGCGCTCACCTCCGCTCGATCTCGGAGCGCAACACCGACGACATCTTCAGCAAGGTCATGCCCGAGGACATGCTGAAATTCGGGCTGATCCCCGAGTTCATCGGCCGGCTCCCGGTCATCACGACGGTGCGCAACCTCGACCGCGACGCGCTGATCAAGATCCTGACCGAGCCCCGGAACGCGTACGTGAAGCAGTACCAGCGCCTCTTCGAGCTGGACGGTGTGGAGCTCGAGTTCGACTACGGCGCCCTCGAGGCCATCGCCGACCAGGCCATGCTCAGAGGCACCGGCGCGCGCGGCCTGCGGGCCATCATGGAAGAGGTTCTGCTCTCCGTGATGTACGAGGTGCCCAGCAACCCCGACGCCGCCCGGGTCGTCATCACCCGCGAGGTCGTCCTGGAGAACGTCAACCCGACCATCGTGCCCCGCGAGTTCGTCGGCCGCCGCCGTCGTGCCGACCGCGAGGAGAAGTCCGCCTAGGGCTGTTCGTCCAGCACGCGTCTCTACCAGCACCGCGTCGGCCCAGCGCCGCATCGGCTTGGCTCTGGCGCGGTGCTTGTGCGTACGCTCGGGTCATGCGCGTAGCCGTGTGCCAGCTGAACTCTCGCGACGACCGCGACCACAATCTGGGCGTGGCCCGCGGCCTCTTGGAGCGTGCCGCGGCCGTCGGCGCCGACCTGGCGGTGCTTCCCGAGTACGTCGACTATCTGGGCCCGGGAAAGACCGCGCCGAAGCCGGAGCCGATCGACGGCGAGTTCGCCCAGTTCTTCGCCCGTACGGCCCGCGAGCTCGGCCTCTGGGTGCACGCCGGCTCGTTCCACGAGGTCGGGCCCGACGACGAGCACACCTACAACACCACCCTGGTGTTCTCGCCCGGGGGAGAGCTTGCCGCGACTTATCGCAAGATTCACCTGTACGACGTGGAGATCGCCGGACGCGTCTCCTACCAGGAGTCTCGCTCGGTCTCGCCGGGCGAGCGCACCGTGGTCGCCGACATCGCCGGCATCCCTACCGGCCTGTCGATCTGCTACGACCTTCGTTTCCCCGAGCTGTACCGGCGTCTGGCGATCGACGGAGCCCGGGTGCTGGTGGTGCCGGCCGCGTTCATGATGCACACCGGACGCGACCACTGGGAGGTCCTGTTGCGGGCCCGCGCGATCGAGAACCAGTGCTATGTGGTCGCCGCCGGCCAGATCGGGGACCACGAGCCATCCCGTACGTGCTTCGGCCGCAGCATGGTGATCGACCCGTGGGGGACGGTGCTCGCGCAGGCGCCGGACGACGTCACGATCGCCACGGCCGAGCTTGACCTGGCGCGTCTGGAGAAGATTCGCGAGGAGCTGCCCAGCCTCGCGAACCGTCGTCTGCCCTGAGATTACCGGGTGCGACCGGGGTCACAGGAGCTGCACCAGGTAGCCGATCAGTGCCAGCCCGATCACGGCGCTGCCGGTTAGCAGGAGAGCCCCGCCCATCCGGGTGGGGCCGCGGCGGGCCAAGCGCAGGGTCGAGATCACCAGCGTGACCAGCACAAGTGCGCCGATCACCAGCTGCCCGGCGGGGAGGAGGAGATCGGAGATGGCGTCGGCCGCCAGCGTGGGGGAGGAACCCATGACCCCACTGTGTCATGGTCCCGCGGGCGGGCGCGGGACCTCGCGGTCATGAGGGTCGATTTGCATCGGCCGCCGGTGATCACGTAACTTTCTCTCTGCCCGCGGGAAACCCGGACGGAACGGCACGAAAGTGACGGTCGTCGGAGATTCCACGGACGGCGGAAGCGAGCGGTAAACTTGCCGAAGCACCGGGCGATAGCCTGCGAAGATCCTCTTGAAAACTGGGTTTGCGTCGGCGGAGTTGACCGGGTAGAGTTACAAAGCCCGCAGGGAGCCGGGCAGACTGATCGCCTCAGCGATCGTCGGCCGGTCCAGCGAGGTTACCTCGACGACCAAGCCGCTTAATCACGGGTGCGTCTTGCGGGGAAATTTGGGCGGTGCCAGCAAGATCTAGGATCTTGCGGTGGCGAAACCGACCAGGTAAGTTTGAGCGGTTGCCCCGAGGGTGGTTTTACTTCGGGTGTGGTTGTTCTTTGAGAACTCAACAGGGTGCTTGTAAAGCCAGTGCCAAATGTAGTTTTTTCCCTGGCCGGTTTGATCCGGCTTGGATTCCTTTGGCAACTTTTGTTGTCAGGATGCTTTTTGACAAGGTTTTTGTTGGAGAGTTTGATCCTGGCTCAGGACGAACGCTGGCGGCGTGCTTAACACATGCAAGTCGAGCGGAAAGGCCCT